>CAYWYV010000025.1:0-17429 GCA_964462705.1 uncultured Dehalococcoidia bacterium
ACTTAGACGATTTTCAGAAACTGCGAAGCAAAAGGGCTATACCATTGTCCCTTTGAAAATCTATATATCAGGACATTACGCTAAGATACAACTTGGCGTTGGTAGAGGGAAAAAGAGGTTCGATAAGAGAAGGGCCGTCGCGGAAAGGGATCGAAGAAGAGAGGCCCGAGAGGCTGAACGCAGATAGATATTATTTTTCTACTAGATAATTTACTGCGCACAAGAAAACTAAAGCCCAGATCCGTAAATCTGGGCTTTAGTTTTGAATTTTGTTCAATTTGGACTATTGATCTAACCGCGTTATCTGCAGAGAATCCCCTGGAGCCAGAGCGACTCTTCTCACGTCAATTCTGAATTTCAGCAACCAATATCCGAGTGTAGCTTTACTTACGCCGAGATAATCAGCAGTTGCCGTAAGACCCTGTTCCGTGACCATCTCAGGGAGCATTTTTTCTAGTGGCTGTCTGAAGCGCTCTTCCACAGCCAACATCTTTTTTGTTTTCCTATTTACCATCCTGCCCTCCAATTAGGGTTATCAACGTCCAAGAATATTAAAGATACAACCGAACCAGTGTCAATGGGTTTTCAATCATTTCTTTGACTTTTCTAATCTTTTCACAATAGACGAAAAGGTTGCTTAATGCTATTAATCATAAAGTATGGATTGACCAATGTTTACTTTAAAAGGAAAATATATGCATGCGCGTCCCTGTAGCTCAGTGGATAGAGCAACTGCCTTCTAAGCAGTGGGCCGGGGGTTCAAATCCCTCCAGGGACGCCATAGTTAGTTGTTGGTGTTCTATTTGACGGTAGTTCCAGATAAACACTGCCTCCACCGATCTTAGAGTCCCTCAAGAGCTTTGGTGCAAGAAAAAGGATCCTTGCAAAATGTCTAACAGGTTGCTCAATGAATCCAGTCCATACTTGCTGCAGCATTCTGAAAACCCAGTCGATTGGTATCCCTGGGGCAATGAGGCGTTCGAAAAAGCTGCAGCTATGGATCTTCCCATTTTGCTGAGTATAGGCTACTCAGCTTGTCACTGGTGTCATGTGATGGAGCGTGAATCTTTCGAAAATGCTCTGATGAATGCCAATTTTGTAAATATAAAGGTAGACAGGGAAGAAAGGCCCGATGTTGATGACATCTATATGACGGCCGTTCAAGCCATGATCGGACAAGGTGGGTGGCCGCTTACGGTGTTCTTGACCCCTGACCGGATGCCATTTTTCGGAGGGACATATTTCCCTCCGGAGCCTCGAGGAGGACACCCTGGGTTCCCTCAGATACTTCAAAGCATATCGGACGCTTACAAAAACCGAAAACCCGAACTTTCTAGTACTGGGGAGCATGTGTTGGAACATCTGACAGCGTTAACATTATTAGATGCTAACGAGGATGACAGGGAGACGATGCCCAAGGAATCGGAAGCGCTGGTGAGTATGCTGGAATCTCAGTTCGATTGGGAACTTGGAGGTTTCGGGAATCCGATTAAGTTTCCTCAACCGTTTGCATTGGAGCTACTCTTACAAATTCACAGAGATAACTCAGATACTAAAGCTTTGCAAATGGTGGAACATTCCTTATTGTCCATGTATTCGGGCGGAATATACGATCATGTGGGCGGAGGGTTTCACAGATATTCAACAGACAGAGCTTGGATTGTTCCCCACTTTGAAAAAATGTTATACGACAACGCCCTACTCTCTCGAGTCTATATTCACGCTTATCAAGCCACTGGGAAGAGTATTTATAAATCGGTAGCTTTGGATATATATCAGTATGTCTTGAGGGAGATGACTTCAGATAATGGACTTTTCTATTCTGCTGAGGATGCTGATACTGATGGGGAAGAAGGATCCTATTACACTTGGGATGTAGATGAACTCATAGCACTAGTTGGCTTCGAGGAATGCGAACGCCTTGCAAGTGATTTTAATGTCACTAAACGGGGGAATTTCGAAGGGCGAAATATCTTGCATCCCTCTGGGACATTGAAAAATCGCCTCATTGAAGGGGATACACTTGCACTGGATCTGACTATTGGATCTTCCAGAAGGGAAAAATTACTGAAAAGCCGTTCGTTGAGGACTCGGCCTTTTACAGATGATAAAGCGGTTTTATCTTGGAATGCCCTAATGGTCCAATCATTGGCCGATGGATTTTTGGCGACAGGCCATAATGAACTGAAATATGCAGCAATCCAAAACATAAAAACGTGCTTAAAGATAGCATATGAGTTTGGTGAGTTATTTCGATCTTACAGAGAAAATAAATGCTCAGGATCAGCCTATTTAGAAGATTATGCTTCAGTTATTTTGGCCTGTATAAAAGTGCACGAAATAACTCTAGATCAAAAATGGTTGCTTGAAGCCCTAAAGATAGCGGAGTCAATGCTAGAAACCTTCTGGGACGATGAGTCACCAATTCCATATGACGTAAAGGCAGATGACCCCTTTCTTCCTATGAGACCCAGGAATATATTCGATAATGCTGTGCCTAGCGGCTTATCTCAGGCGTTAGAAGGTCTTTCCCTCTTAAGTACTCTAACAGGAAATCCAAAATATAATAATATTGTTATATCAATATTGGATAAAACGTCTAATACCGCCTTCTCATCGCCGTTATCATTTGCGAATTTGTTAAGAACCGCGAGGAATTCACTAGATTCTTCAGTTGAAGTGATGATTAGCGTTCCAAATTATGAGAGTTCAGAAGGCTTTCTGGAGGCTTTAGGGAGTGTTTACCTCCCAAATCGTGTTCTTTTCGGCTTCATTCAAGAAAAAAATGTTACAGATGTTTCGAAAGCGCTCTATTCACCTATAAGTGAGGGAAGGATTGATGAGTTTTGTGACAAGTCCACGGCTTACTTATGTAGGGACTATTCTTGCCAACTTCCAGTGCACTCCCCTGCTGAGTTTTTGTCACAGCTTAAAGGAATTTAGCTTCCAAACTTGTCCTGACACCTGGATATTCAAAAGGATTAGTCTAGAAGCATGACTGATCAGACTTAAATACATTTTACTGTTTAGGTTTGATCAAATATGGAGGTGTGGGACCCAAGTAGATATGATCTTCAAGAGACTAATCCTCCCAAGCATCAATTTCTCATTAGATAGATTATTTATCCATGACTTCAAATTTTTTTACACCTTCCGATAAGACGGTGTTCACATGGGTATATATGTATTGACAGCCTAGGCCCACCATTTCAGGAAGCATAGTCGGTGGAGCTGCTATACCTGGGACCCTACCTCTCCCACATATTTTTTCGAGCGTTTCAAATATTATTTCCCTGACCGGGGTCTGCCATGCTTTTCCTGGATAGCCCAATGATTCTGAAAGGTCTGAAGGCCCTACGAAGAAAATGTCAACATTTTCGGTATCTAAAATGTCATCGATGTTATCTACAGCTTCCTTATCCTCTATTTGTAAAGCAATTACGGTTGTGTTGTTTGACTCAGAAACGTAGTCAGAGGTTTCGACACTAATGCCATATTCCGATGCTCGTGTACCGATAGCCAGACTTCTATTTCCCAACGGGTGAAATAAGGCGGCATTTATAGCTAGTTGGGCTTCCTCTCCAGTCGTTATATGTGGTACTTGAACCCCCGTGACACCTCTATCTAAAACAGCAGTTATGTCAGCAGGACTGTTTGTCCGGGGTCTTGCAATTGAGTGAATACCAGCTGATCGTGCTGCTATTGCCATATTTTCTACCTCTGAAAGACTTAACGAACCATGCTCGCAATCTAAGAGAACCCACTTGAAACCAAGGCGACCAAACATTTCGATCAAAGGGAGACTGTAGAACATCATTGAAATGCCCATCAAAGTATTCCCATTGACTATTGCTTCTTTCATACTTTGTCCAGTTGTATTCAAAATCCCGTACTCCTAGATTCACTTATATAGACTTAAAGCTTAAACTTTAAGTCAACCCACCAGTGGGGGCGCCAAAGAATCATATAGCTGGATTTAAAATTAAGGTGCGAGGTGAGTGGAAAAGTGGATAAATTAATAGAAGACCTTAAGAAAGTTGTAGGGCAAGACTATGTTTTGTCAGAACAAGCTGACCTTATGGTTTATGAATATGATGGTTCTGTGGACAAAGCATTTCCTGTTCTGGTAGTACTTCCTTCAGATACGAAAGAGGTGTCAGAGGTGGTTAAATTGGCTAGGGAGCACGACCTTCCCATAGTAGCTCGAGGAGCCGGTACTGGCCTAAGTGGAGGCGCAGTTGCAGAAAGAGGTGGCATCGTAATAGCCATGTCTAGGCTTAACCGTATATTGGAAGTAGACGAAACCAATAGAATTGCTGTTGTTGAGCCTGGCGTAGTTAATTTAGATTTGTCACTTCACACTGGACCCATGGGACTCTATTACGCTCCGGACCCTTCAAGTCAAAGGGCTTGCACCATTGGCGGAAATATTGCTGAAAACTCCGGAGGCCCTCATTGTCTGGCATATGGTGTAACGACTAACCATGTTGTGGGAATGGAAGTTGTTCTTGCTGACGGTTCCATTACTTGGTTTGGAGGGAAGGATCGAGATTATCCTGGCAATGACCTTAGAGGAATCACCATTGGGTCAGAGGGTACCCTCGCTATTGCTACGAAAATAGTAGTACGCCTACTAAGAATTCCTGAAACAACCAAAACTATGCTGGTGGTTTTTGACGACGTAGAGACAGCTAGTTCTGCGGTAACGGGGATTATTGGAGCCGGTATTGTTCCAGCCGCTATTGAGATGATGGATCATTTTTGTATTGAGGCGGCTGAGGCCGCTGTTAACGCCGGTTATCCCGAAGGGGCAGGTGCTGTCCTGCTGGTTGAATTGGATGGATTGAATGAGTCTGTGGAGGAGGAGTCTGAAGAGATAGAGTCAATTTGTAGAGAATTCAGCCCATTGGAAATTCGTGAAGCCACAGACCCTGAAGAAAGAGAAAAACTCTGGGCTGGCCGTAAGGGTGTATTGGGAGCGCTTGGTCGCCTAGCCCCTAACTACTATCTCGTTGACGGAACGATTCCAAGAACCAAGTTGGTTGATGTTTTGAGGCAAATAAATGAACTTTCAGAGAGATCTGGATATAAAATCGCCAATTTACTTCATGCCGGGGATGGCAATCTACATCCTTCGATACTTTTTGACGAAAGAAAACCGGGAGATACAGAGAAGATTTTGGCTATAGGTGCGGAGATTCTTAAGATATGCGTAGAAGCTGGAGGAGTCTTGTCTGGGGAACACGGGATAGGTTTAGAGAAGCAAGAACAGATGCCTTTTATGTTCACTGAAGAAGATATGGCAGCGATGACACTTTTAAAGCTAGCATTTAATACCAACGACTCACTTAACCCTGGCAAAATTTTTCCCACGGGTGCAGCGTGTGGAGATATTTCTCAGGCCCGGGCTATAGCTCGTGTGGGACCTGGAGCTTACATATAAGATGCCAAATCAGAGGGACATAAGTGTTAGAGTCGACGGCATTGATCCTTCAGTAGCAGTTGAAAATCCATCAAATGCCTTGGAACTTTCATCAAGACTTGAGGAAAGTTCTGCTGAAGGTCACGCAGTAATACCCATTGGTGGAGGAACCCGCCTTGAAGTTGGTGGAGCGCCTTCTAAATACGACATTGCTTTAAAGATAGGAAAATTAAATTCTATAGTCTCACACAACCCTGCCGATCTTACCTGCACAGTTGAAGCTGGAATCACATTAGAAAAACTACGTTCTGTGTTAAGTGAACACGGGCAATTTCTTGCAATCGACTCTCCATTTCCTGATCAGGCTACGATCGGAGGCGTTATAGCTTCGAATGCCCCAGGGTTTTTGAAGTGGCAGCTCGCCCATCCCAGAGATTCAGTAATAGGTATGGAAGTGGCACTTCCAAACGGCACTTTAATTAAGAGTGGAGGTCAGGTTGTAAAAAATGTATCCGGGTACGATATGGCCCGTTTGCACATTGGTGCGTTTGGTAACCTTGGGGTAATAACAAAAGTATCTTTTAAACTCACTCCTAAGCCTGTACGTGAAGCCACCCTCGATATTGAGTTTGATGAGATATCTCTCGCATACGACTTCGCCCAAGAGGTTTATAAATCTTATGTAATGCCCCTATCACTAATTTGTTCTCATGATTTTGAAAAGTCATCAACTGTGTGCAAATCTTTGGTTCGTATCGGTGGCCGAGAAAGGGCTCTTAAAAGGCAGATAGACTTGATAAGGGAAATAGGAAGAAGGAACCACAGCACGAGTATCGAAATAATTGAGCAGCCCGAGTCGGATCGACTTTGGATTGATGTTCTTAATCAGTCGGTTAAATGTGTTGATAGTGGAGAATACATAAAGATCAACACTAGATCGTCTTGTACTCCTTCAGAGGTCGAACATGCTGTAAGAATCATATGGTCTTCATTGGAAAACACAGGTTGCTTATTATCAATAAATTCAGAACCTGGCTTTGGTGCTATATTTTGCAATATTCGTCTCCCGGGGACACAATTGCGAGATGAATCTATAGGTGTGATTCAAAAGTTAAGAGAATCCTTGCATGAAATCGAGTCTTGGTTGATCGTTGAAGACCTCCCAACCGAATGGAAGTCTGTTTTGGACGTATGGGATAGAGACCAAATATCATCGATCAAATTAATGGAGTCACTAAAGGCAACATATGATCCAGATTTTGTACTGAGCCCTGGCAGATTTGTTACCTTCCAATGATAGGGAGAATTTGAATTGACAGATTCATCTGGAGCAATAGGGGTGGACACCTGGGTAGAAGAGTCGGACTTGTACAAGTGCGTCCACTGTGGCTTTTGCCTGCAGGCCTGTCCTACATATCTGGCCACGGGACTGGAAACAGAATCTCCACGTGGAAGAATCGCGTTAATGAAAGCTGTTAACGAAGACCGTCTTCCATTCGACAGCGGGGTCGAACGGCATTGGGATCTATGCATCCAATGTAGAGCCTGTGAAGTGGCTTGTCCCTCAGGAGTCCCCTATGGACATCTTATTGAGGCGACCCAAAATCAATTCAAGTCGAAAGACAAGCTTAATTTTTTTAAGAAATTAGCGTATGAAATTGTCTTCAGAAAAATTGTAATGAGTCCAAAGCTGTTAAGAGGAGTTTTTTCTTTACTAAGAATCTATCAAAATAGTGGCCTACAGAAGGTCATTCGTAGGTCAAAAGTAATCAATTTGATATCAAAAAAACTTTTTCGATTGGAGATTAAAACTCCTTTTATACATGGAAAACCCCTAGTTGCTGAAAATCAAACATTCAAAACTGTGGAAGGAAACACAAAGAAAATTTTTATGCTTTCTGGATGTGTAATGCCACTTACACATGGAAACCAAATGAGATCGGCTATAAAAGTGTTGAACGTGAATGGATTTGATGTTCAGATCCCCGAAAATCAGGTTTGCTGTGGGGCCATTAATTCCCATGTTGGAGATCTCGAAACTGCAAGGGTGTTGGCTAGAAAAAACATAGATGCTTTTCAGTCGGAAAATGAGTGTGAAATAGTGAATATGTCAGGAGGATGTGGAGCTAGGTTGAAGGAATATCCTGAATTACTTGAGGAAGACGAAGAGTATTCGGATAAAGCTAAAACTTTTGCTTCCCGTGTGAGGGATATCCATGAACTGCTCGTTGAATCAGATTGGGAATGCGGAGATTCCTTTATTGATAAAACGGTTACATACCAAGACTCTTGCCATTTAGCCAATGTTCAGGGTATCAGGGATCAGCCGAGGGAGATATTGAAATGTTTGGATGGTGTGGAATTTAGGGAGTTACCTAGTGCTAATATCTGTTGTGGTGCTGGTGGAACATACATGATTTCTGAAGGCGATATGTCTTCAAAAGTTCTTGCAATGAAATTGGAAAATGTTGTGTCAACTGGGGCTAAGGTAATAGCAACTGCCAATCCAGGGTGTTATATACAGTTCGAAAATGGAATTAGGGAATCAGGTTTGGAATTAGAAGTTAAGTATGTGACTGATTTATTATTGGAATCATACGGAAGTGAAAAAGAAAAGGAGCTTTGAAATGGATTTGGGTTTGAAAGATAAGGTGGCGATAATAACCGGAGGTAGCGACGGGATAGGTAAGGCCGCGGCCATTTCTATGGCGTCAGAGGGCGCAAAAGTGGCGATTGTAGGTCGTACTCAGTCGAAACTGGACGCAGCTATAGCCGAGATTAAAGAGGTGTCAAATGGAGAGGCCATAGGAATATCTACCGATGTTTCGGTGGAATCTGATGTTCAGTCCATGGTAGATGAAGTTATATCTCAGTACGGTCAAATAGATATATTAGTAAACAACGCAGGAACTTCCTCTGCCACCACTTTGGAAGAAATGACTGATGAAGATCTACGGGTCGATTTCGGAATCAAAATTTATGGGGCGGTCTACTGCGCACGAGCCGTGCTTCCTCATCTGAAAAAATCGGATGCCGGAGTAATAATAAACACTACAACTCCTGGCGGTAAGGCTTCTGGCCCTGGCGGGCAACCAACTTCATTGTCTCGGGCCTCCGGAATATCTCTCACAAAGTCCTGGGCGGGAGAGTTGGCAAAATTTAATATACGTGTCAACACAGTATGCGTTGGTGTACTTAAATCTGGGCAGCATAGGGCCAGATGGGAAGCAGCTAATGCGAAAGATTCAAACTATTCCCTTGAAGATCATTGGAAAGTAGTAGGAAAAAATGTTCCACTTGGTCGAATAGGAGAGGCACATGAGGCGGGAGATCTAATGTGTTTTCTTGCATCGTCGAAGGCGAGCTATATCACCGGTACAGCTGTTAACGTCGATGGCGGATCCTCCCCTGTTGTCTAGGTATGTTGTCTAGTTATAGAGATTGTGAATTAAGACTGGGGAGTGTATCTCCAGTCTTAATTTCCTGTCTGTCCGCGGTGTCTGAGAGCATGATCCGCCAGAACTAGAGAGGCCATTGCCTCCACTATAGGAACGGCTCTTGGGAGAACGCATGGGTCGTGTCGTCCCCTACCCTTCATCTCTATTTCGTTTCCAAAGACATCTACGGTTTGTTGCGCTTTCATTATGGTGGCAGTCGGCTTGAATGCAGATCTGAAAATTATTGGTTCCCCGTTACTAATACCACCTTGTATGCCACCGGAGTTGTTGGTGGTAGTTCCAACTCGATCACCCTTCATAACGAATGGGTCATTGTGTTGAGACCCTGTGGAGTATGTGCCGGAAAACCCAGATCCTATCTCAAATCCTTTACATGCTGGCAGTGATACCATCGCCTTAGCGAGTTCAGCATCAAGCTTATCGAAAACTGGTTCCCCCAAACCCGTAGGTGCATTCTTTACTACACATTCAACTATGCCCCCTAGAGAATCCCCATTTTTGCGGGCCACCTTAATTGCCTCGATCATTAGCTCTGCTGTTGACTGATCTGGACATCTAACGATGTTGCTTTCTACGTCGCTTTCCTGGGTGCTATCTTGGTCTATATCAGCCTCGATGTCAGCTACCCGTTTTACGTAGCCAATAATTTGAGTGCCGTATTCGAGCTCTAAAAATGACCTTGCTATTGCTCCAGCCGCTACTCTTCCGATAGTTTCTCTAGCAGAAGATCTTCCTCCACCTTTCCAATTTCTTACGCCATATTTTGCCTGGTAGGTATAGTCAGCATGTGAGGGTCTATAGAGAGACTTCATTTCGTCGTAGTCTTTGCTTCGTGCATCAGAATTCCATACAGCTATGGAAATAGGGGTTCCAAGTGTCCTGCCTTCAAACACACCTGATAAAATTTCAGCTTTGTCTCCCTCACGCCTCTGGGTGGAGATTTCACTTTGACCAGGTCTACGTCTATCCAGCTGGTTCTGTATCAGTTCAGTTGTTAGATTTAAGAGTGGAGGGCAACCATCGACTGTAACTCCGACAGCGTCACCATGAGATTCTCCCCACGTTGTCACCCTAAAAGCCTGTCCGAATGTATTTCCCAAGCTTCCTCCTCAACTGTTTTTCAATACCTTAGCCAAACAGATCGTTATCCTAAGTATTATAATCGGGATATAACCTCTTTGGTAAAAACTCGGGTCCGGGTTGAACACCTGCGGGGACCTTCTGTTTCTAACAGATGAGAGTACTCCGCAGCCCGGACCCCCAACACTACTTCTTACTGTAACCTGTACCCGTTGTTTGGATTGTGGGAAAGTTCCACAGTATTGAAAGGACGGGCAAGACTGAATTTCTCAAGAACATTTGAATCATTGAAATCTAGAGATTTCTTCTTCTTGTGGTTAGGGGTCCTGGCCCTAATGTCTGCGATGCAGATGCAGATGCTGTCTCGAGGATACCTTGTCTATGACATGGAGAGCTCTGGTTCTCTTCTAGGTTTGGTAAATGTAGGTGCTTCGATACCGATGTTGGTATTACCTTTATTTGGAGGGGTACTTGCAGACCGTGTTAATCGCAAACGTATTATCCAAGCTGGCCAGATAGTGGCAGCTTTGATCGCATTCTCTGTTTTCGTACTAATCAGAACTGAACGGATTGAATGGTTCCATTTACTGGTTTCATCAATTATGCAAGGAGCTGTGTTTGCGCTCATGATGCCAGCAAGGCAGGCCTTGATTCCACAATTGGTTGGTAAAGGGCTGCTTTCTAATGCATTGGCTTTGAACACAGCTGCCATGAGTGCCACAACTCTCGCCGCTCCATCGGTTGCTGGTGTTCTTTATGGATATTTTGGGCCAAGCAATGTTTATCTCCTGATAGGCGTTTTGTCGTTGGGATCCTGCATTGCAACATTGTTTGTCAGACACAGAGGGGAAATAGAGTCAGACGTAAAAAACCATAATGTTCAGGGGAAAGGGAAGATAAAGGACCTTTTAAGTGATATCACAGAGGGACTCAAGTATGTCAGGAGTCAGCGGCTTATCATGGTTTTGTTGATTATGGCTCTTGCTACGACGGTTTTGGCCCAACCATTCAGGTTTCTAATGCCAATTTTTGTTGTGGATGTATACAAGCTTGGTCCCGAATCCATGGGGCTTCTTATGTCTGTCATGGGTCTGGGTGCATTAGTGGGATCGATATATATAGCTGCCCATGGAAACAAAAATAGAGGCAAAATACTATTGGCTGGATCCTTTATTTCTGGTTTGAGTTTGTTAGGGGTAGCCGTCATTCCTATTTATATGTTGGCTGTTTTATTTATGGTGCCTCTGGGGTTAGGAGACGCCAGCCGTAGAACAATTATTATGACATTGATCATGGAGAAATCTGAAGAAAGGTACCGAGGAAGAGTTATGAGTATTTTCATGTTAAATTTTGGCCTGATGCCACTGGGAGTTTTACCGGCCGGAGTCGTATCCGATTTGTTTGGTGGTCAGGTGGCTATAGGAATTCTTGCTGTTATGTTGATAATGGTGACATGCTGGGTGTGGTTTTATCAGGATGGGGTTCGCAATTCTCAATAGCCTGATATTCTGTACACGAAAAAAGATACTAAATCGAAAGGTCTATTTTAAATGAAGCCTATAACAGAAATAGCTCAAACACTTGGATTGGACGGGGATAACCTAATCCCCTACGGGAAATTTAAAGCTAAGATACCTCTTTCAGCAGTGTCGCAGGGTACTAAGAAAGGAAAGCTAATCGTTGTGACTGGGATTACACCTACTCCAGCTGGAGAAGGGAAAACTACAACGACAGTTGGCTTGGCACAAGGAATGGGGAGATTAGGTAAAAATGTCTCAGCTACTTTGCGGGAGCCTTCTCTTGGTCCCATATTTGGAATTAAGGGAGGCGGGACTGGAGGAGGAGCTTCTTTAGTAGAACCAGAAGACGAAGTAAACATACACTTCACGGGAGATGCCCACGCTGTGGGGTCGGCACATAATTTGCTGGCAGCTCTTACAGATAACGTAGCGCAAAGAGGCGGTATAAAAGGTTTCTCTCCTACGGGTGTTACCTTGAGAAGAGTTAGCGATGTAGAAGAGAGATCTTTGCGTTCCATAGTAACTGGACTAGGAGGTTCAGCAAATGCTCCCATTAGGGAGACAGGGTTTGACATAGTCACTGCATCTGAAGTTATGGCAATCTTGGCTTTATGCTCAGATTTGTCGGATCTTAGAGATAGATTAAGTAGGTTAGTCGTTGGGTATACCGATGATGGGGCCCCGGTCACGGCTAATGATGTAGGTGCAGTAGGGTCAATGATGTCACTGCTGAGGTATGCCATTCAACCAAATTTAGTGCAAACAACTGAAGGTCAGCCTGTATTTGTTCATGCGGGTCCATTTGGGAATATAGCTCATGGCTGCTGTTCTGTTATTGCCGATAAGATGGCTTTGGCCTATTCCGATTATGTGTTAACCGAAGCGGGGTTTGGCGCGGATCTGGGATTTGAAAAATTCATGCATATTAAGACGAGGTTTAACGGACTAGAACCATACGCGGCTGTAATAGTGGCCTCAGTTAGAGCCTTGAAATCTCACGGAGGTATAGCTCTTAGGAACTTGGACGTGCCCTCTCCAGAGGCGGTACGTGCAGGGATGCCTAATTTAAGGCATTTAATTTCCGCTATAAAAAGTTTTGGACTCCCCGTAGTGGTTGCTATCAATAAATTTCCCGACGATACTCCAGAGGAGATTTTAATAGTCAAGGAGGAATCGGAAAATGCAGGGGCGGAAGCAGCTGTTGAATCTGATGTGTTCACTCTTGGAGGAGGAGGGGCTATTGAACTTGCTGAGGCTGTAGTAAAGGTTACGGACAGAGAGGCTCCGGATATAACTTACATGTACGATGTATCAGATACTCTTGAGCAAAAAATTGAATCTCTAGCTTCTAAGATGTATAACGCAAAGGATGTGACCTTGTCCTTGGCAGCAAGACGTGCTTTGCGCAGGTTTGACGATAATGGATGGTCGGATCTGCCCATATGTATGGCGAAAACGCATCTATCGCTATCCCATAACAGATCTCTGAAGGGCTTGCCGCAGGATTATACATTTAGAGTATCGGATGCTAGGGCCTCAAGAGGTGCAGGTTTTATTTATCCGATAGCAGGAAATATTATGACGATGCCAGGCCTTCCTGGAAAACCTAGACAGTTGGATGTCGATTCTGAGGGCAATATACTCGGTCTATAGTGTTCGCAACCTGGGAAGCGCAGTATTGGCGTCGTTGTCGGGCTAAATGAACGGTGAATATAGTAAATGGATCAATTCTTAAAGGTTGTTTCCCCTGAGGATGCGGTTGCGATTGTATCCGACCAACTTCCAAAAGTTAGTTCAGAATTTGTTTCTACGCAGAGTTCATTGGGGCGTGTTCTATTTGACGATGTAGTCGCAAAGATACAACTCCCTGAGTTTGTAAGGTCATCGATGGATGGGTTCTCTGTAAAAGCTTCCAACACGTTCGGTGCTACTGAAGACCTTCCTGCGTATCTCGAAGTTATCGGAGAGATTGGAATGGGGCACCAACCTGTCCCTTCCATATCTCCTGGACAAGCTGTCATAGCCTATACGGGAGGCATGCTCGCCGATGGCGCAGATGCCATCGTTATGATAGAGCACACGTCTATGACTAGCGACGGACTTCTCCAGATTTTCCGTCCCGTGGCAGAGGGTCAAAATACCATTCGACCCGGAGAAGATTTTGGTTTGGGAGATATCGTAGGCGCAAACGGGGATGTTATAACGACTGGAACATTGGGAGCTCTTCTGGCACTTGGAATTGACAAAGTAAAGGTTTTTAAGCAATTGACTGTGGGAGTCATATCCTCAGGGGATGAACTCGTACCTTCGGATGCCACAACAAAGCTGGGTCAAACAAGAGATATTAATGTGCATACGATAGCGGCTCAGATACAAAAATCGGGTATGGCATATGCTAAATTTCCTTTAGTTGATGACAATCTTGAAAGTTTGAAATCGGTCGGCACAGAAGCTCTTGGGCGATGTGATGCCGTTATTTATACGTCGGGGAGCTCTCTAAGCAGCAGAGACCTTACTTATCAAGTCATTCAGTCTCTAGGAGAACCCGGTGTACTCGCCCATGGTATCTCAGTCTAACGTGGTAAACCCACGGTACTGGGTGTGACATCGGGCAAGCCAGTTATAGGATTGCCAGGAAACCCAGTTTCTGCTTTAACTGTGTTCGATTTTGTAGTGGGTCCAATATTGAGGCATATTTCCGGACGAAAGACACTCCCACCGCCAAGTGTCACTGCTATCCTTCAAAACGACTTGCCGTCTGAAAGAGGACGGACTGATTTCGTAAGAGTTTCACTTCAGGAAACGGGAAATTCAATAAAAGCCGTTCCTGTGTGGGGAAAATCCAATTCCATTTCTGTTTTCTCAGAAACTGTTGGATACATCCAAATCCCGTCTGATCAGTCAGGTCTTTATATGGGCACCAAAGTAGAGGTGTGTCTAGATGAATGACAAGTTAGGAAAGGGCAAACATACTCAGCATCACAGAAACTATTTTCTCACCGATATTCCTTTAGATAGGGCCAAAGAAATTCAAGCTAAGTTGTTGCGTGACATAGGGTTTGCCGATAGGAAAAGGACTGAATCAGTGCCTCTGGATTTAGCTTCTGGAAGAATAGTTTCTCAGGACATAGAGGCGAGGTTTTCATCACCAATCTATAACACTGCGGCGATGGACGGAATTGCCATCACTTCATCGACTTCAATAGGAGCCTCCGAATCGATTCCAATAATTCTGAATTCTGTTGGACAGTACGAATGGGTTGATACAGGGGATGCATTACCCGATTGGGCTGATTCTGTCGTCATGATTGAGGACGTAGAAGAAGTAGAAGATGGCAAGATACTTCTTAGAAGCCCGGTTGGCCCATATCAGCATGTTAGGCGTGAAGCAGAAGATTTTGCCGCTCCGGAGCTGTTATTACATGCTGGCAGCAAGATCACTCCTAGGGATCTCGCCTGTTTAGGAGCATCTGGAATCGGTGATGTCCCTGTAACAACAATGCCCAAAGTAACCATAATTCCAACGGGTAACGAGCTTATTCCGTCTGGTCAGAAGCCACAGCCAGGACAGGTCATTGAATTCAATTCCGCTGTTATATCCGCATTGTGTAAAGATTGGGGTGCGCAAGTTGAGGTGCTTCCCCCAGTCCCAGATGTCCTTAGTGACATTATAGAAGCGATCACTAGTCAGTCAGGTGCCAGTGACATAGTTCTAATTCTGGCTGGATCTTCCGCTGGGAGTGAGGACTTTACGTCAGCAGCAGTGCAGTCTGCTGGGAATGTAGCTTTTCATGGAGTGGCAATTAGGCCCGGGCACCCCATATTGCTTGGTAATGTGGGAAGTGTGGTTGTTATGGGAATACCGGGTTATCCAGCATCAGCTGAATTAACAGCAGATCTCTTCCTCAAGCCAATGCTTCAGCTATTCGACGGAAGAGTTAGGGAAATGGGAGAGTCTATTACGGCTGATCTCACTAGACGATTATCATCTTCTATGGGCGATGATGAATTCATAAAAGTCGTTCTTGGTCACATTGGTGAGAGATACGTTGCGACACCCTTAAGCCGTGGTGCAGCAATGACACTGTCTATGTCTAAGGCAGATGGTATTTTGAAGATTCCGGCCGATCGAGAGGGTTTTGAAAAGGGAGAAAATGTATCCATCGAGCTAATAACTGGAAGGCCAGTGATTGATCATACTGTTCTCATGTCTGGTAGTGATGATATCGCGATACGACTTTTAGAAGGAGAAGTACAGAACCGATTTCCGGAAATACGGTTGCGAAATTCCAGTGTGGGAAGTGTCGGCGGGCTTGTTGCCCTCGCAGATCGATCAGCTCAAATCGCAGGAAGTCATCTGCTTGATCCTCAAACAGGGGTGTACAACATCGCTGCCTCAAAAAGATTATTACCAGACCGTGACTTTAAACTAATAGATTTTGTTGGAAGAACGCAGGGATTAATTTTTAGGCATGAAAACAGCCCCGACATAGAAGACATCCAGTCTATTTCTGGAAACAACCTTAGTTTTATCAATAGACAAAGGGGATCTGGGACTAGATTATTTGTTGATCATCTTCTTGGAGTGCATGATATAGACCCAGCCCAAATCATTGGATATGAAATCGAAGAATACACTCACTGGGCAATTGCAGCTGCAGTTTTGTCTGGAAGTGCTGATGTAGGTGTGGGCATTTACGCTGCGGCTGAAGCTAATGGCCTCAACTTCATACCCTTAGGTCAAGAGCGCTTCCAATTTGTGATACCTTCTGAAGAATTAGAGGATACTAGGGTGAAGTCTGTCTTGTCCGTATTAGGGAGCGGCAGATTAAAAGAATCTATAAAAAAATTAGGGGGATACGACGTTTCTCTTATGGGAGATGTAGCCTACGAAACATGATTTTCAAAGTGTAGTTAGATTCGATGTTATTTAAGAGGATCTAAATATGGTGATACCCATATCTTGCGTCTTACTTGCCGGTGGGAGAAGTAGTCGGTTAGGAAGGGATAAGCAAAAAGAAATTGTGGGCGGGCTGCGTATTGTGGACAGGGAGATATCCGTTCTTACTCAGTTAAGTGATGATATTGTCATGGTTGGGGATACTGCTCTTAGGCAAGAAGAGCTTGGGGTTGGTGGAATTAGGTGTGTAACGGATATATATCCAGGTCATGGTTCTCTCGGCGGTCTCTTTAGTGGCCTGTCACATTGTAAATATGACTGGTCTGTAGTTGTGGCTGGAGATATGCCTTTCCTAAATCAGGAACTGTTTAAAGATTTAAGTTCAAAAATTTCTGGCGATGTAGATGCTGTTGTCCCAAAGTTTGAGCGCAGGATGCAGACAACCCATGCCTTGTACAGTAAAACATGCCTACCACACATTGGAAATTCACTACGAAATAGAAATCTTAGGATGAACTCCTATTTTGACTCGATTGCTCTGGAAATTGTTGAATTAAATCGAGTAACACCCAAAATAATCAATTCATTTTTTAATATAAATACTGAGGATGACTTAAAGGAGGCAAGACGTATTGCTCTTGTAAACCAATGACTTTGACTGTGGCTGTGGAATTTCACGGTGTTACTACCGTTCCGATTACTTCAAAAAAAATAGTTTTCTCCTCTGAAAAAGGAAACAAAATAACGGTTCGGGATGTAATTGAGGAGTTATTAAGTCTTGAGCCGCGTTTGGGAGGCAAAGTTATAGACCCAAGTAATCATTTATTACTATCCTCTTATTTGGGTAACATAAATGGGAAAAAATTTATCGAAGGGAATCAAGATGAAATGGAAAATGGAGATTCTTTGATAGTTATCCCTAGGATGGCGGGAGGTTAAGAAGTTTTGAACGGTTATCATGGCAAAGCATTAGTCATAGATTTAGATTCAAAGACATGGCGCCACGTAGAATTACCTGAAAGCGTTCTCCGAAGCTAAATTGGGGGCAC
>CAYWYV010000026.1:0-16787 GCA_964462705.1 uncultured Dehalococcoidia bacterium
GAATTTCCTTGATGCTCCTGTTAGCGGGGGAGAATCGGGAGCAATAGATGGAACGCTCGCAGTCATGGTAGGAGGAAAGAAAGACATATTCGATGCCAACTTTGACATCATGTCAGCGATGTCTGGCAGTATAGTACTTTGTGGACCTTACGGAGCGGGAAACACTACTAAGCTTGCCAATCAGATAATAGTGGCCGGCAATATCGCAGCTCTTGGTGAAGCGATGGTATTAGCCCGTAAGTCTGGTATCGATCCCCAAGTAGTATTTGATGCTATCAAGGGTGGTCTGGCAGGAAGTACTGTAATGAACACCAAAGGTCCCATGATGATTGAAGGGAATTTTGACCCAGGGTTCCGCGTTGTTCTACACCAAAAAGATCTCCACAACGCAATACTGACTGGAAAAGAAGTTGGGGTACCTCTCTTGGTCACCAGCCTATGTCAGCAAATTATCGGATCTCTGATGAATGATGGCAAAGGCAACCTTGATCACTCAGCAATTGCTAATTTCATGGAAGATATGGCTGGTGTAACAATTTCAGGTAAATAAATTTGAATTAGACCACACAAACAATTTAAATCTCTGTTGTCCTAGTTTTAGAGTTCTCAAACTAATGCAGGATGGCAGGTAGGTTCCTCAAAGTACCACTGAGAAATAAGTTGCGGAGGTAATGTGAAATGGCTGGTAGGAACACACCCACCAAAGAAGAGGTTGACGGATATCTAAAAGACACCAACTGGGGCCGATGGGGGGAAAATGGGGGCGCTGGAGCTCTCAATCTGATTACCAATCAAAAGCGCCTAGATGCCATTGGTCTGGTAAAAAAAGGACGCACCGTTTCCTTGAGTCGCCCACTACCTGTATCTCCAGCAGGGGATAATCCCAGACCAGCTCATCACTACATGCACAAAGAAGACCGTCCATTTGAAGGCGGAGCTGCCATGGACTATTACGGGGTGTTCTATCATGGGACAGCAACAACACATATAGATGCCTTGTGTCATGTCTGGAACAAGGATGGAATGTGGGATGGGAAAAATCCTGAAGAAATCATCCAATTTGGAGGTGCCACTTATGGAACTGTCGATGAGTGGAAAGATGGCATACTCACCAGGGGTATCTTACTCGATGTACCCCTTTTTAGAAATGAACCATACGTAACAATAGATCATCCGGTTCACGGTTGGGAGCTTGAAGACGTGGCTAAATCCCAGGGTGTTAATATTCGGCCCGGAGATGCTGTTTTTGTCTATAGTGGAAGGGAAAAATACGCTGCTGACAATAACGGTAGATGGGGAACCGCCGAGGGCAGGCCTGGCTTGCATGCTTCATGCTTACCCTTTGTCAAAGACCATGACATCTCAATATTAGGTTGGGATATGATGGATGCATCACCTAATGAATATGATGTTCCTTGGTCAGTTCACGGAGTGATATTCGCATACGGCGTGGCCCTCGTTGACAACTCACTGTTAGAGCCCTTGGCAAATGTTTGCCTTGAGGAGAAAAGGTACGAATTTATGTTAACAATCAACCCACTTTATGTTGAAGGTGGAACAGGTTCACCAGCAAATCCTATAGCTGTTTTTTAAAGTAAGACATCATTAGCAGCACCAAACGAATATTCACTAAGGATTCATTCGACTTCAATAAAACATGTGCTTTTGCTTCCTTTTACCGCGGCAATTACTCAACGGACCTCTATAACAATGAAGTCTATAAACGCGTAATTAACACCCCTTCAGGCCTGGTTCTCGCCTCGGCTGTGTCACTAGATAAATCTTCATTGGACATAACCACCACAAGCCTGAAAAATGATGTTGAAGCAGAAAATATTGCCTGTTCACAGATATTGAGAATTGTAGGGGCAAACCAGAACCCGACAGATTTCTATCAGCTTTCAGACTCAGACGATATATTACGACCTATAGTAAATCACTTTAGAGGGTTACGCATTCCTCAAACGCTGAGTGTATACGAAGGACTGGTTACAGCAATTATAGGTCAACAAATAAGCACGAGCGTTGCATCGATGCTTCGTTCCTTAATAGTCGAGTTGTACGGAGATACCATCGACATCGAGGGACAGACCTTCTACTTATTCCCAACCCCTCAATCTATAGCCAATGCCGGAGTAGAAGAACTGGTGAAACATAAATTTAGTAGAAGAAAAGCGGAATATATACACAGCATATCTGAAAAGGAAGTTACGGGTGAAATAGACCTTAATAAGATCAAACAAATGACTATTGAGGAAGCAACTGAAACTCTCAATAGTCTACGGGGCGTTGGGCCATGGACAACTCAATGGCTACTTATAAGATCTCTTGGTTTTTCAGATGGGTTCCCCTCTGGAGATTTGGCTTTACAAAAAATTATAAGTAAGCATCTTAACACCAGCAAAAGAATGACAAGTGAGGAGATTCTAACTTTCTCAGAAAGATGGGCCCCTCATAGGAGCTGGGCGACGACATATATATTTGCGGCACTTAGGAATGGGATTGACCTGTGATAATTTCAAGTCATCCGGGGCGCACCTTTAGATAAAGTCACGCCCCTTCAGTTGCCCTGCCCTATGTTTCGACAAGACACTGCCCACAAAACAATTAACAGGCGACGAACCTAACCGGCTTCTTCAAGATTTTTTGCCATTAGATTTTCTCTTGGCCTTGGGAGAATCTTTTTTTGTTCCCTCTTTACCAGACTCTTCTTTTAATTGAATTTCGCTGACACATGCAATTGATGAAACGGAATCTCCTGGTCTTGGTTTAAATATCGTGACACCTTGTGTGATACGTCCTCTAAGAGTTTTGATCTCACTCAAACTTGTTCTCATTATCTGTGCCTTTTCCGATACCACGTACACTTCTGTAGATTCAGCCACTATCTGAGCATCTGCAATTAAACCTGTGTTTTTAGTCAACTTGAAAGCTCTGAGGCCTAATCCTCCTCTCCCTTGACGTCGATACTCCGACAGCGGGTTCACTTTCCCTCTTCCAAACTTACTTATTAGCATCAACTTGCTATCATCATTACCAACATCCATGGCAACCACACGATCACCGGTACGAAGCGACATACCCTTAACACCCCCAGCAGTTCGACGTCTCACAGGTAAATCATCAACAGAGAAACGAATTCCCATACCTTGTTCAGAAACAAAAATTATGTCGTCTTTATCTTTCGCCAATTTGACCGAAACAACCTCATCATCATCCTTGAGGTTCATAATTATCAATCCCGAAGGTCGTATCCTCTCAACATCTTCGAGTTTTATTCTCTTGACACGACCTTTACGGGTACCCAATACCAGATATTGATAATCCTGATATTGTTTTTTACCTACTGCTATGAGGGCACTTATACTCTCGGTATCCCAAACGTTCACAATATTTGGCACGGGTACTCCCCGCGTATTCCTACTCACGTCAGCTCTCAACTCATACCCGATGACAGAAAGCACTCTGCCTTTGTTGGTGAAAAACATTAACTTGTCATGACTATCAACCACTAAGAGATCCCTTATTGGGTCGCCGTCCCGAGTGTTCATGCCTGAAACACCTTTACCACCCCTATGTTGTCTGCGGAATGTATCAGCAGGTATTCTTTTGACATAACCTCCTTGACTATATGTAATGACGATTTGTTCATGAGCTTCAAGTTCCTCGCGGCTTAAATCGTAGGCGTCATGACTAATCTTGGTACGGCGCTTGTCGCCCCGTCGAGATTTCAAGTCTTCAGTTTCTTCTTTGACAACACTAAGGATTTTTCCTTCATCCCCTAGTAATGCCTCCAAACCTTTTATGGTTTCCTGTAAGTCTTGATACTCTTTCTCAATTTTTTCTCTCTCAAGTGCTGCCAGTCTTCTTAGCTGCATGTCAAGAATAGCCTGAGCCTGAGGTTGATCCAAAGTAAACCGTGACATCAGCCCATTGCGAGCCGATTCAACATCATCTGAGTTTCTAATTAACGCTATTACCTCATCAAGATTACTAATCGCAATTCGTAATCCAGCTAGTATGTGGGCTCTTTCCTGGGCTTTGCGGAGTTCAAACTCCGCCCTCCTCCGTACGACCTCTTGCCGGAACTTAACGAATTGCTGCACTGCCGTCTTCAGGGTAATCACCCTGGGGCTGCCATCTATTAGAGCGAGCATGTTTGCAGAGAACGACGATTGAAGAGAGGTGTGTTTATAAAGATTGTTCAACACGACCTGTGGTTGAACCCCTCCCCTAAGTTCATAAACAATCCTCATACCATCCCTGTCGGATTCATCCCTTATCTCAGAAATTCCGTCAATTCTTCTAGATTTAACTAGAGCAGCGGTCTTTTCGACCAGAGCTGCTTTGTTCACTTGGTAGGGAAGTTCAGTAACAACTATTTGATACCTGTTTCGGGCACGACCCATCTCTTCAACTTCGGCGACCGCACGAACAATTATTTGACCCTTACCTGTGGTGTAGGCATCTCTTACTCCTTGAGTTCCCATAATTGTCCCACCAGTCGGAAAATCGGGAGCCCTGACATATTTCATCAGGTCTTCGGATGTGGCATCCGGGTTATCAATGAGAGCATTAACAGCATTGCAAACCTCTCGCAGATTATGGGGAGGAATATTCGTTGCCATGCCAACTGCAATTCCAGAGGCCCCGTTAACTAGAAGAGCAGGGAGGCGGGCAGGTAAAACTGTTGGTTCCCGCAGAGTATCGTCAAAGTTTAAAGTCCAATCAACGGTCTCTTGATCGAGGTTAACAAGCATATCCTCTGCGACCCTGCTGAGCCGGGCTTCTGTATATCTCATTGCGGCTGGAGGATCGTTGTCTATACTTCCAAAGTTACCCTGTCCATCCACTAGCGGCATCCTGACAGTAAAATCTTGAGCAAGCCTCACCATTGCTTCATAAACAGCTGAATCACCGTGTGGATGCCACTTACCCAGAACCTCGCCAACAAGCCTCGCACTCTTCTTGTAACCCGAAGTAGGCCTCATTCCCAAATCATGCATTGCGAACAAGATGCGCCTTTGGACAGGTTTAAGCCCGTCCCTCGCATCCGGGAGCGCTCTAGACACGATCACACTCATCGCGTAATCAAGATATGATGAACGCATCTCTTCGACAATTTGAGTGGATTTTATAAAACCAAAATCCGTCTTACTGGAAGTCATGTACTTCTCCTCTGATCGAACTGTATAAAGACATCAAAGCAGGTCGCCCAAAACGAGGCATCTATATCGAATAAAATGCGGTCTGAGTGAGGTTGCTAACTGACGTATAAGAAGGCATCTATCGAAGCTTCAAATTGTTCACTAAACTATACGGAATAACAGTCTCTGCCACGCGTGTAATTATACCACAAAAAGTAGTGTTTTAAGGTAGGAAAAAACACTTTATATTGTGGATTTAGCCTTATATACTAGAGTTTCAAACAACCTATCAAAATGGGGAGGTAATTCCCCTCTTCGTTCAGGATGAAATTGGACTCCCAAGACCCAATCATTCACCGGGCTTTCCAGCGCCTCTATCACGCCATCCTCAAGTGACCAGGCGGAAGTCATAAGATCCACCGACTTTTGTGGTTCTTTGAGGCCCTGGTGATGCCTGCTATTCACACGTACGAATCCTCCCGAACCAACGGTCGATGCAAGTCGACATCCAGGGGATATGAATATGCGATGAAAGCTAGACTCTTTACCATCAGTCTCACTAGGATCTTCTGGTTCAACCGAGTCATGCTCTGCTAGCGATTGCACTATTGAACCACCCATAGCAACATTTAATAGCTGCATTCCTCGGCATATAGCCAACACAGGTATATCTTTATTAAGTGAATCCTTGACCAAACTTATTTCAAGTTCATCTCGTTTTTTGCTGTAGGTACGACCAGGCTGGGGAAGTTGACCATACCAGTCTGGATGAACGTCAAGACCACCTGAAAGAAGCAGGCCATCAATTTCTGAAATATCCTCTTTCCAAGTTTCTTTTCTTCCCGAAATTATATGTTTGACTCCGCCTCCAAATCTTTCAACTATAGAAGAGTATGGTTTTGCGCGGGCTTCTGATGAACAAGTGATCCCAATAACAGGTTCAGTTTTAGCTTTATATGACATTACTTTTGCTGTCTATCTTAAGAAATATTTTTATGATAGTTAGGTTTTCTCTTTTCTCTAAAAGACAAAAGAAATTCTCTGTGCGAGTCCGTCTGTTGAGAACGTGAAAACAAGTCCCCTTCAGTTTCCATCACTGTGTCTATATCATCCAAAAACTGATGATCCCTCATCATTCTTTTTATTTGTGCTAATTGCCAAGAAGGATTAAACGCTATCGAGTCGCACAAATCTATGGCTTTTTCGATAAGTTCATCATCAGCATAAACGTGGTTTACAAGATTTGTTTGTAGGGCTTCACCAGCATCAATGAATCTACCCGTTAGCATAAATTCCATTGCTTTCCCTATACCAACAGTCTGTGTTAGTAGATGAGAACTACCATATTCGGGAGTAAGCCCTATGTAGGCAAATCTAAAGGAAATCTTTGCGCTTTGTGCCATCACTATGATGTCGCAGCCCAAAGGCAAAGTTATGCCCATTCCTATAGCGTATCCATTTATTGCACATATCACTGGCTTGGATTCTTTAATAAATAGTGGCCATTTGGGAAATCGAGATACTGGATCAATAGAAGTTCTCTTTTCACCTCTTACCGTTGCCTCAAAGCCTTCAATATCTGCACCTGCACTGAATGCTCTACCAGATCCCGTTATAAGAATCGCACCTACAGTATCGTTCTCATTAAATTCATCTATTTGCTCACGAAGTTCCAGATTCATTGAGGCGTTAAACGCATTCATTTGATCTGGACGATTCAGAGTGATTAAACCCACTCGACCTCTTTGTTCCACCAAGATTGTTTCTAATACCATGTCATTCCCTACTTGAAGTCCTTCTCCGCAACAAAACGACAATAATCTTTAGTGAAGTTATCACAACTCATATCCAATAGTTACTATAAACTCAACTCAAGATGTAACATTCGCCTAATATTTTTCATATCGACCCCGTGATATGCAGATACCCATGATAAATGTAAGTCTTTCCTAGGGTAATAAAAAAGATGAAAATCACTTCAGTAAAAGCCGTTTATCCATCCTATAAAAACGTCGCTCCTTCTTGGAGAACTCATTTTTGGCAAATCGTCGTAAAAATTGAAACTGACATAGGACTGGAGGGATATGGCTACGGTGGTGGAGGACGTTCCTCCGTAGAAGTTGTCAACAAACATTTTTCGGAAATCTTGTGTGAAAAGGAGATAAATGACACTCGTGATATAGCAGTCATCTGGGATCATCTTTACCAAGAATGTCTTCCCTACGGAAGAAAAGGAATCGCGATTATGGCTCTAAGTGGCATAGATCTCGCTTTATGGGATTTGGTCGCTAAATCAGAAAAAGCCCCTGTATATAAACTGATCGGCACTAGGTCAAAACAAGGAGTCCGAACTTACGCGACAGGAACTGATATCGAATGGTACGCTGACTCCGGGTTCACTGCCCACAAATTCCCCCATCGCTGGAATGATAAAAGCGACTATCAGAAAGCGATTAACAGCGCTGAAAAGGCTAGATCTACACTGGGTGAAAAGGCCTTGATCATGATAGATACCTATATGTCGTGGAATCAAGATGTCACTCTGGAAATGGCCAAAATACTATCTCCTTATAATATCCATTGGTTCGAAGATGTCTTAACACCAGACGATCTTGTTGGACAAGCGAATATACGTACAAAAGTGAAACCAACATTGATAGCTGGAGGTGAACACGAATTCACCCATCATGGGTTCATGGAGTTAGCTCGCTCAGCAGCATTAGACATATGGCAGCCCGATATCACATGGTGTGGAGGAATCACTGCAGGATTGCGAATAATAGAAATAGCCAAAACCTTTGGAATTCCCGTGATCCCACACAGAGGCGGCGAAGTGTGGGGACTGCATCTTATAGTCTCATCAGACTGTCAGGATCTCGCAGAGGTCCTTCCAGGGACGAAAGGGGCACCTAAAGATGAATTATGGGCAGGAGAACCTCAAGCTGAAGATGGGTATATAGAGCCAAATGATCAACCTGGATTCGGTGTTAATATCAACGAGTCTCTTTTGAGTTGATTACTTTAGAGTCAAATGGATATAGAATCTATTAGTCCTTTTATATATCCATAAGTATATGAAAACCCAACCATGTCAGAGTTTTCTCCAGACATATAAGGAACGTGATCAGGCATCAGCATGTATGGATAACCAACCTCTTTATATGTATTAACGCATCTGCGCATGTCGACATCTCCATCATCAATGTACGTTTCAACAAAGTCTAGGAACCCACCTTGTATGTTTCTGAAATGTACATTGAAAATCTTGTCACGCTCACCAAAATATCGAATCACATCAAAAATTTCTTCTCCAGGTTTCTCCAACATCTCCGCTATAGTACCCTGACAAAAATTCAGCCCGTGAAATGGGCTAGGATGTAAGTCTACAAATTTTTTCAGACCCTCAACACTACCTAGAACCCTATCAACGCCTCTAAATCCTTCAGGCACCGGCATACCCGGGTCATGAGGGTGCAGAGCCATGCGTATCTTATTTTCATCAGCAACAGGAACCACATGTTGGATAAAATAATCAATTCTCTCCCACATCATCTCTGCACTCGTAGGTCCAGAAATAGTTAAAGAGGGTTCTTGTACAGCATTTGAATATCTAAAGGCCCTACTACTTGATCCTCCACGCCATTGTTCACGCTCCGTACTTACAACACCTAGAAGCGTAAGATTATATTTCACGGCAGGAATCCCAGCCTCTGAGCAATTGCGAATAATTGTTTGAATAAGCTCAATTTCTCTATCCCTTTCAGGGCCACGTCCAAGCATAATATTTGGATTTTCCGCTTCTGAAATCTCATGAGAGTTGAGCGGCAGTGGAATAAAGTCAAGGTGCAATCCAAATGACTCTACTTTGTCTCTGTAACTTGCCAGATTATCAACAGTCCAGTCTTTAGGGTGTCCCGGTGGATACCCACATATATGGTTTACCCCGAGCTGAGCAAAAACCCTGTAGTCATCGTCGCTTCTTGCTTTAAATTGTGTTCCAACGTGCAATTAACTAACTCCCTATCTCCGCCCGATTTATTATGAAAATCATCCTATTCCAATGTACGTATTTTGTGGGCATTCAAGAAATCCCAGTCTAATTCATAACCCAATCCAGGCTTGGTGGGAGCTTCAATCATGCCTTTTTCATTGCGATATATATCTTCAACCAAACCAAACCGATGAGCTTCTGTAGGCTGCCACCATTCAAAATATGCACAGTTAGTTATGGAAAATATGACGTGTAGATTTGCTATGTTTAGTAATGAATTTCCAGCCGTTCCAATTTCACAGTTATAACCAAATCCTTCAGCCATTGAACAAAGTTTTTTCAACCCTGTTATTCCTAACTTCGCCGCCGTGCCACGTAACAAGCGATTAGATTGACTCCTCAGAATCGTTGCCCCATTAAAAAACTGGTTGTCTGCCTGATCGCTCATGCAAAGAGGCACATCTAGCCGGGATGACAATTCAGTTATAGCATCCAAATCATAAAAGGGTACTGGGTCTTCAAACCAATAGAAGCCATTGGCATCCAACTCCTTCCCTATATCAAATGCTTTCCTAAAATCGTAGCCGCAATTCGGATCAAGCATCAACTCTACTTCATCCCCAACAGCATCACGTACTTCATTAACCATTTGAATTGTATTGGCAGTATTCATAGCTCCTGGATGAATCTTATAAGCTCTAAACCCGTCTGCGACTATTTCCTTAGCCTCTTCTACATAGCCTTTGTATGACGTGTGACGAGGAGGATAAGTTGCATAAGGCTCTATCTCATATCTCTGCGTGCCGAGTAATTTAAATACTGGCATTCCTGCGGCCTTACCTTGAATATCCCACAAAGCCACGTCTACGGGGGCCCAGGCCGACATGCTCATGCCACGCCTTGAAGTCAAAAGTCTTAGACGGTTCCAAAGAAATTCTCTTTCCGAGGGATCACTACCAATAAGTTCAGTCTTCAAGACTTTGAGAATAGGATGATAAAGACTTTCGCCACCATTTCTGAACTCTCCGACGAAACAATTTCCTTCAATGCCCTCGTCTGTAAATATGCGTAAAACACCTTGGTCAACCTCGCCAAAGAATCTTCCCAGATCCGAGTTCAAACCCGTATCTGGCAGTTCCCGTTTCACAACATCGATTTTAATATCTGTGATTTTCAAATCTTCCTCTTAGTCAAACCTATAACTTCATTAACCTTGAATCATCGTCCAACGGGCAGAATTATATAGGAGCCATATAGGCGTGGTGGTTGATAAAAACACAAATAATATGCAGTGTTAGAATCGCTAAATGCAATTTATTCAAAGGGCTATAAATTGGACTCCCCGAACACCCATTTTCTACGGGTGGATAACACTGATCATAGCAGGACTTGGAACGTACGGTGCCACCGGGTCTGCTCAGGTAACAATAGCGGGAATCCAAACACTGATTTTTGAAGACACGGGATGGGATAGAAGCACAATAGCCATCGGAGTAACCATCGGAACCTGGACAGCAGGTTTTCTCACTCCAATATTTGGAAAGCTTGTCGATCGACAAGGCCCAAGATGGGTAATGCCAGCCGCATCGATTATCACAGGTATCTGCTTTATATGGATTGGAGGAATGAACGCAGTTTGGCACTTCTATGCTGCATATATATTGGCTCGAGGACTAGGTAACCCTGCCCTGATAGGAGTTGTTCCTCGAACAGTCGCTGTAAATTTTTTCCACCGAAAAAGAAACCTAGCCCTAGGTATAGTTTCAATGGCACGACCATGCTTTGGAGCCATCAATGTTCAACTAATAGCCCTCATCGCCTTATGGTCCAGTTGGAGAACAGCATACAAATTATTAGGAGCATACTCGATATTACTGGCCATACCGCTCCTGATTTTTATGAGAAGAAGACCAGAGGATATTGGATTACAGCCAGATGGAGACATAAGATCAGAGTCTCCTACTAGGCAACAATCAAAAGATTCTGATTCGGGCCCTGTGCCGAGTCCATCTGGTGAGTTGAGTTGGACTACAAGCGAGGCAATCCGATCGTCAACGTTGTGGTTTGTAATCACAGCGGAATTTCTGGTCATCATGACCTCAGGGACAATAGGTTTTCAATTCGTACCATATCTCAAGGAATCGGGATTATCTGTATCTACGTCGGCATTAGCCTGGAGTATAAGTTCTCTAATGAATGCATTTTCAAATCCCTTGTGGGGATTTCTGTCAGATAGATACTCTCCTCGAAGACTTGTTCTTTCCGCAATGCCTCTATGCATAACGATCACCACTTTTTTTCTACTAATAGAAGGTGGAATGGCAGGTTTTTTCTGCGTTATTTTCTGGGGTGCAGCTTCGGGTGGTTTGAATGTCTTAGGGGGTATGATGATAGCTAACTATTATGGAAGAGATTCATTCGGATCAATTTCAGGAATTATGGGACCTTTCCAAATCGGTGGCCTTGGCATAGGTCCAACTGCTGGCGCATATTTGTACAAAGCGACAGGCGGGTATAGATCCATTTTTGTTTTCGCACTATCAGCTTATATACTTGCATTTGTTTTATTTGGCTTAGCAAAAAAACCAACTAAACTATATGCTTCCCACACAGAACGGAAACTGGACTAATAGATTACGCTCACACTCTTTCCCAACCAGGAAAGTTATAGTTAGAAGTAATGTGTTATGGCAGCGTAAAAATACTTGTGAAGTGGGATAGTTGACTTACAAAATTAATTTCCTTACCCCAGTTATATTGTCTGTTATTTTTATAACGCTCTCTTGCTCTCCAACTGACCCTGATCAAGCAGATATTGCCAGATCCGAACCAAGTCAATTCCGACTAGCATTTGCTGTAACAGACTTCTCGATAGGAACCAACAGATTGGCATTTGGCATGATTGAATCTGGCGTAGGTCCCATAAAAAACAAATCGCTCATAGTGAAGACTTATTACTTGGATGGTGCCAGCCCAGAGGATCCAGTCGAAACGTTAATCCCCATCTATAGGTCATGGCCGACTGGCCAGGGAATTTATACGGCAACCGTGCAATTCGATAGAGAGGGCAGATGGGGGATACTGGCGGCAACTACAACATCCAATAAGAAATTTGAAGCCTCCGCAGGAGTAAACGTCAGCACAAAATCCTTAGTACCTGAGCTCGGCAGCAAACCTCCTGTGTCGACGACGAAAACCACAAACCAACTCTCTCAACTTCCTTCAATAACATCAGATCCCAACCCCAATATTCGTCTCTACAGAACCTCTTTGCATGAAGCTATACCCTCTGGTTTACCTACAATCGTAGTTTTTGCAACTCCAGCATTCTGCAAAACTTCCACCTGTGGACCACAATTAGAAATTTTGTCAGAGCTAGAATTTAATTACCGTGAAAAAGCAAATTTCGTACATGTTGAAATTTATGACAACCCCAATGAAATCCAGGGGGATATATCTCGAGGAGTTATTTCTCCCGAGGTATTAAAATGGAATCTTCCGAGCGAACCATGGACGTTCATGATTGACTCCGATGGACTAATTTCCTCCCGATTCGAAGGTTTTACTACTTTTGATGAACTAGAAGAGAAGTTGATAGAAATCATTAACTAACATCGATAATTCCGTTATTTTTTTCTGAACTAATTATTATTCGGTGCTAAACTGAATACTCCGGCTGGTCCCGAAATCAGGGTCCGGCCTTTTGTAGTGCAGGAGTATATAAGTTAAAAAATTAGCGGTGAAACGTTTGGGGATCTACGGTTTAACAAAACTTCTAGAGCAAGTACCTACTTACAGACAGGTTGCTGACTCTTTAAGCAAGAATAAAAATCTTGTGCGAGCCCAAATAATCGACGAAGGCATTCCGTTCCTCCTTTCCACACTCTGGCAAGATCTAAAGGTACCAATGCTGATTATATGCCCTACCGCCGAGCAATCGCTCCGACTAACTGAACGTATTTCTGCATGGACTGAGGGACAAGGAGAACCGATACGATTTGGAGAGAGTGAAAGTCTGCCATTTGAGAGAACTGCTACTGACAATGAAACTTCACACCAGAGAATATCTACTCTGGCAAAATTAACCACACGTGGGGAAAAGGCACCTTTATTAATCACTTCCGCTAACGCAATGTGCCAAACCACTATAGATCGCCAGGTTATGGAAAAAACTCAGCACAACCTCTCAGTTGGAGACGAAATCTCGCTAAACGATATCTCAAGTAAGTGGGAGCACATGGGGTACCAGTTCGAAGCTACAGTAAGTACCCCAGGGCAGGCTAGCAGAAGAGGCGGAATCCTAGACGTCTTTCCTGTAACCTCCTCACTGCCTTACAGAATAGAGTTATGGGGAGACCAAATTGACAGCATTAGATCCTTTGACCCGCTAACTCAACGGGCTATTAAAGAAGTTCAGACAATCGACCTTATTGCCGCACAAGAAACTCTTCCTATATTCCTGGACGGTGCATTAATGGATCGCATGTTGGGCAGAGTTGACCTCTCTAACTGCACTCCAGAAGAAACCAAGCGTATCAATGGTGAAATCGACTTATTACTTGAAGGTAATGGAATTGAAGATCTGAGTCTTTATTCTGGATTCTTCAACCAGGGCAACCTGTTAGATTATTTCCCTGAAGATGGAATTATCGCAACATACAGACCAGTCGATGTGGCTTCTAGTGTCTTTGACATTGAGGAACGAATATCCCAACTCCGGACAGTTAAGGAGGAAAGGGGAGAGTTACCATTCAACTTTCCTTCCAATCACACACTATGGCGAGAAATGGAAAGTCGTCTTGAGAAACATAAAAATAAACTTGTATTAATGCCGTGGGGGTCAGATGACCTAGTAATTCAAGATATACATGTCCTACCATTCAGCTCTCCCCCGAGGTACATGGGAGATGTCACAAGAATGGCGGACGACATAGAAGAGTTTTCAACTTCTGGCGGACGTGTAGTCGCCTCTACCTCCCATACGGCAAGGCTTGAAGAACTATTTTCCGAGCAAAATCCCACCGTTTCCTTCCCTACTAACATTACGGAATTACCCGACTCCGGAACGATGACCATGATAAAACCAGGAAGAGAGAACATAGGAGAAGGCTTTGTTCTCAACCAAAGTGGAAATAGACTCATGGTTCTTGGTGACACTGAAATTTTTGGAATGACTAAACGCAGAAGTTCCGCACGCCGACATAATTCGCAAAGAGAAACATTTTTTGAAGAAATTTCCAAAGGCGATTATGTCGTACATGTTGAGCACGGAATAGCCCGTTTTATGGGTACAGGGAAAAAAGGATCCGACGAGAAGAAAAAGGAAGATCCTGACAATCCAGAGTATTTGATATTGGAGTACTCCCAAGGCGATAGGCTTTATGTCCCACTTGAGCATCTGGATAGAGTAGCACCATACGTCGCTCCTATGGAACGTTCTCCGTCTCTTACGCGACTTGGGACCCAAGAATGGAGCAGGGTAAAAGAACGAGTTGAAAAATCCACACGTGAAATGGCAGCGGATCTTCTCGCATTATATGCGGAACGTGAGCTGGTTGAAGGATATGCAATGGGACCTGACACCAGATGGCAGTATGAATTGGAAGAATCATTTCCTTATGAGGAAACAGAAGACCAACTCTCCACTCTTTCAGAAATCAAGGACGACATGGAATCCAAACATCCTATGGACCGCCTTGTTTGTGGAGATGTCGGTTATGGTAAAACTGAAATAGCTCTAAGGGCAGCCTTCAAAGCAGTAATGGAAGGCAAGCAGGTGGCAGTTCTAGTTCCTACAACAGTACTAGCCCAACAGCATTTTGAGACATTCTCAAATAGGACCAGTGCTTTCCCAGTTAATGTCGAAGTCCTAAGCCGGTTTAGGTCCACTACAGAACAAAAAAGAATCGTCGAAGATTTAAAAAGTGGGGAGATAGACATTTGTATTGGTACACATAGACTTGTCCAGAGGGACGTTAACTTTAAAGAATTAGGCTTGATAATCATTGACGAAGAACAACGTTTTGGTGTGGCTCATAAGGAACGCCTCAAACAAATGAGGAGTCAGGTCGATGTTCTAACTCTAACTGCGACACCAATACCACGAACTCTTCACATGTCTTTAGCTGGCGTGAGAGACATGAGTACTATCGGAACAGCGCCTGAAGAAAGACTACCGATTAAAACCTACGTCTCAGAATTTAGTGATGACTTAATAAGAGAAGCAATATTGAGAGAGATGGACAGAGAGGGGCAAGTCTATTTCCTACACAATCGCGTCTACAATATTGAGTATATTTCGGAGTACATTCGGACACTGGTCCCTGAAGTACGTGTAGGAATCGCACATGGACAAATGTCTGAGGGTGAACTAGAAAAATCTATGCTGGCATTCACAAATGGAGAAACCGATGTATTAGTTTGCACAACCATTATCGAGTCTGGACTCGATATTCCGAACGCAAATACACTCATAGTGAACAGATCGGACAATTTCGGACTTGCCCAACTGTATCAACTCCGCGGACGGATTGGACGCAGTTTTAGAAGAGGCTATTCATACCTTCTCATACCGAAAGCAAAAAGCTTGTCTGAACCTGCTGAACGAAGGTTAAAAGCCATGCTTTCAGCTACCGAACTGGGTTCGGGATTTAAAATCGCAATGAAAGACCTGGAAATAAGAGGTGCAGGAAACATACTGGGCGCCGAGCAAAGCGGTCACATTCATGCAATCGGATTCGATTTATACACCCGACTTCTCGCTATTGCCGTCGAAGATTTACAAGCACAACAAGAGGCAGAAAAAGCAGGAAAAACGGCTGAAAATACCACTGTTAACAAAGTGCACGTTGACCTCAGAATTCCCGCCGGAGTCCCTCAGAATTATGTGTCAGATTTAACAGCGCGACTTGACTTCTATCAGAGATTGGTCAAAACAGATAACGAAGAAGAGTTGGAATTAATGAACAACGAGCTTAGAGATAGGTTTGGCCCACTACCATGGCAAGCTTCGAACCTTATCTATGTAACGAAGTTGAAACTGAAATCTCAAAATATGGGAGCAGATTCAATAATTAAAACAGGGGAGAAAATAACGCTCCAATTCCCATATGAGGTCAGTGGAATGAGACCTGCACTCACAAAACTTCTAGGAGATCGCTGGACAATAGGCAACAAACAGTTGAGAACGACGATACAAGACCTGGGCGATGAATGGGAAATAAAACTCCTGGAGGACGTAGAAAAGTTGTCAGCATTTCAAACAGATATGAAGGAGCGATTGCTTGACGCTGTGGCTGCCAACTAAAAACAACCCCTCAAAATATTTAGCCTATTGAATCCAATACTGACCCTAGTTCATTCATATTTTCTATGCGAGGAAATCTATTGAAGGAAGTATGATTTCTGTCTCTATCCAAAAGAACAGGTAATATTCCAGCACTTTCGGCCCCATCAACATCTGATCCTATCTGATCTCCCACGTGGACTGACTCATTACCAATAGACCCTGATAAATGTAGCGCCCTCTCAAATATTTCAGGATGTGGTTTCTCCGTTCCGACCTCGTACGACGTGACCGCGAAGTCCATGTGGTTTTCAAGTTCAAATTTTTTTAGTAGGTCCTGTCCAGGACTATTCATATTCGATAT
>CAYWYV010000027.1:0-16770 GCA_964462705.1 uncultured Dehalococcoidia bacterium
AGACTTAAATCTTTCCCCATATTTAGAAGATTTTCTTAAACAAATGGGTTAACGGTTTGAAATTAAGGTTGGTGGTGGGGCCCCTCCTGAAGACGTTGCCGATGAAAGTGACGGCTCCGATGAGTCAGGAGAGGAAGAAAACTAGGTTCACCATCCCTTTCTTACGACTTTCTTAAAAGTACGTGTCTCCTGTTAAATGTGTGTTGGCGGACTTCTGTGGCCCATCTTCCTCTATCCACAGCTTCCGACCAGCCGGATGATGTCAGTATTTCCGGACTTTCAATCTCGTAAATGGCCGTGTGTTTTGGCTGATCCTGTATAACTATTTCTTTTTCTTCTCCACCTATGACCATCTTCAGCGGTTGTGATGTGAAACGAGCTATTGATAGCACACCCGGTACTTCAGATAGATAGGGTATGTGTTCTTCATCATAGACTTCGTTAAAGAGTTGCTCCTTGTCTGTTGGTATGTCCATTGCTGCAGTAAAAAAATATTTGGAACCCACGATTTATTCTCCTCATTCAAGATTTAATTTTTTAGTTTGAAAACTGGAATCCTACTTTAAGATTTTTTGACTTAATGAATTCGTCTGCCATGATCTTTCGATCACGGTTTATCTGTACTCTACCTATATCTATAGTTCCACCTCGTAGCCCAATACTGAATGTGTCTGCATTTATGCTCGTCACAGTACCTGGATTTTTGGTTGAATCGACAGGTGAGAATGTGGCGTTGAAAAATGCCAGTTTGTCGTCACCAAAATTTGTGTTGGCACCTGGGCTGGGATCACTCCCTCTGATTAAATTGTAAATTTCAGCCGCGGGTTTGTTCCAATTGATAACTGCATCTTCTGAGCGGCACCAGCCTTCGTAGGTTGATTTTGAGTGATCCTGGACTATTCTTGGAGCTTCTCCATTTTTCACCAGTTCTACTGCCTCCACCATAGCCTCCACTCCCATTGGATATAACCGGCCAAAATAAACTGAGCCTAATGTGTCATCTGAACTTATGGGAGTTTCCTTCTGAAGTAGTATTGGACCTGTATCAAGACCTTCGTCAGGCCAAAAAATAGATAATCCTGTCTTGGTTTTTCCTTGGATGATAGGCCAGTTTATGGAACTAGGCCCTCTGTGCTCTGGCAGAAGTGACGGGTGGTATTGAATAGTCCCATTTGTAGGATTTTCCAATATCTCCATTGGAACTATGTCTGTGACGAAGGCCATGACACAGAGGTCAATGTTAAGCGAGGTAAACTCTGTGATGGCTTGTTCGTCTCTCATACGTTTATATTGATAAACTGGAATATCATGTTCAACTGCATATTCCTTTATTGGGTCAAAAGGGCGGTCCTTTCTGTCGGGTGGACATAAAACTGCCGCTACGTCTTCTTCTTTTTTTACCAACGCCTCTAGAACGTCTTTTCCAAAAGCCGCTTGGCCAATTACTGCTATGCGCATTAAACGCCTCCTATGTGCCTATGAGGGATGTGAAAACATTTATAACACAGTCTGACGACTGTGAAATATGGTTAAACCTAAAGTCAGTGCAATGTTTGGGCTGATGAACCATTTCTAATTCTGCTGGCAACTAACTCTGATTGACCTCATCTTATCGACTTTCATACTATTGTGTCGTCACAGTTGGATTATCCGGTAAAAATGCATGAGGAGTTCAAATTTGTCGTCAGAAGAAACTAGTTTTATTTCCCCATTGGCCGGATTAAGGGTGTTGGGAGTCACTGTTTATCTCGCTGGGCCGTTTACTCTTGTTAATCTTGCGAGATTAGGAGCTGAGGCTATAAAAGTTGAAGTTCCTGAATTTGGTGATCCGACACGTGGGAATGGACCGTTTGCGGATCCTAATGGGTATTCAGCCACCAAAGAGACAGACTCACAACTCTCCACCCGTTTTCTCAAGCGTTCCCAAGGCGTTAAAAGTGTTACGTTAAATTTGAAACATCCCGAAGGTAGACAGATGTTTCTAGATATGGCTGCAAAGTCCGACGTGGTTGTTGAAAATCTTTCTCCTGGAGCTATGCGGAGGTTGGGACTGGGCTATGAAGATGTGCTTAAAGTTAACCCGGAAATCGTATATGCCTCTATTTCTGGCTATGGTCAGACAGGCCCTCATTCCCACAGAAAGGCACATGACCCAGAGATACAAGGCATGAGTGGAATAATGGATATAAACGGCGACCCAGATGGACCTCCCATGAGAATAGGGTTCTATATTGCTGATCTTGTTACGCCGATATTCACCTGTTACTCCATATTGGCTGCAATAAGAAATCGTGATATCACTGGAAAAGGTCAGTATTTAGACGTCTCTATGATGGACACACTAACTTCACTTATGTTCGTTGAGAACATTGAGGAGGCTCTTTATGCAGGTGAACCTTTGAGGATGGGAAATGGTATTAGAGGTGGTCCAATGGGCTTGTATCATACTAAAGATGGAGACATTGTTATCACGGTGGCCAGTGATGATCAGTGGGAACGTTTGGCTAAAGCCATTGATGCTCCACACTTGATCGAAGATCCTCGATTCGCTCGATTCCTGGACCGGGGTAAAAACCTCGATGCTGCTCGCTCAGCTGTTCAGGAGATATTGATGAGATTTACTAAGAAGGAAGCATTAGATCTCTTGGACAAAAATGATGTGCCCTGCAGTGATGTGAGGTCGGTACCCCAAATAATTGACGATCCTCATTTTTGGGATAGAGGTACTCTTAGATCCATGCGTAGTCAGGCGTTTGATGAGGATCTTCCCGGTATAGTTTCCGGATTCCCGGTGGTGTTCTCTGGTGGTAAATTGCCACAGGAGTCGGGTGCTCCTTTACTGGGCCAACAGAACACTGATATTTATGGGGATCTTTTGGGAATGGATGAGTCCTATCTTAGTAAACTTAAATCTAATGGCGTTATATAAGGATGTCAGACAGAGTGGATTTGCTGCTTTGTGAGGTAATTTGGTGAGAGATTTAGCGAAACCACTTCGTACTCTTCTGTATGTTCCTGGCAATAAGGAAGATTGGATTCTCAAGGCTCCTAAATATGGGTCTGATGCACTGATATTAGATCTCGAAGATTCGGTGCCACCATCAGAAAAATCATTAGCCAGAGAGATGGTATCTAGGCTCGTACCCGTATTGGCTCAACAGAATGTGACAGTGTTTATCAGGGTAAATGATCTGTCTACTGGGCTTACTGAGGAGGATATTTCGTACTCTGTTGTAGATGGGTTATATGGGATAACTCTTCCAATGGTTAAAGCAGCAGATGATATTAAATCTCTTGATACGTTGTTAGAGGCAGAAGAGAAAAGAAAAGGTATTCCTGTTGGGACTGTTCTTATAGATCCAGGCCTTGAGACTGCAAGTGCTATACGCTCTGCATACGATATAGGAGTCTCATCTAACAGAGTGGCGCATATGGGGGCAAGTGGAGGAAGAGGTGGAGATGTCGCAAGGTCAATTGGTTACAAGTGGTCTCCGAAGGGGACTGAGACTTTGTTTATCAGATCTAAAGTGTTACTTGATTCCCGAGCTGCGGGAGTGCCTTACCCTGTGACAGGACTCTGGCAGGACATTCATGACCATGAAGGGTTGAAGTCATTTGCAAAACACTCTAGAGATTTGGGTTACGAGGGTATGAGTGTGATACATCCATCTCATATTGACATAGTGAACCAGATTTTTTCTCCTACTCAGGAAGAGATTTCAGAGTGGATAGGCATCATCAAAGCGATGGATGGGGTTCGAAACGAAGGCGGGGCCGCGGTTGAATATAATGGTGCGATGGTCGATATAGCACATGAGAAAACAGCCATCGATATGCTTGATTTCGCAAGAGCTCTGGGCTTGGTCGACTGATCACGCTATGATCATTTGCTATTTATATAGCATAGATATCTCTGAAACAGAACTTTCGATCATGGATACTAAATCTTCTCCCGGGGAGCCATCTTCGTTCCAATGATCAGACCAGGTGTATAGACTCTTTGCTAGTACTAGCCCGCCCAGACTCCGGATCATTGGAACCATTCCATACTCGATGCTCAATGAGTGGTGGGGAGATCCTCCTGTTTGTACGGGCAATGCATATGATCCCAAAAGACTATCAGGAGGCATAAGATCAAAAAACACCTTCAATAGTCCCGTGTACGTTGCCCTATACGTTGGGGAGGCAGGGATTATTAGATCTGCTTTACTCGTTTTGTCCAATGCTTGATTTAGAGCATGGCCCTCAGACCGAAGTAAAAGGTCTTCAGCTGGTAATTCACACAGGTCGATTACCGTGGATGTCCAGGAATCAGAGTTGAGTCTGTCAAGAATTAAGCTGACAATTTTTTCTGAAGATGATCCCGGGAAAGGACTTCCCAGTATGGCAGTAACGCTACGCATGGGCAGTAACTATGTTTGATTTAAGGTATTTACTGACTTCGTCCTTGAGTAGTGGAATAAGTTCTTTTCCCCAATAGATGGTGTCGTTGTAAGGGTCAAAACCGCGTATCAATAATGTCGTGCAGCCAAGTTTGTAATATTTCATTAAGGAGTCAACGACCTGTTCAGCTGTTCCTACTAGGGCAGTTGTATTTCCTGCTCCCCCAGCTGCTGCTGCTATAGGCATATAAAGACGATCATCAAGTACGTCACCCTTGGCGGCAAAGTTCACTAACCTCTGGGAACCAACAGATTCGAGTCTCTCGTCGGCTGTACCGTGCATAGATCTTTGTCCAGATTTTAAAACTGATTCTAAAGTCTGATATGCCTTGTCCCAGGCTTCCGATTCTGTATCAGCGACGATTGGTCTAGTCGAAACAGAAAACCTGACTGCTCTCGGGTCTCTCCCTGTCACTTTGACCCTTTTTCTGAAATCAGCGATCTTCTTTTTCACTTCTTGGAGGGGTTCTCCCCATAGCGCATATACATCACACGACTCTGCTCCCACATTTAGGGCGACTTCCGACGCTCCTCCGAAATATAAAGGTATGTGGGGAGTCTGAAAACATTGGAAGTCACTTTTCGCGTTTTCGAATTTGTAGAAATGACCGTTGTGCGTCACGGGATTTGATCTTGTCCACAAATCCTTGAGTATTTTCATGAATTCGCTTGAACGCTGGTATCTACTATCGTGGTCCTCGTAGTCTCCGTCTCTGCGCTGCTCCGTATCCCCACCACCGCTGATAATGTGTAATGCGATACGTCCTTGAGTTAACTGATCGAAGGTGGCGGCTTTTCTGGCAAGGATAGTTGGACTGACGAATCCGGGTCTGTGTGCAATTAGGTAGCCCAATTTTTTTGTATGTGCTGCCGCATGCATTGCGACGATGAAACCATCAGCTGAAGAGGAGGTATATCCAACTAGAACCTTGTCAAAACCACTTTCTTCGTGTGCCTGAGAAAACGCTGCTATGTACTCTCCGTCAACTCCACCACCTATGACGTGAACTTCAGCACCCTTTTCCCCGGTTCCCTCTCGTTTGGCTCCTATCATTCCAATTATCTCTAAAGACATTTATATTCTCAAAATCCTAAACACTATTTATTGGTTTGAGTATTACTGTAGATTTTACACTCATTGCGCCAAGTACCGTATAGGATGTTTTTTTAGCTGTTTGATTATGGGAATAGCACACGAATCAAGGTATTTTTGTATCCTCTGTGCATATCATCTAGTTTTAAGACTTTGTAATCTTTGACCATCTCCCTATGCGGCGGTGAGGTATTTATGGTTTTCTCTAGGGCTTGGCTTAGGGTTCATGCGCCTTTGGCTGGTTGTGAGTAGTGTGGCATCACCTCGCTTGAAAATAAACTGATCGATTTCATAGCTGTATCGTGATCCAAGTCTCCCCATTGAAAAGAGCACATAAAATAGTTGGCACCTGTATCTACATACTCGTCCATATATCTCATCACTGATTCTGGTGACCCTGCCAGAGCGACACCGCCCAGTCTGGTAGGATCTTCTCTAGCGGATTGGTTATCAAATCGTTCTATTTCTGCCTCAATATCTCGTCGCGTTTCTCGATCAGGTAAATTTGCGGGTCTGTCCCCTACGAATCCGAATGACCCGTCGGTACTCGATTGAAATTGTGTCAGACCTCTTCGTTCTGCCTCAATTCGCCTGGGTGCAGCGAGGTTCCACCTATATTTCTCCCAAGCTGGCTTCGCTATTTGAATTGCTTCTTCATCAGTTTCAGCCACAACCATATGAACCACTAAACCAATTTTTGGTTCGGTTCCTTGAGCCGTCTGAGTGTTTTTCCCATGGGTAGTCTCCCATACTCTTTTGAAACGAATTGTCTCTGCGCGTAAGCTGTCCAAAGTGCCAACAACCACAGTATTCATGCCTTCTAATGCCGCAGTCTCAGCATTTCGCATGTACCACATCGGGGGGTAGGGTCTTTGTACTGGCCCTAGACGCATAGGGAGTTCGTCAAACTTATGAAATTGGCCTTCATAGGAAAGTGAGTCTGTGTTCAATCCCTTTTTTAATATATCTAGAGTTTCCTTGTACCGTAGATAATTTGTTTCCGAGTCCGCTTCCTGTCCCCAGAAAAATGCTTCCATCACCCCGCCTCTCCCGATTCCGATCTCGAGTCTCCCTTTGCTTAAATGATCTAACATGCTTATTTCTTCTATTAGACGTAAAGGGTGATGCAATGGAAGAACATAAACGCAAGGAGCTAATTTTAGTTGGGAAGTCCTTTGGGACGCAGCTGCCAGAAAAACATTTTGAGAGGGAGCAAGACTATGCACCGCAGGGGTGTGGTGTTCGGCTAGGTGATAAGCGTAATAACCATTACTATCAAACTTTTCAATTTGCTGCATCCGTAGGTTGTATACTTCATGTAGAGGCATTTGATCTACGGGTTCAATATGGTCGAATACACCAAATTTGATTGGCATCTTTTCAATGAACCTTTCACTAGTGGTAATCTTTAATTATCAGACTCACATATTACACCTGTGTTCAAATAAACCTTTAGTTATGTGAACTAAAATTCACGTTATACTTGGGTCGTGGAAAAGAAACAATATTCGGCGGAGATATGCTAATGGCTCAAGAGGAAAATGTTGACCCTAAAAATGATGAGCAGTATCGAAACAAGCTAACACCAATGCAGTATGAAGTTACTCGTAATAAGGCCACTGAACGAGCTTTTACTGGCAAATACTGGAATACCTTTGATGATGGTAAATATCTTTGTGTTTGCTGTGGTGCTGAATTATTTTCCTCTGACTCAAAGTTTGATTCAATGTGTGGGTGGCCAAGTTTTTACGCTCCCATCGTTGAAGAACAGATAGAGGAAGAAACGGATAACTCTTTAGGGATGGTACGCACGGAAGTCATATGTCAGTCCTGTGGGGCTCACTTGGGACATGTTTTCCCAGATGGTCCCAATCCCACCGGGCTACGGTACTGCATAAATTCCGCATCCATTGATTTGAAGCCAGACTAAAAAGCTTGTTTTGGAAGATATTAATTCATTTGGACAAATACTGGTTCCAGTTTAGATCTTGCTAAGGATTGTTCTGGGTTTTCTGCCGACTTGAATATTGGAAGATCTTCTTCCAGATCATTTCTTAGATCATAAAGTTGGCCGGTCTCATATAATTTCCACTCATTATCCCGGACAAATCTGATCTGTCCGATGTCGTTTCTGTCATTCATGGGTTCAAAGTGAAAAAACATCCATTCCCTAGGATTTCCTGGTTCTCCTTTTAGTTGTGGCAGAAAAGATCTTCCATCAATCAAGTAGCCTTCTGGAAATTGGAGACCTGCTGCCTCAAATATGGTGGGTAGAAAATCAGTAGCTTCCACCATATCGACTTGTACCGTACCTGATGGAATTGTTCCCGGCATGCTACATATCAGAGGTACATGAGTCCCCCGGTCGTTTGTTTTCCCTTTTCCTCCACAAATCTCGTTGTGGCTGTGAACCATTGAACAAACATCGTGGGGGCTCCCATTATCCCCCAGGTAAATGATGAGAGTGTTTTCTGATAGATTCTGTTCGGCAATATGGTCGACAAGTTTTCCTATGACTTTGTCGTGATATTCAACCATGTCTTTATAAAATTTTGGGTCGTCTTCCCATGATCCATCTTCGAGTTCAGCCCAGGTTCTTCCACCCAAAGAGTGATTTGATGGTGGGTCGAAATCGTTCCATTCTGGGCTGTCTGGAGTGGGTTCGTGTGGTTTATGGGTAGCTGCCATAGGCCAATAAACGAAAAACGGAGCATCTTCATCTTTGGTTCTGTCGATAAAATCTATTATGTAGTCACAGAATATATCTTCTCCGTACTTGCCCGCTGTATCTCCTCTAAATTGTCCGTTTTCATAGATAATTGGATTTTTATATCTTGATCCCTTTTCTTCAGTCTGATGTGGATGCCATACGCAGAACTCATTGAATCCAGAGTTTTCTATCTTTTGTCCCTTATTTCTCATTTCCGGTACTTCATCGGGAGGGTTATAGGAGTAAAGTTGCCATTTGCCGGCTATACATGTGTTGTACCCAGCGTCGGACATCAAGTGTCCAAAAGTAATTTCATCTGGTGCGATTAGACCAAACCCAATGTAGTTACGAAAGTTGTATTTTCCTGTCATGAGCGAAATTCGGGTGGGAGTGCAGAGTGGCATCACGTGGGCGTTCTCAAACCTCATGCCCTCCTCGGCCATTTTGTCTAATCTGGGTGTTTCATATGAAGTCCCACCGTTGGCACCTATCACTTCGTATCCCAGATCATCCGACATAATCAGAATTACATTGGGTTGATTTTTCATTATTTTCAACTCCTCATAAATTTACGTTTGAAGGGGGTCCTCAAAGGCTGATTGTTCGATTACCCGCATAGTTCTCCATTTACCTGCTCTGTATCTGAGGGTGAATGCGACCGCTAGGCCAATGATGTATACGACTCCAATGGCCCATGCTGCCTCGAGTCCCCATCCCATCAACTCCAGAGCAATGAATGTTGGTAGGATGAGCAAAATGAGGGACAGAACGATGATTGTATACATTGTGAACCTGGTGTCCCCAGCACCTTTCAGGGCTGATGAGTAGACTATTCCCAATGAGTCTACTAGCGACCAGGCTGCAACGAATTTCATGGCCGTCATTGCGTAGCCTCTAATCTCCTCAAACTCTGTCGGGTCTGCATTGGCAGCGAATGGGTATATGAATATGGAGGGTATTAATAGATACAGGGCTGAAATACTACCCATGTAAATGAATGCCATTTGCACTGCCGAAGTCGTTGCTGTATCAGCCATATCATCATTATTCGCCCCAAGTGATTGACCTACTAGGATGGAAACGGTTATCCCCATTCCTATCATTGGCATGAAAGCCAACATACTTACATTCAAAGCGATGTTGGTTGCTGCTAATTGGGCAGCGCCTAATCTTCCAACTATGAGGATGAAAGCAGAGAATGCTGCTATGTCTAAGAAAAAGTGGATTCCGTTTGGAAGTCCGTACCTAATCAATCGAAGAAACAAGTCCTTGTCAAACTTCCAGCCCGAGATAGTTTTGTACTTGGCATTGTTATTTCCCATGAAAGTCATAAAGAGCAGTAGAGATAGATTAAAAATCTGGGATATTACTGTTGATAATCCGGCCCCTGAGATCCCCATCTCGGGCAAACCGAAATTTCCAAATATCAACAGATAATTTAAGACCATGTTCAGGCAAGTCGCTAGCAGGCTTGCCCACATCACTGGAAAGGTGTTTCCACGTCCGTTAAAAAAAGAAGATACGGCGGCCATGCATATAGGAAAAAATCCTCCGATTGTAAGATAGCGCCAGTATTTAATTTCGAGTTCTCTCACCGATTCATCGTGTCCAATAAATTGGAAGATTGGTTCTGCGAAGAACATCGCGATGAAGGTTACGATTCCTCCTATAAGTGAGAAATAGATGCCCTGCCACATCGCGGGGCCTACTCTGTCATGCCTTCCTGCTCCCGTGTACTGAGCAACGAATGTGCTCGCATAACCGGCGGTGCCGATAAAAAAACAGACGATCGTGAAACTTAATATGCCTGTTGGCATTGCTGCTGCCAAGGCATCTGGTGAGTACCAGGATAGGAACATACGGTCTACAAATTGTTGGATTGACCAAGATCCGGTGCTGAGTATGAGTGGGAATGCTATTAGCAATACCTGTCGATACCCGTTAGGTTTTGACCAACGGGTTGCCAGCGAAAGTTTCGCCGCCGATATTGTCACTAACCGCTCCTAAATTGATTTGTTATTTTGAGTTGTATAGGGCGGTCATACCGCATGCTCAATTGTGTTACCCCACTGGGTAATATAATTTTACGGGTGAAACATCCATAAGGGAACTGGAAAGTTTTCTCGTTTAGCTGAACCTTTCATTCACGGTTTGGCTGTTTGTTGTCATTTAGGCGACTACAAATACTGCAGTTAACCGTCCCCTGTTAAGATTAGTGGCGGAAGTATAGATCCATAAACCTCAGCAAAATTTATTATAGGGTGTCTCTAGGAGTGTGGCTTGCGTCAAATTATGTTTATGACTTTAGCAGCAAGTGACAAGGTGTCTTGTTGGGAGATAGATAGTTCCACAGGCGAGTTGGAATTTCTTTCTGATGCTGAAATTGATGGGAGACCAGCTCCTTTAGCCTTAGACCCCGAGAAATCAATTCTTTATGTTGGAAGACGAGATATTCCTCGGGTTTCGTCCTATAGATTTAATCCTGCTGACGGTTCTTTAAAACATCTTTCTGATGGCCCAGTTCTTCAAGGTGATCCTTGCTTTATTTCCCTTGATAAGACTCACAAGTATCTCCTTGCAGCTTATTATCTCGCCGGAGCAGTAAGTGTTCATGAAGTTGGGGAAGGATCATTTAGTGGAAAAAGTGATTGGATTCCGACAGGTACTGGGGCTCACTGTGTTTATACAGATGCGAGCAATAGCTTAGCAATGCTTCCTCATATAGCAGGCGAAAATGGTTTGAATACTATTCGATTATTCAGATTCTCTGCGGAGACAGGTGAACTAACTCAGACAGAGTCTTTTGAGTGTTCACAGCCGGACAACAGAGGCCCTCGTCACTATTCCATACATCCGAATGGTAAATTCGTCTTTTTTTCCAATGAACAAGATTGTAGTGTGACCTCCTATGGCATTGATATCGAATCAGCCTCTTTGAGGGAAATTCAAACGGAATCGACTCTTCCCATGCACTACGGTGGTGTAAATACTTGTGCCCAGATAAGCCTCACGCCTGACGGGAATTTTCTTTATGCGCCAAACCGTGGACATAATTCTGTGGCGGCATTTTCGGTCGATGGCGAGACAGGAAAAATGAAGCAAGTTGGCAGGTTTCCTACAGAAGCTGTACCGAGGGTGTTAGATATAGATAAGACGGGGAAATTTCTGTATTCGGCTGGATTGGAGTCAGGCCACGTCTCAGCTTTTCAAATAGGGCCTGACGGGTCACTCGAATTAATATCTCGATATGAAGTTGGAAAAGAGCCTATGTGGTTACTGATACATGCTCTTGATTGATTTTTAGAAGTATCAGTGTCTACTATTGAAATTACCTTTACCCTCAACGGAACAGAGCATTGCATTGAAACCGATACCCGGTGGACACTCCTGTATTTGCTTCGGGAAGAATTTGGTCTTACTGGTACCAAGCGAGGCTGCGATATGGGTGAGTGTGGGACCTGTACGGTTTTGCTTGACGGGCTACCGATAAATGCCTGTCAGGTTTTGGTCGCTTCCATTTCAGCGTGCAGAGTAACGACGATAGAAAGTCTATCTAGTGATGGAAATCTCCATCCTCTTCAAGTTGCTTTTCTTGAAAATGATGGGGCTCAATGTGGTTTTTGTACTCCAGGCTTCATAATGAGCGCTATTCCTTTGATGGAAATGGATACACCAATCACCAGAGATCAAATATCAGAGGCATTAGGGGGTAATTTGTGCCGCTGTAATGCCTACGGAGCTATTTTAGACTCAGTAAATGCTGCGTTTGATGGGAGATTCGATGCCTGAAAACCTAGGATGGGTGGGCACCTCTCCTCCACGACGAGATTTGAGAGATAAAGTAACCGGAAAAGCTGAATACGCTGCTGACATCGGCTTAGATGACATGTTATATGCCAAGGTTTTAAGGAGTCCTCATCCCCACGCAAGAATTTTGTCCGTGGATACTTTTGAAGCAGGCAAGTTGGCAGGAGTAAAGGCTATCGTAACGCCTTTTGATGTTCCTGATGGTCGTGTAGCCCCTGACGTAGCTATTCTTGATCAGAAAGTACGGTTTGTGGGGGACGAGGTGGCTGTTGTTGCCGCCGATAATCCCTTTACAGCAGATTTGGCTGTGAAACTAATCGAGGTTTCATATGAGATTTTGTCTTTTTCCAGTACAACAGATGAAGCTTTGGCTGATAGTGCTGAGCCGATTCACGAAGGTGGTAATCTCATAAACAATGAGCCTCTAATTGAACAACGGGGCAATATTGACGAGGGCTTTGGGGAAGCCGATCTCATAGTAGAAGAATCCTTCACAACCCCGGCTCATAGTCCTGCCCCTTTGGAACCCAGAACTGCCCTCGCCAAATGGGATGGTTCTAAATTAACTGTATGGAAATCAAGCAGAGGCATTCATGCCGATAAAATTGCTTTATCTCAGGCACTAGGTCTTTCAACTGAATCTGTGAGAGTTATTGGGCCCCATATGGGCGCGGGGTACGGTGGAAAGGATGAGACTCGGACAGCTGTATTGGCTTCTATACTTTCCATGAGGGCTCAGGCCCCAGTACGCTTGGAGCTTTCTCGTGAAGAGGAATTTGTCGCAGGGCGTCGTCGTCATTCGACACAGACCACACTCCGCATGGGACTAAAAAAAGATGGAGAAATTACTGCTATTCATGCCAAGACTGTGATGGATACTGGAGCTTATTTATCATCTGGACCGGGAGTGGCTAGACGTGCCGGGCAGGGGGCTTTATACCTTTATCGTTGTCAAAACGTTAGATATGAGGGGTCCCTTGTCTACACTAATACCCCCACAGCAGGTTCTTACCGTGCCTTGGGGGCACCCCAAGGTCATTATGCTCTAGAGTGTGTCGCCGATTTAGCTGCAGAGTCCTTGGGAATAGACCCACTGGAATTTAGAAGAAAAAACCACGTGGGTCTAGAAGGTCAGCCAGGTGAGCGAATTACTCCTGTCACTGAAATAGTTGATACTCAGCCATCAGAAGGGGGAATCCCATTTTCCAGTAATGGTCTCTCTGAATGTTTGGCTCTTGGAGCCGATAGGATAGGTTGGGGTAAACCTGTGGATGGGATTCATAAATCATCTAGTAATTCGATCAAACGGGGTAGAGGAATGTCTATGTTTCTCTACAGAGGTGGTCCAGGGGGGAAAGCACATGCCTCAATTACTTTAACCGAGGATTCATCGTACTCGCTTGCTACGGGGGTTATGGATGTTGGAGAGGGTAGCGCCACAGTACTTAGTCAAATTGCTTCCCAGGTACTTTCCACTCCGTACGATTCCATTGATTTAGTCATGGGAGATACGGATATAACCCCAGAGGCCAGCATTACAGCTGGCTCTTCCGTTACTTTCTCATCTGGTCTGGCGGTGAAACGTGCGGCAGAAATTCTTCGAGACAAAATCCTGAATCAAGCTGCTCAATTTCTGGGAGATTGTCAACACGCGTTAAAGTTACGGGGCTCTGGGGTGACGTCCGATTCGGGTGCTTTTATATCTATTTGTGATCTTGTGGATCATAGTGGAGCTATTAATGCTGAGGCAACGATTGTTCCGGGCAGTTCAGATTATGTGATCAACTCTTTTGGTGCTCACTTTGTTGAAGTCGAGGTAGATGTCGAAACAGGAAGAGTGAATATTTCTCGCTATGTTGCTGCACATGACGCCGGTACGATCATCAATCCCAAGATGGCTGAAAACCAAGTCAGGGGTGGCGTGTCACAAATGATGGGATTTACCTTTTTGGAAGATATGGAAACGGACCCTAATACGGGAATAGTTGTTAACAGCAATTTTTTAGATCACAAAAGCCCAACTATTTTGGATTTTCCGGATATTGACGTTATTTTTGTAGACATAAATGACCCTATAGGCCCTTTCGGGGCTAAATCCCTTGGTGAACCGCCATGTATTGGTCCCGCTCCAACGATTACGAATGCGATTTATGATGCCGTTGGGGTAAGAATTACAGATCTACCTATAACGCCCCACAGATTGCTTGCTGCTATAAAAAATCGTAAGGTCTAGTTTCTTATGGACTCTTTTGAGTATCACCGCCCTGCGACACGAGAAGAGGTATCTTTTTTACTTACCTCTACTTCCCAAGCTCATATTGTTTCAGGAAGTACCGATCTTCTGGGTGAGATGAAGCAGGGTGTTGTGCATCCCGAGTCACTGGTAAGTCTGGCCGGCGTGGATGGCTTGAAAGATATTCAAAGTAATGGGAATGTCTGTATTTTGGGTTCCATGGTGACCCTCTCGGATATTGTTTCTAATGATGACCTTAGCTCGAGTTTTCCAGCATTGGTAAAGGCTGCAGCGTCGGTGGCGACGCCCCAAATCAGGTCTATTGGAACTCTCGGGGGGAATCTGTGCCAAAGACCCCGGTGCTGGTATTACAGGAGTCCTCTATTTGATTGTTTGAAAAAGGGGGGAGAAAAGTGCTTTGCGGTGGGGGGATTGGATAAGTATCACGCCATTATCGGAGGTGATAAGTGCTGGATTGTCGATCCTTCAGATATCGCGGTAGCTCTTACAGCTTTAGACGCCAAGGTAAAAATATTTGGTCCTGCTGGGTTCGCTACTATGAAAATAGATGATTTTTTTGTTGGTCCGGGAACTGATATTCAAAAAGAAAATGTTTTGGGAGAGGGTGAATTTGTTTCCTGTATTGAAATAACTTGTGAGGAAGAATTGTCTTCCAGCACCTTCTTAAAGTTTAAAGAAAGACAGTCAATGGACTTCGCTCTTGCTAGCGCAGCAGTATCAATTTCACTATCGGGAGGAAAAATTTGTCGTGTCGGGGTTGTTTTGGGTGGGATTGCGCCAATTCCTTGGCGTCTTACAGAGATTGAAGAATACATGCTTGGTATGACTATGGAGGACGTGAAGCGTTCGGACGAGTTGATATCCAAAGTTGATATTTCGCTAAGAGATGTCAGACCCATGTCAGAAAATAATACTTATAAAATAGACTTGGCTATTTCTTATCTAAAAAGAGCTCTGGACCAGGTTTTTCGTGACTTGTGTTGACAGTGTAAATTGGACCTTATCAAATCCGCTTTAATTTAAACGCAGGTAAAGAGAATGCAGAAATACGAGAAACTATCTTTCGAGAAGATCAATTACACAGGGGTCATAACTCTCATGCGTGGAGAAGTTATGAATGCACTCAACCGTGAAATTACCCTCGAGTTTCATTCTCTTCTGGAAAAGTTGCCTGAAATGTTTCCCGAGATAAGAGTGGTTGTCATAACCGGAGAAGGAAGGGGATTCTGTTCTGGAGCAGATCTTTCCCGTATGGCTGCTCGAGGATCAGAGAATCGAAAGCTGCCAGGGGATTCTTCTGGACACACTGGAAACAGAATACAGGAGCTTGCATCCAGTATTCGTCGTATTCCACAACCTGTAATAGCGGCTGTAAATGGGGCTGCTGTAGGAGCTGGGCTTTCCATTGCCTTGGCGTGTGATATTAGGATTGCTTCAGAGGAAGCGAAGTTTTCGGCTATTTTTGTGCGCCGAGGGCTTGTACCTGATACAGCGGCCTCCTCCACCCTGTCAGAGATAGCTGGACATTCTGTCGCAGCCGAAATGTGTCTGACAGGAAGAATTTATGACGCCAAATGGGCAGAGTCGCATGGGTTGGTAAGTCACGTAGTTAGGCCACAACGTTTGATATCAGAAGCTCTTCAATTTGCTGATGATATTTCTTCCAATCCTCCGCTAGCTGTAAGAAATACAAAACAATTGCTCAGATCTGGATATCGTGACTGGGCCGATGCTGTTTCGGACGAAGATCACTACGGTTCACCCCTTTACGATACTTATGATCAGAAGGAGGCGGTTCAAGCTTTTCTAGAAAAACGAGATCCTGTTTATAAAGGGGAGTAACTGGAGAAATATCTGCTTTTCTGCCTGTTAACGTTCTTGACCTAAAGCACATACTGTTGATGTCCCAAACCTGCCCTCTTTGTCGTAAAGTGTAATGGTTCCTACGGAAACCCCCGAGTCAGAGCCGTGATAGAAAGAATCAGTTCCCATCCACATACCTACTGGGTCACGGTGAAGGTATAAACAGACATCTGCGTTAATGTAATTCAAACCATTTGTTCCTGAATTTGCACCTGGATTAGCAAAATCTGCTACTTGAGCCACTTTCACTAATTGGCTTGGCATAACACCTGAGACTAAATTATGAGTTTCACGGATCCAGAGTCGCTTGAGTGATAATTTTTTTTCGTTGGTGCTTCCATCTGGCGAAACAGAGTGCCATATGGAATTTGATTGGGGATCATTTTCTGAAGGATATGGCAGGGTTTCACTTGGCGGGCTAATTTCCCACTCAGGAGGAGTCCAAATATCTCCGGGAGGATTTTTTGATCTTCTGAGAAGGACTGCACTGGAACGGGCTATCTCCACTTGACCTCTATTTGGGACGTCGGCCTCAATTTTCACCTCTATGACCTTGATACGTCTCCCAGACCTAACTACCTCACTTTTTACAGTCAAAGCA
>CAYWYV010000028.1:0-16254 GCA_964462705.1 uncultured Dehalococcoidia bacterium
CGGAGTTTCCAGAGACTAGTCAAGATATAGGAAATCTCTACCAACGATACTGACAGAAAACTCGCCGAATGCTAACCTAGGGCAAGTATCCACAACAACGAGGCTATCTCACACGGGTAGCATGGGAGGATTGATAATGACAGCATCACATAATCATTCAGAAACGTCATTGGTTGACAGAATGAATGAAGCAGGAAAGAAATTTCTAAATAGCTTATCTTCAACTCAGAAAGAGAAGGCATGTTTCGAGTATTTAGATGGGGAAAGAATTTTTTGGTACTACCCACCTATGAACAGGCACGGGTTGTCCCTACGTGATATGGATGGTTCCCAGAGGGAACTGGCATTTGATCTAATGTCCACGGGATTAACCGAAACATCCTATCAACAGGCCCGAAAAATTATAGATTTAGAATCGGTCTTGGGACCTCTAGAAAAAGAGCGGGGAGTAATATCATTTAAACGCGATCCCGAGCTTTACTACTTCACAATCTTCGGAGAACCAGGTGGGGATGGCCCGTGGTCCTGGAGGACAGAAGGTCATCATGTCTCTTTGCATTTTAGCGTTTGGAAAAATGAAGTCATATCTATGACACCTTTTTTCTTTGGAGCTAATCCTGCAGAAGTACCTTCCGGCCCGCAATCTGGCCTCAGAATCCTAAGTGATAGGGAAGACATAGCGTTCGATCTGCTCAATAGCCTCGACAATGGCCAGAAAAAAAGAGCGATCATATATGACGAGGCCCCTTTGGACATACTGACTTACAACAGCTCAAAAGTCAGTTTGCCTAGAGAAGAAGGTCTGTCAATCTCAAAGATGGATGATACCCAGAAAGGCATCGTGAAGTCTCTGATTGCAGAATACATAAATCAGGTGCCTTCAGAACTGGCTGACAAAAAGATGTCCGAATTAAACCAGTATGGACTCGAAAATGTTCATTTTGCATGGGGTGGTGGCAAATCAGCTGGCGAAGAACACTACTACAGACTCCACGGCGGCGATTTTGTAGTTGAGTTTGACAACCGACAAAACGGCGCTAATCATATTCACTCTGTTTGGAGAGATGTGAGTAATGATTTTGCCGAAGATGTGATGAGAGAACATTTGCTCTCATATCACGTCTTGTAAAAACTCATTACAACTTGTTAAAAAAGGGCGTCCGATTGGACGCCCTTTTTATTTAATGGAGCTTTAATCTCTCCGTCACACTTCTCTGAATTCACCTTCAACTGTATTATCCGGGTCCTGATCAGTAGTCTCTGAGTCTTCAGGACCCGCCCCTTCACCAGGCTCCCCCGTATTACTGTAGACTTCCTGACCAACTTTCTGAACAGTCTCTTGAAGTTGCTGTAATGAGGATTCAATTAGCGAAACATCTTCTCCCTCAAGCGCTGACTTAACAGACTCCACTGCTGCGTCCACCTCCACCTTTAAGTCAGGAGAAATTTTATCTTCATTTTCTTTAATTAATGTCTCTGCTGCATAAACAGCACTTTCAGCAGAATTCCGAACCTCTACACTGTGACGCTTATTCTCGTCTTCTTCAGCATGCTGTTCGGCTTCATCAACCATCCTGTCTATCTCATCTTGGGAAAGACCGGAACTAGCCGTAATAGTGATACTCTGCTCTTTTCCGGTGCCTTTGTCCTGAGCAGATACGTTCAATATCCCGTTAGCATCTATATCGAATGTGACCTCTACTTGTGGAATCCCCCTTGCAGCAGGAAGAATACCGTCCAAATTAAATCTACCGATCGTTTTGTTCTCACCAGCCATAGGCCTTTCACCTTGTAGTACATGAACTTCCACAGAAGGTTGGTTGTCCGAAGCCGTTGTAAAAGTCTCACTCTTGGAAGTTGGGATTGTCGTGTTACGTGGAATAAGGGGAGTCGTGACACTACCAAGTGTTTCAATACCAAGCGTCAATGGAGTGACATCCAAAAGCAATATATCTTGAACATCTCCCTGAAGCACTCCAGCTTGTATAGCTGCTCCAATGCCTACGACCTCGTCGGGATTTACTCCTTGATGAGATTCTTTTCCAAAATATTCTTCAACAGCCAGCTGTACAGCTGGCATTCGCGTCATTCCTCCAACTAAGATAATTTCATCGATATCCCCTTTTGACACACCAGCATCCTCTATGGCTTGTTTACAAGGCTCAATTGAATCCTTTATAAGACCTTCCACCAATTGCTCTAAAGTGGAGCGTTGAAGAGTCTCCACCAGATGTTTAGGCCCTGAGGCGTCAGCAGTAATAAACGGTAAATTGATTTCGGTCTGCATTAGGGTTGACAGCTCAATTTTAGCTCTCTCCGCAGACTCGCGCAGCCGCTGGAGCGCCATGCGATCACCCTTTAGGTCAATACCTTGATCCTGCTTAAATTTATCGCATATCCAATCTATAATTACCTGGTCAAAGTCGTCACCACCAAGATGAGTATCACCGTTAGTAGCCTTCACTTCAAAAACACCGTCTCCCATTTGCAAGACGGTTATGTCAAAAGTTCCCCCACCAAGATCAAAAACAGCTATTGTTTGATCCCTGTCATTCTCCAATCCGTAAGCCAAAGCAGCCGCTGTAGGCTCATTAATTATCCTCAAAACCTCTAGGCCCGCTATCTTTCCTGCATCACGTGTCGCGTTGCGTTGACTATCATTGAAATATGCTGGAACGGTAATGACTGCCTGGGTTATCTCTTCCCCTAATTTAGCTTCTGCATCTTGCTTTAATTTTTGTAACACCATCGCAGATATTTCGGGAGGCGCATAAGTTTTGCCCCCCATCTCTACATGAGCATCACCATTTGAATGTGAAACAACTTTATAAGGCACAAGGGACAAATTACGTTCAACCGATTCGTCCTCATATTTCATACCCATAAATCGCTTTGCAGAGAAGACAGTATTTTCAGGGTTAGTCACAGCTTGTCTCTTTGCCGTTGTGCCAACATACCTTTCATCAGAACGAGGATTTATACCAACGACGGACGGAGTCGTTCGAGTCCCTTCTGCATTTTCGATGACCCTCGGCTCACCGCCCTCAATAACTGCCATACATGAATTTGTGGTACCTAAATCAATACCGAGTATCTTCGGCATCAGTTTTCCTCCTGTTCATCTTCCTGATTTTCTGTATTTAATTGTTCTTCTTGTAAATTCTTTGCTTGCGCCACAACAACTCGAGCAGGTCTAAGTATCCTGTCATTAAGCTTGTAGCCGTCTTGTATAACGCTAACTATTGTGCCTTCCTCTTCATCACATCGTTCCTCATACATAATCGCTTCATGCTGGTACGGATCAAAATGCTTTCCGATAGCCTCTATCTTCATAACTCCTTCAAGTTCAAGGGAATTTGATAGATTTCTAGCTACCAGAGAAATCCCTTCTATCCAACTTTCATCTGCATCGTCAGGAAGATTATCTATAGCCCTTGTCAAATCATCAGCAACTCCCAAAAATCTACTCAAAATACCGAACTTCACAGTCCTCCGTGACTCCTCCAGTTCCTGGGATGCCCGTTGCCTATAATTGACGAGGTCAGCCTGAGCCCGTTGAGCTATAGACCTAAACTGCTCCTTCTCTCTAAGTGCTTCCTCAAATGTTTCTTGAGGGAGCGTGGTTTCAGTTGAGGTTTCCTCCTCATTAGATAGGCAATTCGGGTCAGCTGCCTGGTCTTCACCAGGAGTTTCTCCTATTGAATCTTTGTTCATTTCCTCACTCAAAAATCAACTCCATTGAAAATAATTTATAAATATGTGACAGGGGTCAAATGTTTTCAGGAAGGATTCACTCTCAGAACTAAAAACATCTCATTAAGACAATCCTCTAAGTAGGATTTCAAATCACTCTTTTCTGCCTGATTCAGCCCAGATTTGATTTTCAACATCTGGTTAAACATCCCAAGGGCCAGTTCTACACCGGCGATATTCAATCCAAGATCTCCAACCAAATGCTTTATCAAACGCAGGCGCACGATGTCCTCTTCGGAATACAGCCGCAACATTCCAACAGTCCGTGATGGCCTAACAAGACCGGCACGTTCATACTTTCTCAAAGTCTGAGGGTGCATTTCCAAAAGCCTTGCTGCCACACTTATGACATACAAACCATCTTCAGTAATTCCATGCTGGGAATTTCTTACCGATGCGGAGGGTATACCTACCTCTAGCCTGATTACTCTCCTTCTTGGAGTAACCCTTTGTCGGTGTCCCATACGACTAGAATTTCTGTTAACCATATATACTAGTTATCCCAACCTTAAAGTGGATATCAACAACAACCCGTAATGGCGAAGTTACGCTGAATATTTAAACGTTACGCAGAGTCGATTCGTCAAAATTAATATTAATAGTTGACTCGCTTCGTGTCAACTTCCATAACATTACCTGATTCCAATATAATAAATTAACAAAACTTTATCAAGGAACATTAAGGGAGATTTAACTGAACCCAAAACTGATTATTTTTGACTGTGACGGCGTACTCGTTGACAGTGAACCTATCTCCAACAGGGTACTGTCCAACCTACTTTCCGAAATCGGGATACCGATGACATCAGATCAATCTTTAAATCTATTTCTTGGAAAGTCCTGGATTGATTCTCTCCTCATTATCAATGAATTGCTGGGAAAAGAGCCTCCAGTAGAACTCCATGAAATTTACATGGAGAGAATGTTTAAAGAGTTTGAAGATCATTTACGACCTATTCCAGGAATTGAGCGGGCTCTTCAATCTATTGATGCAAATTATTGTGTGGCGTCAAGCGGACCTCACAAGAAAATACGAAAAACACTAGGCATTACTGGGCTCCTGCATCTATTCGAAGGAAGAATATTTAGCTCCACTGACGTAGTCAGGGGGAAACCAGAACCAGACCTTTTCCTGCATGCTTGCAGTATGATGGGCTACACTCCTCAAGAAACTATCGTTATTGAAGATTCCTTAACAGGTGTACAAGCTGCAATATCAGCAGGAATGAGGGTTTTCCGTTACAGGCCTTCCTGTAACGGAGAAACCCAAGAAGATAATAGTGAAGTGATAACCTTCAGTTCCATGAACACCCTAGCAGGACTTATAGACAAGGCATAGACACTAATGAATAGTGAAGTGAATGAAATAGTTAGAGGATCGTTCGACCTCCATGTTCATGCAGCACCGGACACCCAGGAACGCAGAATGAACGCTTTGGAAACTGCAAGAGCAGCCTATGAGGGTGAACTCGGAGGATTCGTTCTGAAATCTCACGACTACCCTACAACTCCTCTTGCCGATGCATTGGATCAGATGTATCCCGGTCTACATGTATTTGGGTCTATTACTCTCAACCAGTCGATTGGGGGAATAAACCCAGACGCAGTACAAGTATCTGCAGATTTAGGAGCAAAAATTGTCTGGATGCCTACATCCAAAACACATATTCAAGTAATAACTGAAGCATCCCCCATAAAATTAGATATTCTAGACGGAGCCAATGATTTACTTCCTAAAGCTGCTGATGTAATAGACATAATCGCTGAACAGGATATGGTCCTTGCTTCGGGACATATATCCCCCCGGGAAACCATTAAACTTTTCGAAGAGGCCAAAACTAGAGGCGTTAAAAGGATGATTGCTACTCATCCATACGGTGTAGCCACTTATCTCGAAATGGAACGGATGGCGTCTACTGGGGCCTACATAGAGTTCACTTTTCTCCCCTGTATGCCTACAGAACAGGCAATGAGTCCTCGAATTATGTCCGAAGAAATCCTGAGACTAGGGGTAGCAAATTGCCTAGTGACCACAGACTTCGGACAGTGGACAAACCCACCACCCGCCGAAGGAATGCGAATGGCAGTGGCAGCCCTTCTAGATTCCGGAATGTCCGCCGACAACGTAGCTACACTCGTAAAACACAATCCAAAAAAGATTATTAGCTAGCCCGTTCTTACTTTGATCTCAATACCCCAACTGCAAGAGACAGCCAGCCAAGTATGAGAAAAATGCCTCCTATAGGTGCGATAGCGCCTAACATGCTCAACTGAGTGACTGATAGCAGATAGAGACTTCCACAAAATATCGCAAGTCCGATCAACGAGAACCAAAGCGACGCTAACAGAAAAAAGTTTGGCACCAACCTATCAAGGATTATCGCTCCGAGAATCAAAAGCAGTGAATGCAGCATGTGAAAACGCACTGCGGTTGAATAGGTGTCGGTGTAATCGCCCTCTATTAAAGGTTGTAACCAGTGTGAACCAGCTGCTCCCAACAGAACGGATATTGCGCCAGATAGGGAACCCACAATTATCCAATTACATGATTTTTGGTTCATAGAAAGCACATCTTAACACCCGAAAATCAGAAACTCTAAACGCCTAAGGCTGGAGTGGCAATATGATAGATTACTCTACTCGTTATAGAATCGATGGAAGTTAATATCTATTTTGGCTTGGGAGTTATCTATGACAAAAATGCCTGCAGCGATCGCAACCGGATTGGGAAAATGGGATTGTGAAGAAATAGATATCCCATCAATACAAAAAGGGAAAGTATTAGTTAAAACCAACTTGGCATCCATTTGTGGTAGTGACCTACACATCACCTATATGGGTTGGAACGTGTCAGAATTTCCATTGCCCCACGGATATCCCGGACATGAGGGAATTGGATTAGTAGTGGACGGATCAGATACAGACTACCAAGCGGGAGAACTAGTCCTTACAGTTCCCAACATCTGGCAATCCAAATGTTTCGCAGGCTATCAACTTATTGACCCACAATTTCTGCTCAAACTTCCTTCTGGTGTACCTGAGTCTCATCTCCTCATGGCACAGCAGTTGGGAACCGTGGTCTTTGGATGTCGACGCCTCCCATCACTGGTAGGAAAAACTATTGCAGTCATTGGACAGGGCTCGGTCGGGTTGTTCCATGATTTTATGCTTAGAAAAATGGGTGCTCACAAAATTATAGGAATAGAACCGGTACCCGAAAGACTCAAGGCAGGGAAGAATTTAGGAATTGACCATGCCATTGATGTCACTGGGGAAAAGGCTACTGAAGCCGTCATGGATCTGACAGATGGCCTAGGAGCAGACCTGGTGGTCGAAGCCGTCGGTAGTGTTGAAACATTTAATCAGACGCTACAAATGGTGAAACTATTTGGTCAAGTAGTCGCCTTTGGTTTACCACCGTCACCTGAAAAAATACTCTTTGACTGGGACACTTTCTTTAGAAAATGTGTCCAAATGCACACTATATTCAGAGGACAAGATGAACCCGGTCTGCCCGCTTTTCGTCTTGCAGTTGACTACATTGTAAAAGGCGAAATAGATATGGCCCCTTTCGTCACTCACCAGTTTCCAATATGGAATGTACAGGAAGCTTTTAATCTTGCCGATGCAAGAGAAGATGGAGCTCTAAAAGTTTCCTTAACCTTTGACTAATCAAAGGCTGTCAGTCTTGGTATCTTGGATGCCAACCAGGTCCCGCCCAGTTAGTGATCGACCTAGGGTTTAACCTGATCAACACGCGTGGCATATGTTTAGTGTCTTCATAATACTGGTGGCCTAGATCAGAACCCATATACCTATGGGCCCAATGCTCCCAGTCTCCAATCCACTTATCATCAATTATTTCTGCATCGGCTTCGATAAGTACCCGCGTATAGGGTGAATCTGGAGTATCTATACAAGCCGAAACCTTACCGTTAGAACGGATATGTGACACCCACCTAGCTTTTCCTCTCCCCGCAACAAAAAATGCACCATCTTCATAGCTATACCACAGAGGATTGACATATGGATATCCCTGTTCAGTTATAGTTCCAAGTTTTAAAATAAGTGCACCACTAGTTAGAAACTGATCCAATTCAGTCTTGTTAAGCCTTGGCATAACCGTCTCCTACACTGATTAACTTAATTACAGCTATGATTTTGCCAGAAATAAGGTATCGCTTACTAGGGTTATACCGACCAACTTCATTTGCGCTTCAGATCCAAAAGGTAACGTATAATCCTCTAGCTCCAGTTAACGAGAAATTTTTACAACACTTTGGGAGGTCCTGGATATGAAAGAAATACATTCCATGACAATTTCACAGCTATCCACCCAACTTCACGAGAAACATATTTCTGCTGAAGAACTAACTAGGGAATTCTTGGATCGATCTCGAACCCTAAATGAGAAACTAAATATATGGGTCACTCTTGACCCTGAAATTGCAATAGCTCAAGCTAAGAAATGCGATGAGAAAATAGCCATTGGAGAATTCAAAAGCCTCCTTTTAGGCATTCCTATCGGTGTCAAAGATATCTATTACACCGAAGATATGAGAACAACATGTTGCTCTCCTATATTTGAAGATTTTTCATCAGGATATGATGCTGAAACTATCCGACTTCTAAGAGAATCAGGCTCCGTAATTATGGGAAAGACTATTACCACTCAGTTTGCATGCGGAGATCCTTCACCCACTAAGAACCCATGGGATCTTCAAAGAACTCCCGGAGGTTCTAGTAGTGGTTCAGCAGCAGGCCTAGCAGCAGGCTTTTTCCCAGCTTCGTTAGGTTCTCAAACAGCCGGGTCCGTCCTCCGACCAGCGGCTTATAACGGAGTTGTTGGGTTCAAACCAACTCAAGGCTTGGTAAGCCGATATGGAGTCTATCCAGTAGCCCTGTCTCTAGATACCATGGGCTGGTTTACAAAAAATGTCGCGGACTCTGCAACGTTACTACAGTCCATGGCAGGGTATGACGAAAAAGACGAAGGTTCCAAATTATCTGAAATTCCTTTCTACTCCGAAGCAGTGTTAGAAAAAGTAGCTCCAAAAATAGGTTTGGTAGAACAATATTATTTCGATGACGCCGACTCCGAAACGGTTTCTGAAATTAACAAACTCGTTGACAAACTTTCCAATGCAGGGGCTGAGATCAAGACTGCAACTATCGATATAGACTTCAGAGAGGTATTAAAGCAACACAGAATAATTATGACCTCAGAAGGTAGCCATACACACAGAGAGAATTTCCTGAAAAGGCCGGATGACTACTCTCCTGAAGTGAAAGGCGTAATAGAGACTGGCCTTGCTACCAGCGCAGCAACCTACATTGAAGCACTATCAACTCAACGACACTTAACGACAGAAGTAGAAAAAACCCTCGACTCCTTCGATGTACTTATTGCACCTACAGCTATATCAGGAGCCCCCACCCCTGAGACCACCGGACAACCTGTTTTCCAAGCGCCTTGGACCATGGCGGGAGTCCCTGCAATTAGCCTACCATACACTCTAGATTCCGAAGGTTTGCCGTTGGGAGTCCAAATTGTTGGGAGCCACTTTCAAGAATACAATTTACTTTCTAAAGCTTCTTGGATCGAAGAAGTTATTGGGTTCAATGAAACACCCAAAATATCCTAAACCCCAAGATGCCTTTGTCAAAATTATAAAAATTAAGAACTCCCCAGACTCTTGAAAAAACTTGATGCGGCCCTGGTTAGGATATGCAGCCGCTGGTTTTTTTTCGGATGGCTAATAGTACTAACGTCCTTCATTTCCAGCATGATAAACGCGGGGACAGGTAGCTATGCACTAGGCTTTTTCACTGTCCCAATGGGAGAAGAACTAGGAATATCCCGACTTCAATTTTCTGTTATTCCACTTTTCAAATTAATAACTATCCCAATATTGCCACTCCTTGGAATATTTGTTGACAGGAATAATGGAGCCAGAGCGCTAGTCGCCGTTGGAAGCCTTATTGGTGGAATAGCACTGGCCGCTACATCGCTCGTTGAAAACGTATGGCAGTTTTACATAACTTACGGTGTTTTGTATGGATTAGGCACAGCGGCAATGGGAAGCCAACTTGTTGGCCCGTCACTTATATCAAAATGGTTTGTCCAAAAACGTGGGCGTGCAATGGCCATAGGAACAATGGGAATATCAGCGGGGGGAGTAATAATAGCCCCTATAGCGGGACTTACAATATCAGACATGGGCTGGCGCTCAGGGTGGTTAGCATTAAGTATAGTCACCATCCTAGCAATAGTTCCAGCCGCAACTCTCTTTATCCGCAGATCTCCAGAAGATGTTGATTTGTTGCCAGACGGAGAAAAATCGACTCGCCCCATGTCTCCGATAACTTATGAACGTGAAATAACATCTTGGACTCTTTTACAATCGTTAAAAAGTAGAGCATTTTGGGTATTTGCCCTTATACAGGCGCTCGGCATCTGTGGACTAGTGCCAGTCCTGTTTCATGAAATAGCCTATATCCAAGATAAAGGTTTTCAAACTGAATATGCCACTATGGTGGCTTGGACTTTGGCTCTGTCAGCGTTGGTAAGCAAACTTCCATTTGGATTTCTCTCAGAAAAAATGGATGTGCGAAAAGTCCTTGCGCTATCCCTAATACCCGCTGGACTATCAACGTTTCTCATAATCCCAGCTGAATCTCTATTGGCTCTGATACTTTGGGGGGCCGTTCACGGATTTTTTATGGGGGGATTCCCGACCATCATGGGGGTTGCATTACCGACATACTTTGGAAGACAACATATGGGAAGTATCAGAGGAGTAATATCACCAATAATCATTATAGTCTCCTCATTTAGCCCCCTACTCGGAGGAATACTGTGGAACGAGGAGTCTAGTTACAAATCAGCATTTGTAGTGTTTGGTGCGGCCTGGATCATAGGAGGCTTACTCCCATTTACACTAGGAAAACCCAAACCTCCTGACGACAAAAAATCCGAAATCGTTAATCCATTATAAGTGTGGTGCTATTAGTCACACTGGTGATAGCATTCTAAGGATATTTTAGGAGGGTAAACCTAATGGTTCCACCAGAAGAATTTCTAGGTATAGTTCCATCGTGGATAATTGTTTACTTAGCCACATTGATGTGCTTTGGAGTGGCAACAGTAATCCTTTATATAAGAATGTTTAGACCTATTCTTTCTGGAAGACCATCCGAAAGACTCGATCAACTTCCTAGACGCATACTAGGATCACTTCCTTATATTTTTGGGCAGAAAAAAGTCCTCCAGAGCACCGATGTGGCTCGTGATAGAGCGGGAGTTGCACACGCAATCATTTTCTGGGGATTTTTATCATTCTCCCTTAGTTACCTGATTTTTATATATGGTGACTCGATCAATAATCAATTCTCTTCTTCCTTACTAACTGAAAAAGGAATCAAGGTTTTTGGAGCATATCTAGACATTCTTTCAGTATCTCTCCTAGCAATCATTCTGCTTGCAGTATTGCGTAGATGGGTTTTTACAGCTAATAGACTGAGATTTGACCTTACGCAAAAGAGTGAAGCAGCGATCATTCTGGCACTCATAGCTCTACTCATGATAACCACGATACTTGCTGAAGCATTTTACGTTGCTTCAACAAAGGCTCACTCTCATTCGTTCATTGGAAACGCCCTAGGAGACTGGCTGTTAAATATCGGTGTATCTGATACTTCCTCTACTTATGTTTATGAAGCCAGCTGGTGGATACACTTGATAATAATTCTGGGTTTTTCAGTATACATACCTATTTCTAAACATGTGCACCTTGTGGGAGCACCAATTGCCTTTGTCACCAGACAACTTGGTGCCAAGGGAACTTTAACTACAATCACTGACTTTGAGGAAGTTGAATCGTTTGGCGCCTCACGAATGAAGGACTTTAACCAGAAACAGTTACTTGACGCTTTTGCATGTGCTGTCTGCGGTAGATGCACCGACGTTTGCCCAGCAAATCTGACTGGAAAAATGTTGTCTCCTATGCATGTCGTTCAAGGTATGCGGTACCACATAGCGGACGCCACCTCAGCTGAGTCTGAAGAAGAGATACCTAGCATTATTGGGTCTCGCATAGAAAAAGAGGCTGTGTGGGACTGTTTAACCTGTGGTGCCTGTACTGAAGTTTGTCCCGTGGGAAATGAACCATTTCACCCACTTATAGACATACGAAGATACATGGTTATGGAAGAGCCCGACATACCAGAAGGTGCCCAAGGAGCATTACTTAATTTAGAGCAACGAGGGCACCCATGGAGTGGTACCACCTTCACCCGTGAGAGCTGGTACGAAGGTCTAGATGTTCAGACATTTAGCGAGAATCCTGGGGCTGAATATTTGCTTTGGGTTGGATGCACAAACGCCCTTGAACAACGCAGCCAAAGCATTCCAAGGGCCATGGTAGGAATCCTGAACCGGGCCAAAGTCAATTTTGCAATTTTAGGCCCTGAAGAAACGTGCACAGGTGACCCTGCCAGAAGAATGGGCAACGAATACTTATACCAAATGTTAGCCATGCAAAACATAGAAACGTTCAATCGCTATGGAGTAAAGAAGATACTTACCAGTTGTCCTCACTGTTTCAATAACATAAAGAACGAATATCCACACCTTGGAGGAAGCTTTGAGGTACTTCATTATAGCGAGCTAATTTCTGACCTAATTCAACAAGAGATTATAAAACCCGTCGTTGAAATAGATACAAAGTTGGCTTACCACGACTCCTGCTATCTTGGGAGACAGAACGGGATATATGATGCGCCAAGAAATGTCGCTAAATCCATCCCTGGACTGGAATTGATTGAGATGGAAAAATGTCGTGGGAACGGCTTTTGTTGCGGAGCGGGTGGGGGACATATGTGGTTCGAAGAAGGAGGCTCACAACGAGTAAATCATGCTAGGACAGACCAGTTTCTTGATACAGATGCTGACACGGTTGGAGTGTCTTGCCCTTTCTGTATGCAAATGATGGAAGAGGGAGTTGAGTCTAAGGGTGTATCAGAATCTCGGAAGGTAAAAGACCTCGTGGAGTTGTTAGAAGAAAGTCTAGGTTAACTCTTGCGTCTTGCACATCCTTCGAATATCTAGTAACTCTCATCTTCTTCGGACAATGCAACATATTTCGAGGGACATTTCACGATAACATTCTGACTATCAAATTCTTCCCCTGACTTATGGATTCCCTCAAGTATAATCTCAGAATGTTCATTGAAGAAGAGATCAGGTAATACCCCATTGTGCATGGCATTCATGGTGTTTTCTCCGTCCGTAAGAGAAAAATGAGCAACCGTTGAACCTACTGATCGGTGAAACGAGTCGGGAACGAGTTTCCCACTTACCCGTACCATGCGTCCTTCAGGTGTGCTCGCCTGAGTGTTTATTTCACCCACTGTGTAGTAATAAACAGTGGCACTTTGAAATGCCATAAAAGCAAAATACACCAGCGAACTTATAAGCACTATAGCCGCAATCAGAAACTTACCACGATTTGCAGTAAGGAGCCCCTGATTATCTGGTATAGAAGACTCCAAGTTACCTTGGATATTTTCCTGATCCACCCTAATCGAACTCCTAAAATTATTCTTGGGAACTCACAGCCATGGACTTTCTCAGCTCCTCTACCTCTCGCTTCATTCCAGACAGCCTTCTGGAAAGGAAAAATATATAAGCAAAAAAGGCTAGCCAGGTGATAAAAAATACAGCGAACAGGAACTTAAGATTATCTGCAGGACCTTCCGCCTCAGACAAAGATCCTACGAGAGGGTCAGCACTGAGGAAATTCATTCCAACAAAATCTTTGCATATAAAAAGGATCCCTGCCAATACAAAGGGAACGATAACAAACTTGTTAAGTCGATACTGAAGCATATTGATAAACCTCATCAAGGGTATCCTCAACCATCCTGATACGAACTCTCTCCCATAAAAGATATATATAAAACAAAGTAAAAGCGAGAAGAGCAACAACAAATGTCAATAGCATGTCTGAATCTAGGCTAGATTCTGCTAACGGTCCTATATTCAAATCAGGGTGGGCAGTTCTCCACCATATAGATGCCAGATAGATTAAAGGCGCATCAATCGCACCTAACAGTGCTACCACGGAAGCGTAACGTCTTCCCTGAGAACCACTGGGAGAATATGCCCTGACCATAAGATATCCAATATAAATAAACCACAAAATAAGAGTCGTTGTGAGCTTAGGGTCCCATGACCACCAGACCCCCCAGACCGGCTTGGCCCATATCGCTCCTGTCACAAGTATTAAAGTTGCGAATATAACGCCCAATTCAGCTGAAGAATAAGCAAGGGCATCCCATTTATTGTCCCCCGAAACCAAATGGGCAATACTCGCGACACCAACCACTATTATCGAAACCATACCAATCCAAGCTAAAGGAACATGGAAATAGAATATTCTCTGGGACACACCAAGATTTTGTTCGGTGGGAACCCAGATGAAGATCATATAAATAGTGCAGAGCATTAAAAACGCGCTAATAATATACAGTGCAGTTCTCATTGACAGATAAGACGTCTCCTAAACATCAAAGTACTTCTAAAATCATCCACTGGTGGATTATCCAAGTAGAGATATTATCACCGGAATACATGCTGGGACCATATGAACAATGGATAAAGACGTTTCACATAATCCCGTAAAAGAGAAATAATCTATTCCAAGACGCAGGACCCGAGTCTATTAACTAGTTACTGCTCCAACTGAAGCAGAAGATACAAGCTTTGCATATTTAGCCAATACGCCTCTCTCATAGTTGGGTTTCCTAGGCTGCCATTTCTTCCTTCTTGTCTCAAATTCTTCTTCAGAAATATTCACGTTCAGCTGGCGTGATTCCACATCCATAGATATCGTGTCGCCTTCTTCTATCAATCCAATCGCTCCGCCAACTGCGGCCTCAGGTGCTACATGTCCTATCATGGGTCCCCTGGTCGCCCCTGAGAACCTACCATCGGTTATCAAAAGAGTTGATTCACCCAGCCCAGCTCCCATAATAGCTCCCGTAACCGCCAACATTTCCTGCATTCCTGGTCCGCCCTTAGGACCTTCGTATCGGATCACTAGCACATCTCCATGATCGATTTCTCCGTTTGTTACCGCCTCAAAAGCCGCACGCTCACCGTCATAAACTTTGGCCGGTCCCTCATGGGTATGATGGCTGGTACCTGTAACCTTCATGACAGCCCCTTCTGGGGCAAGATTACCCTTTAATATGGCTAGACCTCCAGTCGAACTTTTGGCATTAGGAACTGAATAAATAACCTTCTCGTCTGGCCTTGTAGTAACACCTTCCAAATTCTCTCCAATGGTCTTCCCATTGATAGTGACGGCATCACCATGCAAAAGCCCGGCATCTAGAAGTTCCTTCAAAACAACCTGAACACCTCCAGCCCGGTCCACGTCTGACATTACATACTTCCCACCAGGTCTCAAATCAGTTAAGTAGGGAGTCTCAAGGCTGAGCTTATCAAAATCCTCTATCGTCAAATCTACTTCTGCTTCCCTAGCCATAGCTAGAAGGTGTAATACAGCATTAGTAGATCCCCCCATAGATAGGACCAGACGAATAGCATTTTCAAATGCTTCTCTGGTCATAATGTCTCGGGGTTTTACACCTCGTTCCAACATAGAATATATGTACTTCCCGGCTTGATGTGCAACGTCTAGGTTGCGATTGTCTACCGCAGGAATTGAAGCTGCTCCTGGAATAGACATTCCCATTGCCTCAATAGCCGAGGCCATCGTATTGGCTGTAAACATCCCGGAGCAGGCGCCTTCTCCTGGGCAAGCGGCTCTTTCCATATCCATAAGCTCATCAATGGTAATCTGGCATTTGGCAAAAGCTCCGACAGCTTCGTACATGTCTTGTATATTTATGTCCTCCCCAGAGTAGGAACCCGGAAGTATGGCACCTCCGTAGACAAAAACGGACGGAATATTCAACCTGGCCATCGACATCATTGCCCCAGGCATATTCTTGTCACAAGCTGCTACAACCACCAACCCATCCATACCTTCTGTGAAACAAACCGTTTCAATGGAGTCAGCAATTACTTCCCTGCTAACCAACGACCCCTTCATCCCCTCAGTTCCCATGGAGATACCGTCACTTATTGTTATAGTCCCGAACATGAAGGGAACAGCCTGTGCGTCCCATAATCCTTGTTTAGCTCGCTCGGCTATCCTGGTCAGATGCACGTTACAGGGGGTAACATCACTAGCAAGATTAGCCACGGCGACGAATGGTTTTTCCATATCATCATCACCCAACCCGACCGCTCTCAACATAGAACGTGCGGGAGCTCGGTCAGGTCCAAGACTCACAACGGCAGATTTGTGCTTTAGTAGTGAAAGATCTTTTGTCTCAGTGGCCATGATTTCTCCCTATATGAATTTCATTGACTCGCAATCTATACATGTTGAGGATTCATAGCGATTTTGCACATATAAAATCCAGTAG
>CAYWYV010000029.1:0-6181 GCA_964462705.1 uncultured Dehalococcoidia bacterium
CATAGCCAATCCATACTAGAAGCATCGGAGCTATAACAATAATTGGGACAGTTTGGGAGGCAATAACGAATGGTTATAAAGCTTTTTCAATCGTTTTAGATAATGTTATTGCCGAAGCTAAAAGCATCCCAGAGACAAGCGCCAAACCAAATCCCAAGACTACTTCTTCAAGAGTTACCAACGTGTGTCCCGCTAGCAATCCCCAGCTGTCGTACAAGGTATATCCAATTGCAGATGGAGCAGGAAGAAGCCAGTCAGCTATATTCCAAACTCGCACAAATATTTCCCAGCCGACAAGAATGGTGACAACAATACCCATTGCGGGTAGCCATCCCATAACGGGAACTAACACTTTTTTCACAACACAGTCTCACTAGACAACAAATAAGACAGAATACGTGACTTGGTCTCAGTAAATTGTTGAGTGCTAAGTAAGTTTCTACTCCGAGGTAGGTCCCATACTATTTGCTCGGCCACCACAATGCGGCCTGGTCTGGGAGACATTACGTAGATTCGGTCTGAAAGAAACAATGCTTCCTCCACATCATGAGTTACCAAAACGACCGTTTTATCGTCATAACTCTCAAGTAAATTTAGTAACCATTCCTGCATATGAGACCTGTTAAGAGCATCAAGAGCACTAAACGGCTCATCCAGTAGCAACACGGATGTGTCAGTCAGAATGGTACGAAGAAAGGCAGCTCTCTGGCGCATGCCTCCGGACAAAGCATATGGATATTGGTCCTCAAAACCACTGAGTCCAAAAGAATCCATACGCTTTGCGGCCTGTCGACGTGCAATTTTTTTGGATATACCTTGCATCTCTAGTCCGAGAATAACGTTGTTCATCACCGTCCGCCAAGGAAGCAGGAGATCCTTCTGCTGCATATATCCAACGCTTCCAAGCAAATTCTCCGTGTGGAGGCCTTGAACTATAACTGTTCCAGAGTCTGGTCGCTCCAGACCAGCCAGAATGTCTAAGAAGGTGCTCTTGCCACACCCGCTGGGGCCAATAACCGAAACAACCTCACCACGTCTGGCATAAAAGTCCACATTAGCAAGTACATCAACGTAACCAGAACCCTGGCCTACCCGGCGGGATACATTAACAACCTCGATAATCTTTTCTTTAAGATTACTTTCTCTTTTAGAGTCCAAAGAGACACCTCTTACTATCGGATAATCCGGTTAAGGGGGCTGCTTGGACTTACGCGCGCTTTCCCTCCGCTGGAATTATCCAGATCAGGTAAATAAGGGGTCGACAACCCATTTGTTGCCCTCTCAGCCTGGATAAACCAAGCTCCCCCAGCTGATTACTCATTTTCTTAATCTAATCGCATTGGATTTCAGATCAGGAAACGATATTAACACAACATCAATTTAAGACAGAATTTGCATTTATAACGCGTCTAAATGAAATACATATAGTGCCTTCACCTCGGTGCTACACCTGGGTGACGCGCCATCAAAACTAAGAACATTGAAACAATTGACGCAACCGCGAAACCAAGAAATGCTTTTTCATAACTCCCGGTGGAATCATAAACATATCCAGAGATTACGGGACCAATTATGATGCCGATCATCTGTATGGTACTTCTAAATCCAGATATCGTCGCAAATGCCCTGCGTCCAAAATAATCTGCAATCAATGCTTGAGGAATAACTGATATTCCTCCTTGCCCAACGGAATACGCAACTATGGCCGGTATAGACTCTGAAATTGACTCTGCACGAGCAAGCAGAATAATTGCCAATGTCATCGCAAGTAAGCAAACAGACATAACATAACGACGATTGAAATAGTCACCTAAATAACTAAGCCCGAATCTTCCAGGGATACTCATCAGTCCTACAGAACCAGCATAAGTAGCGGCCTCTATGGGTTCTGCGCCAAGACCAATAAAATAGGGAACAAGATGAAGGCCAACGCCTCCAGTAACCAGAGATCGAGACATTATTGATAAAGATAAATACCAGAAGCTCGAGGTACGAAGTGCCTCTGAGGCAGTATAATCCTTCGATAGATCTACCTCTATTCTACCTCCATCGCCTGTCAGTTGAGAGGAATCGGGCTTATCTCCATCGGGCAGCATTCCATACTGTTCAGGCCTGTGCCTCATCAACATCGCAATAGGAATCCCTACTACCGTAACAAAAACACCAACATATACAGATGCGTCTCGCCAACCATATTCTTCGATAAGCCAGCCCAAAGCGGGCACAATGAGGCCCCCAATACCAACCCCGGACCACATTATTCCAAATGCCAATCCTCTTTTTTTATTAAACCAATTAGCAACTGCCGCGGATGCAGGTGTATGCATTCCTACACTGTTACCAAGGCTCACGCCAAGTATGTAGACGACCATAAATGTAAAGAGTCCAGTGACTCTACTTAGCAGTACAAAACCAATACCCATAATGGGTATTCCAATAATCATCAGCTTCCGAGGGCCAATTCTGTCGACAACCCAACCCTCTAACGGACCAATAAATCCGGCTTCTAATCGCGCTAGGGAGACTATTGAAGAGACAATAGTTCGGTTCCATCCAAATTCCCGATTCAGGGGAATTATAAAGTTGCCAAAACCATGAAAATTAATACCTGAGGACATAGCCATAACGAAGGCGCCCCCCAGGCAGATCCACCAGCCATAAAAAATATGGAATTTGCGTTTTTCTCCGAATGGATCCGTCGGAGGCGATGATTCAGGATTTAACTTTCCGGACTCATCATTGGATTCGTTACTAATTCTAGGATGTTTCGAACTGGTCACCGAGAAAACTTTCTGTATTACATAGGATCAAAGACGTTTATGAAAGTCTATCACCTGATATATCAAACTCTGGCTGAAATAACTTTCATTAACTGCAGGAAGTTACCCAACCTTTTTAGTGAATTAGTAGTTCGATTAGTTTTAATTCTATTGTTATTGGTCAGCTCGTATCTGATTGTAAATGACCGCTAAAACGAAAATTGCAGTTGCAACCAGAGTCATGGAAGGTCCAGAAGGAATATCGAGGTGATATGCCAGATACAGTCCACAAACGGCCGAGAAAACACCAATAACTACACTTGATGCCATCACTCTCGTAAATCTGCGAGCTATCAGAGCCCCAGCGGCAGCCGGTGTTATTAACATAGCTACAACTAAAACTATGCCTACAGCCTGAAGCGACACGACTATCACAACTGATAGAGAAACTAAAAGCAGATAATCCAGCCAACGTGTTGGTAGTCCGATTACGGTTGCACCAAGTGGGTCGAAGCTGGTAAACACCAATTGCCTATGGAGCGCAGCGATAATAATGAGAACCAAACCTGCCAAACTGAATGTGATTATTACATCTGTATTCGAAACTCCCAGAATCTGCCCCAGTAATATATCCTCAACTCTTACCGATAAGCCATTGGATAAAGAAATCATAACGAGACCAATCGAAAAAAGAGCTGCAAACAATATACCTATCGACGTATCTTCAGACACTCTGAAACTCTTCCCCAGATAGCCAATAGCCAAGGCCACCGCTATTCCAGTTGGAATGGCACCCAAAAAAGGACTAACTCCAAGCATAAATGCCAGTACCATACCTGGGAGTACCGAGTGGGCCATTGCATCCCCCATAAAGCCCAAGCCCCTGTTGACTACATAAACGCCAAGCAGTGGACACATCACCCCAACACATACAGATATAACCAAGGCACGTATCATGAAAGAGTATTCGAATGGACTTATGAAAACAGCGAAGATTTCAGTCATTATTTATAAAGATGTTGGATTTTCACCGGGTTCATGATCAGGATTATGCCCTTCATGACCGTGATGGCCTTGCCAATGATCGGCAAACATCGACCCATGAGGACCATACAATTCTTCTAACACACTGGGGGTGAAAGCCGTTTCCGGACTACCTTGAGCACAAACATGGCGATTCAGACAAATAACTTCGTCAAATCTGTCAGCCAGGGTATTCAGATCATGAGTTGCCATTAGAATGCACTTACCTTCATCCCTCAAAACTTTTAGAACCTCCACCAAACCTTCCTGGGACCCCACATCAACACCACTGAAGGCCTCGTCCAGCAGCAAAATGCCCGCACCCTGAGCGAGGGCCCGTGCAAGGAATACCCGTTGCCTTTGTCCTCCTGACATTTTATCCACCAAAACATTCCTCAGATCCCACATTTCTACTCGTCTAAGAGACTCCTCTATGGATCGTTCATCTGCAGTGGTCGATCGACCAAACAGAGAAGCCCGTCCAGTTTTACCCAACGAAACCACATCTCGGGCTGATAACGGAAATCTCCAATTGACCCGTTCCCTCTGGGGAACATATCCAACTTCTCCTCGAGCATGTTTGGGTGATTTACCATTTATGTATATAGAACCATGAGCAAGTTCTTGAACCCCTGCAAGAACATTAAAAAGAGTGCTTTTGCCTCCACCGTTGGGACCTACGACACCCGTCATAGTTCCAGACATAACTGAAAACGTCACATCGTCCAAGGCCAACTCTGAACCAAATTCCACACAAGCATCAACCGCTTCTATGATTTTTTGAGATACGGGCGTTCCTATTTCTGCCATGAATAAGTCACCTTAGAGAATTCGCTAGGCATTTTGGTGAATCGTAGTATCAGTTACAGTCTCAGAATTGTAAATATGTACCTAATTTAGTAACGGCTAAATCCTTCGGTATTGCCCTAACATACCAACTCATTAAGAGAACCGGTTTATCCAATCCCACAGAACAGCATATCTCTTCTGACCTTCAGGAGAAGAAGGGTTGATAGCACATCTACAGGTCCTCGTATAGGATCCTATTGTCTGTAGCTCGGTACGTCCATTGTCCCAACTCCAAGGGGATCCATCTGCTGAAGTGAAAACCTCGCAGCATAGTTCTTTAGTCACCGGGACTGCTTTTTCAAACCTCCTTGACCAAGAAGATCCACAAAATACCCAGAATGAATCCCATAATGAATTGTCTGTCATAGCTCGTCTTACGTGGGCGTTCAGGTTAATGGCTTCCATCGCCAATTCTGACAGCGGATTTGTAACTGACATATAAACACTATCCACGTGTAGGAAGCCAACAAAATAAAACCCAAATTCACTTGTGGGTGTCACTTCAAGCCCATTTTTTCTATATTTCTGAAGACGGGCTAAAAAGAGAAGAAAATCACCTCGTTTCACACTTTTGAGAGCTTGAGCCCTAGCATTGATATCACAGTTATCCCCATATGTGAGGGAGTCGAATTCAGGATCGTTATGAGTAGTTATGTCCATAAATCGGTCAGGAATATACTTCGATAAGTCCTCGGTGGGCCTATAAAATGACCTCAGATCACGATATTTCACACCATGCACGCCTTCTAACTGTCTATCTTCTGGTATAGGTATGAATTCAAAGGTTCCATCTTCAAAAATAGGACTACAAAACGGATGCGAAGCGTTGGTTCCAACATTAACCACGTAAATGTTCCCAGACATATCAAGTCACCGTGTCGTTTCTAAGGGTGATAAGGCAAGTTGTATCTCTTGTAATACGTCATCATCGTTTTCTTTATCAAGTGCAGATTGAAGCGCCTTAACTGCTTTGCACTCACCAGATTCTGCGAATTTCCCAAGAGCCCAAGCAGCGTGAGCCCTGACCAATGATTCAGTCCCCTCTAAAGCCTTAATTAATGGTTGAATAGCACTACTGTCACCATTGTTTCCCAAAGCCACGCATGCGTTTCTCTGGAGTCCAATTCTTTTTGCTCGTTTTACTGGGCTATTTTTATAAATTCTGCTGAATGTCTTCTGATCCAACTCGAGTAAGGCAACCAGATCTGGCGTGGCAAAGCCAGGACGCTGTTTGAAGTCCCCAGATAGGGCCGTCTCACCGGATTCTGCCTTACGATTAACAGGACAAACATCTTGGCAAATATCGCATCCAAAAACCCAATCACCTACGAGTGGACGCAGATCTTTGGGTATAGAGCCTTTAAGCTCTATAGTGAGGTAGGAAATGCACCTGGTATTGTCTATGACATATGGGGCTACAATAGCACCGGTTGGACAATCATCGATGCACCTCACACAAGATCCACATGTCTTTTTTAGGGAAGTATCGGGTTCAAGATGTAAATCAGTCACAACCTGGCCAAGTAAAATCCAAGAACCAAAACGTGGTG
>CAYWYV010000029.1:6191-15683 GCA_964462705.1 uncultured Dehalococcoidia bacterium
AACGACGAGCTGCCGCTCTATCATTCATGGGTCCATCGTCTACAAAAGCCCGGGTTCTGACATTCGCACCCACCACTTCTTCTAAAGAATTTGTAAACTCCTTTATCTTGGCTTTAATAGTTATGTGATAATCCTCACCCCAAGCATATCTAGCGGTTCGACCATAATTTAACCTGGTTTTTTCTGGATTCTCTCCAAGATAACTAACAGCCAGCGAAATTACAGATTTCGCCCCCTCCAGAAGATCCATCGGACGGTTCATCTTGCGGACACGATCTTCTGTGTACCAAGAATAGCCGTCCATATGTCCATCTCTTATTCTCTTAATCGATGCACTCTCATCCTCATCAAATGATTCGGCGCTAGTAAATCGAACTAGATCAAAGCCTTTGGCAAGGGCAAGTTTTCTTATACGTTCTTTCAATTCCATCAGAGGATATACCCCGTATTTCACATATCAATTAGGTGATAACATTTATCAGGCACTACCCTGTTGACACTTAGTTGAGACCCCCATATCATCACTTAATCTTATCGGAAGATTCAGATACTTGGCGCAGGATTTGTAACATGTGTTTAAGTTCCTTAAGGATAGGCGTTGGCATCTAGGGTTACGGAAGCCACAACAGCTTGTAGTTCTTACACCTGTCACGCAACACGATTTCCATTAGCAGGGGAACGCCGGAAGCTCACTTACACATCAAGCCAGCAAACAAGTGAAAGAATAGAATCCTAAGTGGTAAGGGCCTGCGACTTAAAAGTCGTAGGCCCTTCTCTTTTTAGGCCCACCGATATTTTCACAAAACGGAGGATCATAAATAATGACCAATTTCAGGGAATTACGAAGAGTATACGGATTTGATGAGGTGGCCATTGCCCCAGGTGCCGTTACAGTAAATCCAGAAATGGTTAACACTGAATTCTCAGTAGGAAATGTCACCACTGACATACCCGTACTAGGCTCGGCAATGGATGCAGTTGCTAGCCCATCTTTCGCGGGAGAAATGCACCGACAGGGCGCATTGAGTGTAATGAATCTCGAAGGTGTTCAAACCCGCTACGACAGTCCCCAAGAAGCAATAGAAGAGATCGCTGCTGCATCCAGAGAAAATGTCACCTCCGTTATGCAAAGAGTATATTCAGAACCAATCAAAGAAAACTTGATAGAGAAGAGGGTTAAGGAGATCAAGAAAACTGGGGCTCACTGTGCAGTTTCTATAACCCCTGCATTTACAAAGAAGTTCGGTCCTTTAGCCGTGGAAGCAGGAGCAGACATGTTGGTGGTCCAATCAACCGTAACTACCGCAAGACACTCTTCGACAAGCGTTAAAGGTCTGCAATTCCCACAGCTACTTGAAATGGTAGACGTACCTGTGTTGGTAGGATTCTGTGTGGGATACGACGTAGCCATCGAAATTATGGAGACGGGAATTCACGGACTACTCGTCGGAGTAGGACCGGGCGCTGCATGCACAACGAGGGAAGTCACAGGAGTCGGAGTACCACAGGTCACGGCTACTATGGACTGCGCTCAGGCGAGAGACGATTATTTTAATAGTAGTGGTAGATACGTTCCCATTATCACGGATGGCGGAATAAGGACCGGGGGCGAGCTTTGCAAAGCGATCGCTAGTGGTGCCGATGCAGTGATGATCGGAACACCGCTTGCACAGTCAGTGGAAGCCCCAGCAAAAGGATACAACTGGGGTATGGCTAGCCCGCATCCAGCATTACCAAGAGGAACAAGGGTAGATGTCGGCACCAAGGGTACACTTGAACAATTATTTTTTGGTCCCTCATCTGTTTCAAACGGAACCCAAAACCTTATAGGGGCGCTTAAAGCTTGCATGGGAATGGTTGGAGCCATGAATGTTAAAGAAATGCATTCTGCAGAGATCGTCGTAGCTCCATCAATCAAAACTGAAGGAAAACATTACCAACTAGGATTGGGATAACCCTACCTACGCAAATTCTTTATTGGCTAATTTCTTCGATCAAAATGGCCCTGCTGCTTCCTGAAAGATCATCAAGTACTGAGATGTCAGAATTCGGAAAATACTCTCTAGCGAGTATACGTGCAGAATTTTCTTGAGACGAATCTATCTCAAACAAAATCGCACCAGTGGATGAAACTTTGTCCAAAGATTGACTAAGAAGACCTCGAACAAGTTCCAATCCATCTGTCCCTCCATCCAGGGCCACACGGGGTTCGTATTGGATTTCAGATTGAAGCAACGACAAGTCTCCCATTGGAATATATGGGGGGTTAGAAACTATGATTTCAGGTTTGAAATCTACTGGTTCCAATAAATTGCCTCTTCGTAGAGCAACTCGGTTATATACCCCATGTGTACGCCTGTTCGCATCTGCTATCTCTAATGCGCTCTGGCTTATATCAATGGCGGTGATTTCTGCGAAAGGAAGATGTACCGCCAATGAAATGGCTATTGCACCGCTTCCAGTGCCGACATCACATATTTTCATTTCAGGTTTTGGGCGTGACTGAGCAAGAGAAATTACAGTTTCAACAAGTAGTTCTGTCTCCTGTCTTGGAATAAGAACACTATCAGACACCTCAAAACTCAAACCATAAAATTCCCGAAAGCCCGTAATATAATTCAAGGGCTCTCGGCGAAGTCTTCTGACTACAAGATCGTCTAACTTTTGCCTATCCGAGTCAGTAACGGGCTCTTCTAAATCCCTAAAGAAGGTAGCCCTATCAATCCCTAAAACGTGCCGAATCAATACTTCTGCTTCAAGTTTCGCATCAGGAGAGCCTGTTTTTATAAGGGTCTCTCCGGTGGCATTAAGCGTTTCTTTCAAATTCATCGAAAATACCAAGATACAGGAACCGATCCATAGATCATGTTATGGAGTCTTCTAGCTTACGTGCTTGCTCCTCCTGCACCAATGCCTCAATAAACTCTATGAGGTCGCCGTCAAGAATTTGGTCCAGGTTATATGAAGTCAACCCAATTCTATGATCCGTAACTCTACCTTGGGGAAAATTATAGGTCCTAACACGTTCCGACCTATCTCCAGAACCTACTTGAGATCGCCTTTCATCGGTAATTTCCTTCTGCTGTCTCTCAATCTCAGCGGCAAGTAGCCTTGATCTCAATACCGAAAGTGCTTTTTCTTTATTCTTTAACTGCGAACGTTCATCTTGACAGGTTGTAACCAACCCACTTGGCAAGTGGGTTATTCTGACAGCCGTCGCTACTTTCTGTACATTCTGACCACCATGCCCACTTGCGTGATAGATATCTATTTGTAAATCATCGGGGTGGACTTCCACATCAACCTCTTCGGCTTCAGGTAAAACAGCAACTGTAGCAGCAGAAGTATGTATCCTACCGCTAGATTCTGTCGTTGGGACACGTTGCACCCTATGTACCCCACTTTCGTGTTTAAGCTGACTATAGGCCATATCACCATTAACTTGGAATGTAACTTCCTTAATACCCCCGATTCCGGTCGAATTAGTATCTATCAAATCCATTTTCCAATTAAGTCTCTGGGCTAATCGGGAATACATCCTGTAGAGAACTGAAGCAAATAAGCCTGCCTCATCTCCCCCAGTTCCAGCCCTGATTTCAATAATGACGTTTTTCTCGTCATTAGGATCCTTGGGGACCAAAGCAATCTTCAAACTCTCTTCAACTTTTTCAAGCATGATCTGTAGAGATTGCTGCTCCTCTCTTGCCATGGCCACTATCTCGGGGTCAGATTCCCCATGTGCCATTTCACGAGCATCTTTAATATCTTGTGATAATTGGCGATATTCTCTTGAAAGCTCCACAACCTCTCGAATACTTGATTGCTCTTTGGCATATTTCTGAACCTGTGTGTAATCCGCAACAACCTCAGGACTGGCCAAGAGTTCGTTTAATTCTTCGTATCGCTCCTCAAAAGAGGAGAGTCTGTCGATCATGTGCTTTTGTTTCCCCAAGGTTATACGCAAAGACGCAACTAATTAACGTCACATCAGATTTAAATAATACCTCATCCTGAATCGGATAAACCTGGCCATTTAAGCCTAGTAACTCTCCCAAATCAATGAAGTTCATGAATCAATATTCAAAAAACGGGCGTGTCTTGACGCTAATGCAACCCATTCTAATAATGACTATAAGACAGATTAGGCCAACGGCTTAAAAAAGAATATTTAAGGAACTAACTAATAAATCTAAAGGAGATTTAGTGATGTCTGAAAGGAGAGTGACCCTAGAACATGTATCCCGAGAAGACGTTTCTCGTATAAATAAATGGCTATCTAACAACGAAGTCTCCGACAGCTGGTTTGGCAGATATTCATACGGAGACCCTGCCCACCTTGGTTACCATCCTGAGCGGATTAATGATCTATCTGATGACAAGTGGAAGGAAGTATTCGAGAATCCTGAACACCGCATATTTTCTATTTATAACGAAGAAAGAACCCATATTGGGGAGCTACATATAGCAATCGAAGAATCTTTAGGAGATGGTCAGATCTCTATATTAATCGGAGACCAAAAAAGTTGGCATATGGGATACGGCCGATCCGGACTGAAGGAAGTTTTAGATCTGTGTTTTGGAGCGTATGGACTTTACAGAGTCTGGGCCGACATACCAGACTACAATACAGCTGCGCAAAATCTATTTGAACACATAGGATTCACACATGAGGGAACATTTAGGCAAAGTCGACCCCATGAAGGATCTCGCCATGACTCAGTGGTTATGGGAATGCTACAAACAGAATATAAGGTTAGCAGTAAGTGATCCATTAGGCTTCAAAATGTCGACATCACTTAAAAGACCCTAAAAAAGAAATGAAGAGTATCTCTTGCAGGCTAATAATACTGGATGAAACTGGCTCTGCTTGTGCCAAAGACAACTCAGGTAATTTGCCTGAAGTGTTCCTGAGTAGAGAGCATCATAGTTGGTCTAAACCAATCATAGAAGCAGTTAAAGAAAAATATGGCTTAGACATCAAAATTCTAAGAACATTGTCCGAGACCCAATCAACTAGAACTCAGTCCTGTGAGCTAGCGAAAGAATCTTTATCAACTTCAGATTTATTCTGGGACACCCTAGATTCTGGAGGAGGCCACATGGATAATTTGCAGGATGCAAATGTGGCCAGATCTACACCTTGGACACAGCCGAGGTGGAATACTGAAGCCGAAAGCTGGGTGTCCCAGGCACTTCTCGAATTAGACATCTCACAAATAGGCCAATTAATTCAGCACAGGGTCTGGAGCGTTTCTTATGTCGCGTATACGGAAACAAATGTCGGAAGAATTTGGTTTAAAGCCTCCCCTACACATTTTGCGACAGAAACAGCTGTATCTCACTGGATGTCATCCAAATTCCCCGAAAGCAGCCCCCACGTTATAGCGTGGAACCAAACTCGGAATTGGATGCTTATGAAAAGCTTTGGAGCTCGGCAATGGGATGAATCTATAAAACAGAAATCTGTGGGATCTTATCTGAAAATTCTTGCTCAACTACAGCAACGCTCATCACTTTATACAGGAGAACTCACCAATATAGGTTTACCTACTAAATATCCTTCCCTCATTACAAAATTCATAGACTTCATAGGGAAAAATCCGGCAGAGTTGCAGGGCATGCTCAGCACGAAAATTATGAATCAAATAAGTTCAGTGCTGCCAGAATTAGAGAGAGAGGCAGATGCTCTGGAATCAAGTATTATCCCCATTGGACTTGAACACGGAGACTTGGATGTAGGTAACGTATTCATCCAATGCAATAATCCTATTTTCACAGATTGGTCCGACTCATCTATTTCACATCCTTTTTACACACTAGCTTCTTTTTGGGGAACAAAGATTAACCTAGATGTTATTACGTCATATTACTTAGCTGAATGGTCTGACTACGGTTCACCAAAACAACTGCTTAATGAATATAAAAGTGTTGGAAGAACCGCAGCGACTTTTAGATCCGCATCCTACCTAAAGTTAAAAGACAAATATCCTTCGGCTTCTTGGTGGGAGTTAGAACCCTACTTACTACAGATGTTGAGGCTCATTCCCTCGATGAGGCCTATTTATGAAATTAAACATTCGTAATAATGGATTCCCAAAGCACAGGAATTCACAACAATCGTTTGTCCAGAAAACTAATTGCCGGTCCATAGATCAAAATTATCAGGAAACCATACACACAGGTATGAACCAACTAAGGAGTAAACACTGTGTCTGAACACAAGAAAGAAGAGGAGGCAGCTATAGCCTCATTTAGAAGATGGTTAGATGGGTTCAATTTAAGAGACGTCAACAAACAAATAAATGAAATGCACTTTCCTCATCACCGACTTGCAGGGTCTAAGCTGAATTCATGGGAAACAGCCAAAGAATGGGCCGATGGAAACAATAAGATCAACCAGAAGCTATATGCTGAAGGGTGGCACCATACTTCCTTAATTTCACTCGACGTTGTCCAGAGCAATCAAAATAAAGTCCACGTAACAGTACGTATGTCTAGGAGAAGAGAAGATGAAACCGAATACAACGGATTTGATTCTCTATGGATTTTCACTAAAGTCGATGGAATATGGGGAGCTAAGTTACGATCATCTTACCTATCCGGTTCAACACAATTAGAGGGAACAAAAAAGGAAAATTGATCGCCAACATAATTATTAATCATGCTAATGTTTTTCAACTGAGTCTTAGTCAATGACTGTAAATTTTATTACAGGAATTTCACGATCTGTGTTGCGTTGATACTTGGCAAAAGCAGGATAGTAAGCAATTAACTTTCTCCAAGCTTCACAGCGTTCCTTACCTACTAATATTTGTGGAATAGCACTTATAGTTTCCACACCAACCTGCATGGTTACCATATTGGCTGCATAAACATTCCAATACCAATCTGGGTGGGTTGGACTTCCACCGAATGATGCAGCACACAGAAAACTGTTAGAAGCATCCTTTAAATAGAGTAACGGTATACTCCTTAGTCTCCCAGATTTTCTCCCTCTAGTGACTAGAAGAAGCATATCTAGGCCCAACAAAGAATTCATTAGACGACCCTTACTCAAAATCAGAACCAGGCGATGAAATAAACTGAATACCTTTATCAGGTACAGACGTAATTGGATGCGAATACTCCCCTTGGGCTGATAAAAACTCAAACCTTCACAGAAAATTATTCTCCGAGGTTAACGACTATATTGTCTGGGGACCTCGTCAGCACAGCCTCGGCTGGTTCATCAGTAACATTGCCTTCTATGTGCAGAGTATTAGCGGGGACAAAAATATAATCACCAGGCCCAGCATCAACATACTCTTTGAAGTCCTCTCCAAAATACACCCGAATATTGCCACTGAGGACATAGGCGGCTGTTTCAGCTTCGCCATGATGATGGGGTGGGCCCAGTTCATTAGGCACGCAAGTAACGTGACCCATCCATATTCGGTTTGCTCCAGCTGTGCTGTTATCGATTCCTGGTCTTCTCTCCATTCCTCGAGTCTGAGCTGTTGTGCCAAGAGGCTGAGTACCGTTAAAAACTTGGGGCTTCTGAGTATCACTCGATGTACGTGAAACAGTCATTTAATACACCTACTAGTTCTGAATTTCCTGTTTGTCTATGAAAACTCTGGCAATTTCAAGTTCCTAGAAACTACCTATCAGTCCGCCCAATATAACACTCGAGAGTTCACTATCGTTAATTTCTCGTCTGTTAAGGACATATAAAAGACATTTTTATCCTATAATCTAACTATGCCCTCGACACACCCAGAGCCTAAATGCAAATGTGGTCACCTGGAAACACATCACATCGATAATAGATGTGAGATGTGCCTCAGATGGAAATCAGAATACCCCGGCATAGAATGGATAGAACAACACGAATTTTCAGCAGATTATTCCCCACGATTGAAAGTTCTGGAGTCAGAACGATTTCAAGAGGCTATCGTTCGACTGGATGAATATATATCCAAGGGATTCCGCGGCATTCCCACGAGATCTATCGACAGATTACCAAAGGGTTAGCAGCTGATTGATCTGAGTTAAATAACTTATAGATTAAATGTAAGGTATAAATATCCAGCAATGCCACCAACTTCTAAAAAATTCTCAGAAGGAGCTATAGGATTCGTTAAGGGTGCAATATATCTACTCTCGGTAATAATCATACTGCGAGTACTGATAACACTATTTCCAGATGGGAGTCGAACCCTATTTTGGATTATAGGTTTGCTGGCCGGGATAGGATCAATTTACATTTTCTCTAAAATCATTGAGAAATTTGGAAATAGAACTGAATAAAGGTCAATAACATTCCCAATAAACTAGAAAATTCTTAGATACCATGGTCCACAAAATCCCACTTTTTTGACATGAAAAATTTCAGAATATTTTTAGCTCTTTTGATACTGGTTATCGTGGTATCACTAACAGACATTGTTCCTCCCATGTGGAGCAACCTGATTGCGGGAACATTTGTGGCTTGGATTTTGTACAGGCTAATTATGAAGATATGGGGAAACAAGGAGTAGTGGAGAAATTGGACAGGTAGAGACCTATTTATACATCAGTCAGAACAATTTTTACTTTGCAATTGTTCCTCCGTCTACAACTAGCTCCGCTCCTGTTATGTAAGAAGCTTCATCAGAAGCTAAGAACAAGACAGCATAAGCCACTTCCTCAACTTTACCCTCTCGTTTCATAGGTATCTCTTCTACCATAACTTCTCTCATTTCTGGTCTGGCGGTCCCCGCCGATGTCAGCATGGGTGGCATCATTCCTGGATGCACTGAGTTAACCCTAACATTGAATTTTGCGTACTGAACGGCAGCAGATTTTGTCATGGTTCTAACCGCGGCCTTAGATCCACTGTACCCCATATGAACGTATTCTTGTCCCACAAATGCAGCATGGGATGAAATATTTACGATGGAACCAAAGCCCTGTTCTTTCATTATTGGCAAGCATGTTTTCATGCCTAAAAAAACACCCTTTGAGTTTACTTCCATTATTTTGTCATATTCACTTGTACTTAGAAGATCTGGTTGGGAACCACTAATTGCTGCGTTGTTAATTAATATATCGATTCTCTCGTGTTTCTCTGCTGTACGAGAAATAACATCATGCCAGTTCTTCTCATCTCTTACGTCTAATTGAAGGTACTCTGCCAAACCATTCATCTGCTCTATTTCAGACACAACAGCCAATCCTAATTCTTCCCGTATGTCAGCTACTATGATGGTGGCCCCTTCAGAGGCTAGAAGCTTTGCCTCCGAAGCCCCTTGTCCATTGGCTGCACCGGTAATTACAGCAACCTTATTTTTTACGCGCATATTATTCCCCTTTCAACATCACATTAATTGGTTCTTGGTCGCAGAGAAAAACTTAAATTCCCCAAGGGAGTGACTATAGATATAGCTAGTGGTGATAGATGGTGGAGCTGGGGAGGATCGAACTCCCTACCTCTTCAATGCCATTGAAGCGCTCTCCCAGATGAGCTACAGC
>CAYWYV010000030.1:0-15024 GCA_964462705.1 uncultured Dehalococcoidia bacterium
AGGCCCGTAAAGCAGAAGGTGGTCAAGTGGTTCACCTCGTTGTTGAGCCGCAGTAATACCTATACCGAGGTTGCTCTTGATGCTATCCTGTCCCACATATGAATCAAGGCTGCGTGGTCTAAGGCTATTGTCAAGAGAATGATCATCCTCTTGATTTGATCCGGAAACTAATCTGTTTTCATTCAAATTATTCGAACCGTCCGGGAGCATTGGTCTACGCTTATCGCATTCTAGTTTTCGGTCGTATAAAGTGTCAATTGGTCAGAATGACTTAATATTTGTATTGCGAGGACTTTATGGCAGACAACCTTCTTTCAGAGGAAGAATCCCTACTTCGTAACACCGTGCGTGATTACTCAAATGATGTATTGGCGACAAGGGCGTCAGATTATGATGAGTCGGGGCTTTTCCCGTGGGATAATTTCAAAGAACTTGGTGAGATGGGTCTTTTAGGGATAGGAATAGATGAAGAATATGGCGGTAGCGGAGGAAGCACCAGACTCGTTGCTCTCGCTGCTGAGGAGATTGCTAGAGGTTGTGCGGCGACATCGGTTGTTTACATAGCGCATTTGTCGTTGTGTACTCAATTCATTAATCGGTATGGTAACGAAGATCAAAAAAATCAATACCTACCTGATCTAGCATCGGGGAAGAAGGTTGGAGCCTTTGCTCTTACTGAGCCGGGGGCGGGGAGTGATGCGGCGGCCATCACAACGAATTCTGTCAGGGCGAACGGCCATTTGGTCGTAAATGGCAACAAAACTTATATAAGTAATGCCCCAGAGGCTTCGGTGATAGTTACGTTAGCCACGAGAGATCACTCCCTCAGCCACAAAGGTATCGATGCTTTGATTATTGACGGAGATTTGGAGGGCGTTACTGTTAATAAGTTGGCAGGAAAGATGGGCGTAAGAGCCTCAACTGTTGGGGAGATAATTTTTGACAACTGCCATGTCCCCGTAGTGAATCAAATGGGTGGTGATGGCGTTGGATTCAGGCAAACGATGGAGGTTCTCAACGCGAGTAGAATATCGATTGCTGCTCAGTGCGTTGGTATTGCTCAGGCGGCTCTTGAGGCATCAATTGAATATGCAAAGAATCGTAAGGCTTTTGGGGGCACTTTGAGTGATTTGCAAGCGATTCAATGGATGGTGGCAGATATGGCAACTGAAACGGAAGCGGCAAGACAACTAGTGATGAATACAGCTTCTCTAAGGGATGCGGGGTTGCCCTTCAACACAGAGGCTTCCATGGCTAAATTGTTTGGGTCAAGAGTTGCAATGGATGCGGCATACAAGGCTGTGCAAATTCATGGTGGCGCTGGCTATTTTTCTCCCACTCCCGTTGAACGCTACTTCCGAGACGCTAGGGTTACAGAAATCTATGAAGGCACTTCAGAAATACAAAAAATGGTCATTGCTCGTAACATACTGGCAGACTAATCCCAAAGGACTTTTTTCAATAGTCGAAATGCGCTATTCTATCTAACTCATTTGAGTTACGGGGATATTGAACCAACCTGTCAATATTCGGCAGGAATAATTAAATAGAAAAATGTAATTGGTAATTCCTTGGCTTCCTGATGTATGGTTAGGACCCTTTTCTACGTTGGTTAAAAGAAAATGAAAGAGAAATTGTATATTGATTGATGTTAGCTACTATTTAACCTTGGCGGTTGCTAGCCTGGTGAGTTACATATTCGGTGCCCTCCCGTTTGCTCATCGACTTAGTCGTCGAAAGGGAATAGATATTTTTAAGACAGGGACTGGATTAGCCGGAGCTTCTAATGTTCTAAAAACAGTGGGCAAAGGCTCCGCAGTGATCGTACTTGTCTTTGATCTAGCAAAGGGCGCTTTAGCGGTTATTGTTTCAGGAATGATGGGGATAGAAGGGACTGTTATTCTTATACCCGCCGCTTTTGCAGTACTCGGACACTGGAACTCTGTCTTCACTAGATTCAAAGGAGGGGACGGAATGGCTATCGGTGGAGGGGTTGCCATCGCACTTTTTGGATATTTTGCAATTTTGGCCTTGGTTGTAGCTGCTCTTGTTTCAATTTTTGCTCAGAAGCTCCCCTTTTCCTCCCTAACCAGCATTGTATTTGGATATATTTCTTTGGTCGTTTCTGCATCGATACTGGCAAAAAATGAGCTTGGGACTTTGGCTCTGTCATTTGGAGTGCTTGCAGGGTTGATATTTACCCATGCGGTTTTAGGTCACAGCAAAAGAAATAAAAGAACTCAGCTTTTTGAGGAATCCGAGACCAACAAAATATAAGTTAAAGTGGTTTTTGGCGCTCTTGAATTTCAGTCAGGCAAGATAATATTTTCTTTATTCATTAACAAAAACTCTGAAAGATTTGTGTCCACTAAGAATACGGTGGATTGGGAAGGAGTTTTTACATAGTAGGTTAAGTCATCGTTGCGAATAAACTTTAACCGTGTCGTTGGAGAGTTAGACCCCTCGAATGTGTTTATCCTGATAGCTCCATCTGGGGCCGCAAAATCTAGGGATTCTTCTTCGCTGTCTTCAAGGAATCCCATAGCTGGAACCACGGCGATAGCCTGAAGAATCATGTCAACAACTCTTTCATCAGCCATTCCATCTAAGCCGGACTGAGAACTCACCTCCCAACCGGACTCTACTTTAGTTACTGAGAAACCCAAACTACTGTCTGGATATATAAAATCGAAAGACTCTACATCCCCTGGGGAGATAGAAGCCACGATCGGATTTCTCCAAGAATCAGAGTTTGCTGAAAACACGTTATTCCGCGAGCATGGTATTCCATATACTTCGTCTTTGCCGGTTTTTCTCACATAGCAAAGTTTTACGTCAGGAGACCATTTGCCGACTAAGAATTCTTCCTGTACCGACTGCCCTAGGTAGAACGTTAATTCCACTCCGCTGTTTTCGTCTACACCGAGGACTGAGTGGTGTTTTGGATTCCTTGCAACAAGTTGGGCGTCAGGGATGTCATTTACATGTAACCAAAAATCACTCATACGAGGGGCGAAAGCAGGGTTCTTCCCAACACGCCAGTTTTCCTCACCCATACGCACCAACTCTGCTCGCTCACCTGATTGAGAAATCTCAATTCTGTCGATTACATCTTGAGTGATGGGCATTAGGCCTTCCATTGTAAAATCGTTTCCACCTGATGAAATGACTCTGAATAGAATTCCCGCTACACCAATGGCTATAAGAGCCATGAGAACGAAGCCTACCTGCCTACTTTTCATTCGGAAGACTCCTGATCTGAGGCAGCCATTTGAGATCGTGTTCCTGGAAGGCCTCTCCTCCAATTCCCTTTAAATCCCTTTGTTCGTCTACGCCAGAATCTGAGCAAACCAAGAAGTATCAATAGAAGTGGTACTCCTCCTGTATTGAGATACTGAACTAAATTTCTGTGCTGGTCAGATGAGAAAACTATATTTCGCTCGGATACAACCTTTGATCTGACAGAGGCTAATTTATCTTCTTGTGCCAACCAGTCAAGAAGATTGAGTCCCAACAACACGTTATTGGAAAATCTCTGGGTTGCAGATTCAGAAATCCAGTCGGCGTCACCTACTATGACCACCCTAGAACCATTGGAACCCTCGGCGGTAACGGCTAGATCACTGGAAAAGAAATTAGTTTGAAGTGGATCTGTAAAGATTGGAGAGTCAGGCTTGAGGTTCCTGAAACTGTCGTCCACGGCAGCATAATTGGTGCTTCGTATCAATGGGGTAATTGAATATTGGGAATCAGGTAAATCTAATATTCCCAATGTATTTGCCCATGCTAAAACGACACTGTCTACATTACCCGCCACCTTTTTGTCTTCTATGACCGCGCGAATCCAATATGGATAGGGAAGCATGACATTACCCATCACCCCTGCAGAAAAGCCGAGAGTTTCATTTGATTGTAGGTCGTAGACTATATTTTCTTCCAAAACGATGCCAAATTCCTGTTCGATGAAGCTTGAAAGACTGTGGCGATTTGGGAGTCCGGCAAGTTGTTGGGTATCTACTAAGACTGATTCAAGGTTAAAAAAAACTTTTCCCCCTTTTTGTAAATATTCTCTAAGGCTATCTTCGTGAAATGACCCGAAGGGTTCTTTAGGAGAAGAAATTACGAGTACGTCGACTCCATCAAGTGGCAAGGGCTCGTCTGGGGCTGCTGATACGGGCTCTAGGTTATATTGTTGACTGGCTACAGAAGCAACAGTCATCATTTGTTGTGCGGGAGATGCTTCTCCATGTCCACTTGTGAATCCTACGGTTTTCTTTTCTTGATTGTCACTGAGCATTTTGTTTGTGAGGCTGGCTAGTCTGTATTCAAACCCGTCAATAGTGTCCACAAACGGTATGACTTCCCTTTTATCAATATATGTGAGAATAATGCCTAAATATCCGGTCTTAATCTGTAGTTCACCTTGGCTGTGAAGGTTGAATTGGACTGGAGGTACCCCCGCAGAATTTGCTTTTCTTTCCGCTTTCTCATCATCTTCAGGGTAGTGTCTTACAACCTTTACCTTGTCGTTTGAACCTGCCTCAAAGTCATCTAAGAAATCATTAACATCACGAGAGACTGGTGAAACCTGTACTGGAGGGTCTGCTGACATGAAGATATCTACAGTTAGCAAGTCATCCAAATCATTTAGGATTTGTACGGTTGCTGGAGATAATGAAAAAACTTTATCTTCTGTAAGGTCTATTCGACCTTTGATGTCACTACCGAACCATCCTATTAAGATACTCAAGACTATTAAACCGGCGACACCAAGTTGAAGGTTTCGGTACTGTGAGGTTTCGTGGCTTAATGTTCTACTACGTACGATTAAAAATGTTGCGCTGAGGAACGTAGTAATCAAGGTTATGAAATAGAGGATGTCTCTTAGGTCAATGACGCCCCTACCGATATTGTCAAAATGGGTAATTGGACTAAGCAATTGTAGGAGATTAGCCACGTTGGACGGCATTGTGATTGCGACTATTTCCAAGCCCATAATCATTAGGACCATGCTCAGTGTCAGACCAAGTATAAAGGCAACAATTTGATTCCTTGTCAAGCTTGATGTGAACAAGCCAATGGATACCAGGCTCCCAGCAAGAAAAACACTTCCTACGTATTGGGAAGCGACTGCTCCCCAATCCATGTTGCCGGCTGTGCCCACAGCGATTGGGATACCAAGAGTGCAAAGTATTGCTATGGTTACAAAGATCAAACCTGACAGAAACTTAGTGACTAGAACTACCCAGCCACGAATAGGTTGGGTGAGTAAAGTTTCCAAGGTGCCGTCTCTTTGCTCTTCTGATAAGAGGCGCATAGTGGCAGCAGGAATAAAAAGGGTCATAAGCCAGGGTAGAGAAGGTCGATCTATTGCGAATTCTACGGTGAACAAAGGCCTTAAAGACGCTTCGCCCATGAGTAGGGCGGTTTTGAAGAATGCCCATGACAACATTGCTACGAATATCACGATGAGTATGTAGCCGGTGGGTTGATCAAAATAGCCCTTTAGATCTTTTCTGATCAGGGCGAAAAACGGAGACCGGATCATGATTTCGCTTCGTCCTCTACGGTGAGACTATGAAATACGTCTTCCAGTCTCATTCTTTCCTCATGAAGATCCCATAATGTCCAAGATTTTTGAGTGGCGAGATGAAATATGTCTGGGCGAGGGTCGTCGGCGCCTGAAAGATTGACTATATACCTTTTTCTAGCATCAATTGGATCAAGTCGACTGACGGATTCTACGGATGGCAGCGTCGCCAGTCCGGCTTCAATCTGCTCCCCTTCTACCTCTACGTAAACACGACGCAAGCCAGGTGCTAGTTGGAGTATTTCCTCAACAGGGCTATCAGCCACTAGCCTGCCCCTGTTTATTACCAGAACTCTTTCACATGTTGTTTCGACTTCTTGCATTACGTGTGTCGTTACCAGCACGGTCCTATCTTGCCCAAGAGATTTGACGAGGTCGCGCATTGAAATTCGCTGGTTTGGATCCAATCCTTCTGTGGGTTCGTCCAGTATGAGTATTGATGGGCGATGCAGTATTGCACCGGCTAGGCCTACCCTTTGATGATAGCCTTTGGAGAGTTCACTTATCGGCCTGTGAAATACCTCACTGAGCCCGGCTTCATCGACGGTTCTATCTAGGTTGGATTTCCTATCACTTCCCCTCATTCCTCGAAGGTCCGCAACAAAATCGAGATATTCGCTGACAAGAAGGTCTTCATAAAGAGGATTATTCTCAGGTAAATATCCGATGTTTCTGCGGGTTTCAAGGTCCTGCTGAGCGTTGTCTACTCCATTGATGAATATACTTCCGCTATCAGGTGTGTAATATGAGGTTAGAAGACGCATTGTCGTGGTTTTACCCGCCCCATTTGGGCCAAGAAAACCTACAACTTCGCCTTTTTTCACCTTGAACGATAGATTTTGAACGGCCTTGAAAGGCCCAAAACCTTTGCTTACTCCCTGTACGTCAATACTGACGTCGGTTTCGGTAACTGCCTGTGTTTTCGTAGACTCTTCAGTTGCCATCTGTTTCCGTTAACTATTAGAGAGATATCTGTTGCTAAAATTTGGAACTTAGTCGTCAAACGGAGCTGGCAACTTAGGAGGATCCAATTCGGTTATTAGAGATTCCGTTGTTAGGATCATTGCGGCTATACTTCCAGCATTTATAAGGGCAGAGCGAGTTACTTTTGTAGGATCTATCACACCGAACTCGTACATGCTCCCGTAGCGATTTTTTTCTGCGTCAAATCCGTAGTCTCCCTCACCGTTCTTTATGGCGTCTACAACGACAGGACCGCTAAATCCGGCATTTTGAACCAGGAGTTGGAGGGGAGCGGTCACAGAGTCTAGGACTGCTTTTGCTCCTGCATCCTCATCCGTTGTTCCGGAGTATTGTGTTCTTACAGTCTCTGCGGCCCGGACAAGTGAGGTTCCACCTCCGGCTAATATTCCCTCATCCATCGCGGCTCTAGTGGCAGAGAGAGCATCTTCTAGACGTTGCTTCTTTTCTTTAAGTTCTATCTCAGTGGCGGCTCCTACTTTTATGACTGAAACGCCTCCAGATAACTTTGCAGCTCTTTCGTCAAGTTTTTCCTTATCATAATCAGACTTAGTCTCAAGTGCCTGAGATTTTATGTTACTTACCCTTGCTGATATCAGTTCTTGTTCCCCGCTGCCTTCTACGAATGTAGTATCGTCCTTGGTTGACACTACGCGCCTACATCTGCCAAGGTCGGAGATCTCAATAGAATCAAAACTCCTACCAGTTTCTCCGCTTATTACTGTTGCTCCAAAGAGAATTGACATATCCTCGAGTATTGCCTTTCTGCGGTCACCGAATGCAGGGGCTTTGATGCCTAAAATATTTAATGTTCCTCTCATTTTATTTACTACTAATGTTGCGAGAGCCTGCCCTTCAATATCTTCTGCAATAATCACCAAATCGCGACCTACTGCGGTGAATTTCTCAAGGAAAGGTATCAGATCGTCTGGACTCTCTATCTTTTCAGACGTGATCAGAACATAAGGCTCATTTAGTTCGGCAACCATTCTGTCCTGATCAGTTACGAAATAAGGGGATAAATAGCCACGGTCAACTTCCATGCCTTCAACGTATTCTACTTCGTAGTTCAGGCCTCTTGATTCTTCCACGGAAACGACCCCATCTTTCCCAATCTTGGAAATAATTGATCCGATGAGCTTTCCCATTTCCTCTTCATGTGCTGAAAGAATTGCGACTTGAGCTATCTGCTCATCGTTAGCTACGGGCTTTGAAAGTTCTTTTAGCTCGTCTGCTAGTGATTCTACTGCTTTATCCATGCCCCTTTTCAGGGCCATTGGGTCAGCCCCAGCAGCTACACTTCTGAAACCATTTTTCAGAATGGCTTGAGCCAGTATTGTTGAGGTCGTAGTTCCATCTCCTACAGCGTCATTCGTCTGTGAAGCGGCTTCTTTAATTAATTGTGCTCCCATGTTGTGGAATGGCTCTTCGAGTTCAATTTCTTTTGCGATCGTTACACCATCGCTACACACTTGTGGGGGCCCAAATTCTTTTTCGAGGATAACGTTACGTCCATTTGGGCCTAAAGTTATCCCGACAGTGCGGGCCAGCAGGTCCACACCTTCCATTAATTGTTCACGGGCGTTTTCTTTGAACTGGAATTGTTTCGGCATTTCGTTACCTCTTAATGTAGACCTTTGCCTTCAGTTTCTAAAGGAGGGGCCAATTTTACTATGAATTCTTCTTATTGTTGAGTGCGTTTAGTATTACATTGGGAGACATAGGAAGTTCAGACATTCGAACACCTATCGCATCGTGTATCGCGTTTGCAACGGCAGCTAGAGGTGGAACAAGGGGAGATTCACCCACCCCCCTGACCCCGAAAGGATGTCCTGGATTAGGGACTTCAATGACTACAGGGTCGATCATAGGAAGATCGAGGCTCGTAGGCATTCTGTAATCTAACAGACTTGCGTTTAAAACCCGTCCATCGTCGCTCATAAAATATTCTTCATTTAGCGCCCAACCTATTCCTTGGACTGAACCGCCCTGTATTTGTCCCTCGACATAATCTGGGTGGATTGCTTTACCTGCGTCGGTGAAAGCGGTGCATCTCACGACATCGGTTTTGCCAGTTTCGGGATCGACGTCAACATCGACGATCATAGCGGAATATGATCCACCTACACCGCCTGGGTTGACTCCCGCACTTCCTACTATTGGACCTCCGGTTGCGTTGGAGGCTGCGGCAATTTCCTTGAGACTGAGTTTCAATTCGGGATCTGATTTATGAGTGGCAAAGCCGTCTGAATAATCGATTTGATTCTCATCCGTATCCCAGACAACAGCGGCTCGTTCAATAAGTTGGCTCTTAATATGTTGGGCTGCTTCGTAAGCTGCCCAACCAGATTTGAAAGCCACTCCACTACCACCTGTAACCGAGGTGTATCCGATTGAGTCTGTATCTCCAATTTGTGGATTTACATCTTCGACGGGGATATTTAGTACCTCTGCCAGTTGTTGAGCTATTGCTGTTCTTGAACCACCTATGTCAACTGAACCCTCAGTAAGATTGACAGTTCCCGCAGGAGTGACTACAGCTACACATGATGCCGGCCCAGTGTTGTTTCTCCAGAATCCCAAAGCAACACCGCGCCCCCTGAGTTTATTTCCGTTTTCTCCCTTTTCTGAGATGTAGTGAGGATGGGTGCGGACGGCTTCTGCCGTCTCTATCATTCCGATTTTATTATTTACAACACCGTCTGCTCTTCTCGTTCCTTCTTGAGCGGCATTTAACAATCTAAGTTCGATAGGATCCATCCCAATGATCTCCGCGAGTTCATCCAGAATGGTCTCTATGACCAATGCTCCAAGGGGAGCGCCAGGAGCCCTGTATGCTGTTGTCTTGGGTTTGTTGTCTACGACGTCGTAGCCATCCAACTTCAAATTTTCAATGTCATAGGGAGAAAGCATACAAGCGGTAGCGCCACCAACGGGTGAACCAGGAAATGCTCCGGCTTCGAAATATAATTCTGCCTTAGCGGCCGTTATCTTTCCCTTGTTTGTGATACCTATTTTTGCTTTTACATAACTACCACAGGTGGGGCCTGTCGCTTCAATAACTTCGGTTCGAGTCATGAACATTTTCACAGGGGAGCCACATTTTTTCGACAACAATGCAGCGACAGGTTCCAAGTAGCATGGTAACTTTCCTCCGAACCCGCCTCCAATTTCCATCGGTACGACATTTACCTTTGAAACAGGTAAGCCAAGAACCGTAGCCGTGGCGTCCCTGATTCCAAAATGTCCTTGGCTGCTGCACCAGACCGTGACAAATCCATCGGCTCTCCACCAGGCAGTTCCGTTCTGAGGTTCGATATATCCCTGATGGACCGTCTTGGTACGGAATTCCCTTTCAAGTGTCAATGTATGATCAGCCTCAGAAAATCCCTTGTCTATGTCACCAAGTTCATACTGATCATGGCTCGCTATGTTAGAGCTTTCGAAATTATTTTCGCCGAGAGAAAATGAAGCAATAGAATCATGCAAAACAGGAGCATCTTTCTCTATCGCAGCTTCAACATCTGTTACAGACTCTAGAATTTCATACTCTACTTCAATCAAAGAGAGTAGTTCCTCAGCCTCATGCAGGCTGGAAGCCGCAACAGCTGCTATTGGGTGACCCTTGAACAATGCTTTGTCTGAGGCCAGGATTCGATCACGAACATATTTCATGTTTGCATAAAGGTCTTCTCCGACTTCGGCATTTTTATCCGGTAGTGGCACAAGATCATCTGAAGTTACTACGGCCCTTATTCCGGGGTGGCTTAATGCCTTGGAAACGTCGATCGACTTAATTCGAGCATGTGCATGCGGGCTGCGCAGCATCTTCCCGTAAAGCATTCCAGGAAGATTCATGTCTGCTCCGTAGAGAGCTTTCCCTGTCACTTTATCCACCCCATCATGCCTGATGGGCCGTTTACCTATTACTGAATATTCATCCGATGTTGTTGTTGTCAAAGCGCTAACTCCTTAGCGGAATTTTCGTCGATATCAAGATCAAATTTGCGAAAAAATAATACCATAAAGGCCTTATTGTCCCGATAGAAAAAGTTCTCTATGACCATATCAACCTTGGTGTTGAAACATTTTTAATTTATCTTCGTCGAATTCTATGCCCAGGCCAGGAGAATTCGACATTTCGATCATGCCATCCACAACTTTTGGCTCTTCAGTGAACATTCCGAAAGTCCAAGGCATATGCTCAACCCAGGTTCCATTTGGACTAGCGGCTACTCCATGAGCTAATACTTCGGTAGCTAAATGACTAACGACGGGGATGTTGTATGCCTCTGCCGTGTGGGCGGCCTTCATCCATTGTGTTATTCCACCTACTCTTAAGAGGTCCACCATAGCGATGTCGATTGATCTTAATTCCAGCATTGTTCGAAACGCCTCCAAACCATAGTGGTATTCTCCAGCGGCAATCGGAGTATCCAATGAGTCTGCTATACGTGCAAGACCAGCGAAATCCTGATGGTTAACGGGATCTTCCAACCAATATAGGTCGTATTCGCACAGTTGTCTCCCTATTGAGATAGCGGTGTTCACATCCCAACCTTGGTTAATATCTAGCATTATGGTCACGTCTGGACCAACAGCCTCTCTCATAACTTTCATTCGTGCTATCTCTTTGGCAGCGGATTTTTCCGCTCCCATTCTGAATTTCATAGCTTTGAAACCCTGTTTGACTAAATTACTGGAGGTCTCAGCCAATTGATCTAAGTCATAGGTTCGCCACAGAAAACCACTTGCGTAGGTTGGCACTTTATCCCTATATCCTCCCAAAAGACGGTGAATAGGTTCTCCAGCTGATTTTCCCTTAATATCCCAAAGTGCAACGTCAATTCCCGATATTGCCCTTGTAACAAGGCCTGACGGTGCCCCTCCCCCAGCGAGTTCCCGCAGCCAATTGTTAATGTTTTCAACACATCGGGGGTCCTTCCCAACGATTTGACCCAAAAGAGCATCCACACTCTCTTTCAATGCCTTCAACATGACTGAACTGGCAAATCCGGAATAACCTATTCCTTCTACGCCATCTTCAGTCCTGATCTTTATCGTTACAAATTCAGCATTGTTTCCCATGCCTCCGGTCAAAGGGCCTTCTTCTCTAGGGATGCTAACCACTCCAGTTTCACTACTCACAATTTTCATGGGAACTCCTATTTATTGATTTAATGCAGAGTTAATTCTTTACTTTTGCGGGTCACCAGAGGTCATTTGTGAAGATCTTCCTTCGATCTGCTTCCATTCTGTGCCGGCATCGTCCAGAGGGTCAAAACCTACGATATGTCTTCCGGGTGCCATGTCCCAGATCCCATAAGTATTTTGCGACATTCCATAGATTACTGCGTATCCTACTCCCTCAGGGGCGTCTATAGATTTTTCTATTGCCTTTGAGGTATCTCGGTGGCTCATCCATAACGAGAGAGCTGATGGAGCGAAGGTTGGATTATCTGGCTCCATAACCCAACCAATTCTTATACAGATTACGGAAATTCCATATTCGTCGTGGAAATAACTTCCCAAGGCTTCTCCGAACGCTTTGCTCACTCCGTAGTAACCGTCAGGACGTATAAGACTTGTATCGAGAGGCGCTACTGGCTGTCGGACGGAGGAAAAATCTCCGTCATAAATTTGTTTATAAGGATTATCTTTAAGGGGATAAAACCCTAATGCATGGTTACTACTGGCGAAGATTATTCTTTTAACACCTGCAAGACGAGAAGCTTCATATACATTTCGTGTCCCTATAATGTTATTTTCTAAGTTCGTCTCCCATCCCCCTTGGTGGTTTGGGTCTGCTGCTAAGTGAACTACAGTGTGTATATCCTCAAATGCTGGAATTATGTCTTTGATGTCCGATAGATTAGCAACCGTGGTGTCGTAGTCGTTTACCTCTCGAAGATCTAATCCAGATATAAGGTATTTTTGTGAGAGGTTTTTACGAATAATGCCGCCAATCTTACCGGCTAATCCAGTGACAAGGATCTTTTTTCTTGTACCCATATTGTTCTCCAATATTTAGTTTGGGGAATTGAATGCATTTACCATGAGGTAGACTACAACTGGAATGGTAATTGCCCAGACGATAGTTCTCGGAGACCACTTCATTTATATAAGCTCCAGAATTTCATAATCAACTTTGAACGTATCTTGACTGCACGTCAGCAAATGCGAACTAGTATTCTATCTAAAATGACTCAAACTTATAGCCTAATAGCCTTGGACATTGACGGGACCCTTCGTGGGGATACTCTCGAGCCTTCAGATTTTGTTTTAGAGACCCTAGATAAGTGCTATCAAAGGGGTGCTTTAATAGTGGCAGCGACCGGAAGGAGTAGGCTTTCTGCTTACCAATACTTAGACCATTTTCCTATGGTCGACTTTGTTGTCTCTTTTCAAGGTGCAATGGTTTCCTCCAGAAAGAGAGATCAACTTATTTGGGAGTCCCCTATGGAAGAGAAGGAGGTCGAATTAGCCGTTGAATTTCTGGCCAACCATCCAGTGGAGCGAGTCGTTTACGTAGACGACTTCATTTTGGTTGACTCCTTGACACCTTGGGCCTCTTCATATGGGGAACGAAATGGTGTAAGAGTGGTGGAAACCGAATCCCTTTTAGCTCATGAAGGAACCACTTATAGGGTATTAGCTGTTGGTTCGTCTGACGAGATTATCAAAGTGGAACGAAGCGTTAAAACTCTTTATTCCCAGGAATTATACGCGACTCGTTCGCTTCATCATTTTTGTGAAATTTTAAGTCCGAAAGCAGGTAAAGAAAAAGCGTTAAATTGGCTTTGTCAGCAGATGGATATTCATTCCAAAGAGGTGGTTGCATTTGGAAATGGGCTTAATGATTTGGAAATGATCAGATGGGCTGGGAGGGGAGTGGCTATTGAAGGGGGAGAGCCGGAAGCATTGGCTATATCATCGGAGATTGCTCCTCCTGTTGAACGGGATGGTGTTGCGATTTATCTTTCTGAGTTGCTAAGGCAAAATTTGATTGGAGGATAACGTTTTGGAAATTGCGGTGCTTGGTAGCTTGAATATGGACCTAGTAACACATGTTCCCACTCTTCCTAGAGTTGGGGAAACTGTTGCGGGTTCCTCCTTTGAGACCACCCCCGGAGGGAAAGGCGCAAATCAAGCAGTGGCAGCTAAACGCCTAGGAGCCTCCGTATCGATGATAGGGCAAGTTGGTGATGATATATACGGCACTGAATTGCTCAAATTTTTGCGGGCTGAGGAAGTATCAGTTGAGAACGTTTCAATCTCACATGGCACTCACACAGGAGTTGCTTTGATAGGAGTTGAGGATTCAGGTTTGAATTCTATAATCGCTGTCTACGGGGCGAATATGGATGAGTCTGCTGCTTATGAGGAATCTATTCGCCAAGGCGTTGTCGGTGCTGATGTTTTGTTATTACAGAATGAAATTCCACATAGATACAACCTTATCGCTGCTGAGGTGGCTAGAAAAAATGACTCAGTAGTAATATGGGATCCTGCTCCTGTGAAAGGGGACGCGGTTGATCTTGCTCATATTGCTACATTTATAACTCCGAATGAACATGAAATTGTTCCTTTTATCGATGAGAGCGAGGTTATGGTTGATGATATTCAATCTGTGTTTGATCTAAGCGTAAGGATAAATGAAACTTTTTCAGCTTCTCCTGTTATCACTCTGGGTGAGAAAGGGGTAGTGTTCGTGGCCGAAGGGGAAACACACATGCAACCGGCCCGTTCAGTAGTTTCTGTAGATACAGTAGCTGCTGGTGACGCATTTAGCGGGGCGTTGGCTGTTGGCATCGGCGAGGGCATGACACTTTCTGAGGCAGTACGATTCGCAAGTGTTGCTGGTTCCATTTGTGTGGAACGTCGTGGCGCTCAGGTGTCAATGCCGATGCGTGAAGAAGTGGATGCACTTCTATGGGGATTTTAATAGTCTAGCCAGATCAGTTTTAATATCTTTTACAAGTCCTGGTCCTTCGTAAACTAAGGAAGTGTAAAGTTGGATTGAGCTCGCCCCGGCTTGAATTAATTGATATACCTGATCACCTGTGGAAATGCCTCCACATGCATTCACGTCAATTTTATCTCCGTATTCACTCTTTATTATATTTATCATACTCAGCGTATTCTCAAATAACTTTGATCCACTGAGGCCACCTTTTCCAACTGCTAGCCTTTTGTCTTCTACAGGAATTGTATTGGCCACTGTTATGGCGTCTACTTCAGATTTTAAGCAGGCCTCAATTAGGTGCCTGATCTCAGTCGTCATAGATTTATCCTGTGATTCAATAAAAGGTGGAAATTTAACAAAAATTGGTACTTTCTTGTTCTGGTTGAGAGACTCTAAGAGTTTCAGTAGGTGTGGTTTTTCCTGAAAAATTCTTAATCCTGACGTATTAGGAGAACTTATGTTTACTTCTATTGCTGAGCATAGAGTT
>CAYWYV010000031.1:0-14760 GCA_964462705.1 uncultured Dehalococcoidia bacterium
CGTAAATATAAATCTTATTGGTTACTCGGCGTTTGGGTCGTTTGGTGGATCACATACCTCTCTAGGTCAAGTGATTATAGTTTTTGTTATTACCATTGCGGCGGCGGAACTTGCACTGGCCATAGCGATTATTCTCAGACTTTATAGAGAGCGCCGTAGTGTCAATGTTGATGAAATAGATTTGCTCAAGGGGTGAGTGCAATGAGCATTGATATTTTTGCAGGTTCTAATGCGGCGTGGCTGATCCCAGCACTTTCTGTCCTTGCCTTTCCAATAACCTTATTCTTGGGTAGGTTTCTACCCGGTAAGGGTTCTTTTATACCGATAGCCGCCATTGCAGCAGGCTTTATTTTGTTCTGGTTTGTATTGTCGGATTTCTTATCGGGTGGTTCTGTTCCTTTGCACGTCGATATTGAATGGATAAACATAGGATTTTGGAAAATCACTTGGGGATTTCTGGTAGATAGAATATCGGTAGTAATGTTGGGCTTAATAACTTTTGTTGCCCTTTTGGTTCAAGTCTATTCCCTGCAGTATATGAAAGGGGATAGCCGTTATGGATGGTATTTTTCTTTACATGCCCTTTTTGCCGGTTCTATGTTGCTGGTAGTACTGGCGGATAATCTTCTATTTCTTTATTTTGCCTGGGAACTTGTGGGGCTGGGTTCTTATCTTTTAATTGGTTTTTGGTTCGATAGGCGTTCTGCAGCAGAAGCCGCCAAGAAAGCTTTTATAACAACAAGGATCGGGGATGTGGGTCTCCTGATCGGGATAATAATTCTATTCAAGGCTACTGGTACTTTTCATATTTCTTCTATCATTCACGTAGCACAAAATGGTGGGATATCTGATTCGACGATTATGTGGTCTTCCTTGCTGATTTTCCTTGGAGCTATGGGTAAATCCGGTCAGTTTCCGCTTCATGTTTGGCTTCCAGATGCGATGGAAGGTCCTACTCCTGTGTCAGCGTTGATTCACGCTGCCACTATGGTCGCGGCTGGTGTTTACCTGGTAGCAAGGATGATGCCTTTGTTTGCTCTAGTTCCAGAAATGCAGCTTATCGTTGTGATAACAGGCCTATTTACATTCATTTTTGCTGGTTTTATTGCCTTGGTGATGACAGATATGAAACGTATTTTGGCTTATTCAACGATTAGTCATCTGGGCTTGATGATGTTATCCATTGGGACTGGAGCTGTGGGTGCTGCGTTATTTCATCTTGTAGTGCATGGCATAAGTAAAGCACTTCTTTTCTTGGGAGCCGGAAACGTCATGCACAGCACGAGCGATGAGACAGACTGCTGGAGGTTGGGGGGACTCAAAAGCAAAATGCCAATAACAGCAGGAATTTTTCTAATTGGGTCATTATCTTTAGCAGGAATAGCGCCATTATCTGGATTCTTCAGTAAAGATGAGATACTCAGCTCTGTCTACCAAGAAATGGGATTAGGGTTTTTGATAGTGACATTAGCGGGGGGATTTGTCAGTGCTCTCTATATAGCTAGACTTTTTCTCATTACTTTTACTGGAACTTCTCGGACTGATGCTGCTAAGAATGCCCACGAGTCGCCCGTTCTTATGCTTTTTCCTGTGGTAATGCTTACGATCGTTGCGATTTTTCTTGGGATGGTTGCGATTCCAATGGGAGAATTTAAGGGATTTACTTCTTTTGTCGAACAAGAAAGCAAGTTTCACGTAATTCCCTGGTTGATAGTAGTTTCCCTCTTAATCGCCATTTTTGGGGTGGTAGTGGGTTGGCTTTATTACGGCAAGTCACGCCTATCTCATAAATCAATGGCATTGCGCCTAGGATTTATGTACAAAGGGGCATTAAAGGGATTTTGGATAGATGCTATCTACCAGTTTGTTATTGACAGGATAGTTCTCGAATCAGGAAGACTTGTAGCAACATTTGACCGCATCGTGATAAACGATACCGGTATTGATGGATCAGCGAAATCTGTCTTGTTATCAGCTTTAAAAGTTAGATTAATTCAGACGGGCAAGATATATAACTATGGTACTGCTATGGCATTCGGGGTATTTTTAGCGGTAATAGTTTGGTGGGTGTTTTAGAAGTGTTAGAAGGAATGGATTCATTTGTCCTTTTATGCCTGCTCGGATTGCCTATGTTGGGTGCGTTAATCTTACTTTTTGTTCCCGCGGGTGCCCTGAAAGTCGTTAAAGTCGTAGCTGTTACAGTCTCCTTTGTCGTAGCTGTTTTGGCGATTTATATTTTCGTGTCATTTGACGAAACTGCAGGAGCCGTTCAATTTCAGAAAATTTATAGGTGGTTGCCTCTTCCTGGGCCATGGGGTGCTGGAGACAATGCGATCACTTTATCTTTAGGGGTTGATGGGGTTGGGGCTACCATGGTTTTGCTTACTGGAATTGTGATGTTGACTGGCACACTAATTTCTTTGAACGTATCGGAAGCTACAAAAGATTTTTTTATTCTCTACTTCGTCTTGCTGGCCGGGGTCTTCGGGGTTTTTATTACCTTCGATCTATTCTTTTTCTTCTTATTCTACGAACTTTCGGTACTTCCAATGTACTTGCTCATTGGGAAGTGGGGTAGCACCAGTCAGTTTAAGGGTTTCGCTAGAACTAAAGAATATAGTGCAATGAAACTTACCCTCGTATTAGTGGCTGGGAGTGTCTTAATTTGGATAGCCATAATAGCTATTTTCTTCCAGGCCGGTATAGGCACATTTAGTATTCTTGAAATTCAGGAAGTATCTAATAGCGCGTTTTCTCCGACCTTTCAGAACATTTTCTTTCCTATGCTCATGGTTGGGTTTGGGATTTTAGCGGGTCTCTGGCCGTTTCATACTTGGTCCCCTGATGGCCACGTTGCTGCCCCAACAGCGGTAAGTATGGTGCATGCCGGCGTGTTAATGAAACTGGGAGCCTTTGGGATTATCAGGGTTGGTCTTGTACTCATGCCTATAGGGGCTGAAACATGGATGCCTCTCCTGATAGTTCTTGGTGCTGTGAATGTTATATATGGTGCAGTATCGGCGATGGGACAGACGGATCTGAAATACGTTATTGGATATTCATCTGTAAGTCACATGGGCTATGTATTAATGGGTATAGCCACATTAAATGTTTTGGGGATGAGTGGGGCGGTATTGCAGATGTTTTCGCACGGCATAATGACAGCGCTATTTTTTGCGGTTGCTGGAATGATTTACGACAGGACCCACACAAGAGACACGCTTGTTTTGGAAGGAATGGCAAAAAGAATGGGTGTGATATCTGTCTTGTTCACCGTCGCCGGCTTAACATCCCTAGGACTTCCAGGAATGAGCGGATTTGTGGCGGAACTTCTTGTTTTCTTAGGAGTATTCCAAAGTTATGGAATCTTGGGCACAGTCCTGGGAAGTCTAGCAGTGGTGGGGGCTGCTCTAACTGCAATTTACATTTTGAGGTTACTTTCCAAGGTTTTCTTTGGCCCGACCCCGGCAATGTGGGAAAGTCAGACAGACTCCGGATCCCGGGAACTACTGGCAGCTGGGATATTGGTAGCTATTATATTTTCGGTTGGTCTTTGGCCTTTCCCATACATTGAGGTTATAGAAAGCGGAGTGAACCCCATACTTGCGATGATACCGGGGGCGAGATGAACGATTTTTCTCTCTTAATTCCCGAGTTTCTTGTGGCCGGGCTTGCGTTCTTCATTCTCGCCTTAGACTTATTTTTGAAAGAAAATTGGAAGCAGTACCTCGCATGGGTTGGGTTCGTTGGTGTGGTGGCCATTCTCGTTATCAGTTTGTTCGTTGAGTCCGAAGGTCAACTTTATGATGGATTGCTTGAATTTGATGAATTCACTAAATTTTTCAGAATATTTTTCCTCGTTATAGCTGCTGTGGCTGTAGTCATTTCCAGAGAATATGTTGAGTCCAAACTAAAATATCCGGGTGAGTATTATGGGATTCTTCTTTTTACTCTACTGGGGGCGATGCTTCTAGCATCCTCTGCGGAGCTACTCACTGCTTATATCAATCTGGAATTGCTAAGCTTCGGACTATATGTTCTGGTTGGTTATGAAAGATACAATGCAAAATCTAATGAAGCTGCTGTTAAATATATTCTCCTTGGGGCTTTTTCCTCGGCTCTAATACTTTTTGGAATCAGTCAAATATATGGAATTTTAGGGACCACGAGATTTGACGAAATGTCCGTTGCTTTTAGTGCCCTTCCATCGATATATCCTGGGTTAGCTGTGGGATTCGTTTTGATAGTGAGTGGTCTGGGATTCAAGTTAGCCGCGGTACCCTTTCATATGTGGGCTCCGGACGTCTATGAGGGAGCTCCACTGCCTATCACTGCGTGGTTATCAGTGGCATCTAAGGCTGCTGCATTAGCACTGGCAATGAGATTATTTGCCGAGGGATTTTTTACAGTATTCGGAGAGTGGCAACCTATAATCATAGTAATTGCTGCAAGTACCATGGTAGTTGGGAATTTGCTGGCCCTTGTTCAAAAGAATATGAAGCGGCTTCTGGCATATTCAAGTATTGGGCATATGGGTTATCTTTTAATGGGCCTGGCTGCTCTTGTTCCGGTTGTGGGTGATGGGACCACAACTGAGAAGTTCTCTAATTTGGTTTCCAATGGACTTCTATTTCACATGGTTTCGTACGGGTTCACTAGTATGGCAGCGTTCCTTTGTGTAATAGTCGTGTACAACAAGACTGGTAGGGATGACATATCTGGTCTTGCTGGTCTTTCAAAAAGGCAACCACTGGTTTCTTTGGTGCTGGTTAGCTCTCTTTTTTCAATGGCAGGTCTTCCGATTTTTGTGGGATTTGCGAGTAAGTTTTACCTATTTAACGCGGTCGGCGGCCAGGGTCTTTTGTGGTTAGTGGGTCTGGCCATAGTCATGAGTCTAATATCTCTTTACTATTACTTGATGGTAGCCCGACAGTTATATATAGAAAGTTCGGAAGACGGCTCACCAATTTCAGTTTCTTTTCCCACGAAAGTGGTTTTGGGAGGATTGTTCGGTGTAATGATTGTTTTGGGTGTATATCCTGCCCCGCTCATGGCTGCTATTCAACGGGCGACCGACGCTATCGTATCTGGTAACCTATTAAGTCTTGTATGACTGACGCACTTTGCTTTTAACGAGTTACTCAATTCAGAAAAATAATGTTTTTCAGACGTTGTTTGCAATAAAACTAAGAGGAGATTTACTTGGCACACTCCAGTGATTGGCCTGAAGAATATAGACGAGGACTTGTCGTTGTTGCCCACGCGGACGATGCTGAGTATGGTTGCTCCGGTACCGTTGCACGCCTAGTTTCTGAAGGGTGGGATTTTGCATATGTTTTGTGCACAGATGGAAGTAAAGGCAGTAGCGAACCAGGAATGACGGAGGAAAAACTCTCAGGTATACGGAAAAAAGAGCAACAGGAAGCCGGAAAAGCTCTGGGTCTCTCGAATGTTACATTTCTTGGTTATCCTGACAGTTATTTAACTCCTAGCCTTGATATAAGAAAGGATATTGCAAGAGAGATTCGTCGACAGAAGCCCGACATAGTTATATGCCAGTACCCAATGCGTATCTTGGATGGTGGGTTTGGTTCAGGTCATCCAGACCATATCGCGGCAGGGGAAAACACCTTGGCTGCTATATTTCCCACGGCTAGAGATCATATGACCTTTCCGGAGTTGCTGGAGGAAGGGTTTGAGCCTCACAAAGTTGCCGAAGCATGGATTATGGGCCATCCAGAGCCCGATTTATGGATTGATATTAGCGATCATATGAAAACGTCAATTAAGGCACTAACGAGTCATAAATCGCAGATGAGTGGGCAGAGCTTCCAGGAGGTTTATGATCGTATGATTGAGTGGAGAGGTGAAAGAGGTAAAGGACATGGTATGCCCCAGGCGGATGCCTTCAAGCGAATTTACTACAGGCGGTGAGTCCATGGTCAAAACAAATTAATGTCAGGTGAGGTGAATAATGGAGCCGGTAATAAAAAACTATAGAGATAATGAAAATCCTGTTTTAGGTAAAGAGGATGGAGTTCCCAATTACGTAATGCTTTACGTGCAACATGCTCCTGGGGAATCATCCCCATTTCATACTCATCCATGGGAGCACCAAGCATTTATCACAGAGGGAAGCGGAGTTCTACTTTTTGGTGGAAAAGAATACGCTATCCGTCAGGGTGATTGTGTTCATGTTCCTGGTGGTGTTGAGCATCAATTCCAGAATACAGGTGATGTTCCCATGAATAGGGTAACGGTCAATCCCATAAGCTCTGTTGAGTAGTTTTCACTTACCGTATTTCAAACATAAAATGTGCATTTATTTTTGAATAGGTTCGACTGAGGCGTTCTTTTACTTGAGGCCTACACGCTTAATTATGGCTTCTAGCTCGCTACGGGTGTCGTGTGCCAGCTGACCGGCCGGTGCACGTACCGTCGGGAATTTTATTAGTACTCTGTTGTGCAACCCGGACTTTCGTATTGCGAGCCCAATTCCATCCTGTTGTTAGAACTGTATCAAGGGAAGATGTTTGTAAAAGAGCTCCTCAGCTTCGGAAATGTCTCCGATCTTCATGTGTTTGCAAATATCCACGAGCACCTCTGGGTAGGCGAAGCCCGTCATTGCTCCTATAGATCCTCTGCGTAACTCATCAAGTAAGAAAACTCCTCCAAGCCCTCCAAAAATTCCTAATCGGTCTCCAATCCTGGATTTGATCGAGCTTATCTTTGTCGGTGTTGGTGGATCCTCAAGTTTTAGATATTTAACCTGTGGAATTTCATTAGCCACCCTTGTGATGAAATCCACCGGCATATCGACTCCCGATGTCTGTGGGTAGTCCTGCATTACTATTGGAATTGATATTTCTTTTGCCAGCCTGTCGTAGTGAGAAAATAATGTCGCAAGGTTGGCCTTAGCCATAGTTGGAGCAGATACCATTACAGCTGAGGCTCCCAATCTCTCGGCTTCCTTGCTGTAGTGAATGGCCGCAATAGTGGAATTTGCAGTTGTACCAAGGGTGACTGGAAGTCCATCAGAAGAGGATATTATTTCCTCTGCTATACGCGATCTCTCATAATCGGTTAGCCTTGCCACCTCACCCATCACACCGAGTCCCACAACCCCTGTGCAACCTGTCTCCTGGGCTTTTTTTATGATGTTCGGAATTGATTCGTAATCAACCTGTTCATTTTCCATGAATGGAGTTGCCAGCATCCAGTGCATTCCATAAAAATCATCAACCATAAATTATTTCCTTTCCATTAGTCGACTCTATTTATCTACTGTTGGATCAACCAACGATAACTAGTTTTGTTTGATTATACGAATCCGGTGATTTTCACTGTCAGCGATGTAAATTTCGTTGTCTGGTCCTACAACAACCCCGTGAGGTCGAGCCATTCCTGCCTTTAATGGTTCGCTACCATCACCGTGTGGGCCTTCCACTCCACCACCGATAGTGTTGATAAGACCATCATTTACTGAAATTAGACGTATGCTGTGATTTTCGGTGTCCACAACTACGATATTTCCGTCATTGTCACAGCGTATGGCTTTTGGGCCGTTGAGGGTCGCAGTGATCGATGGATTTCCATCTCCCGTGTAACCCTTGTCACCTGTGCCAGCAATCGTAGTTATTATTCCACTAGCATCTATTTGTCGGATCGTATTCCCGCCTCTTTCGCAGAGGTACGTGTTACCTATTTTATCGACGCAAACGGCTCTTGCTCCAAATATGCCGGCGGTAGTTGCCATTTCTCCGTCACCACTATGCTCCATTGCCCCGGTTCCTGCGAAAGCATGGATTAAACCGGTTTCAAGATCCAGCCTTCTTATTTTCTGATCCTGAACATCTGCAATAAGTAATCCCCCTTTACCGTCTAAAACGCAGTCATTCGGTTCGATCATGGCGGACTCAGTTGCAGGTATGTCGTCTTTCCCTGACCCTGTATGTCCAGTTCCAGCGACTGTCGTTATTGTTCCGGTTTTGGCATCGATTTTTCGTATTGTCGGGTTAAATCTCTGGCATATATACACGTCGCCGTTTTTATCAACTTGGATGGCATATATTTCCTCTATATCAGCTTCTAAGGCTGCCCCACCATCGCCTGAATGTCCCTTCATTCCTGTCCCGGCAAAGTTTTCGATTGTGCCTTGAGACAGGTCTACTCTTCTCACGCGGTAGTTAAAACAATCAGCAAAATACAGATATCTTCTAGTTGTGTCGATATCTACGTGGAACGGGTTGTCCATTTCGGCATTAATGGCTTTTCCACCGTCCCCTGAATATCCTTGATTACCATTGCCCGCAATGGTCTCAATAATGCTCATATTCTCTCCTTAGTTGATTATTTTGAAACCACATTTTTTAACCCAGATGGAAATTCTGGATACCGGTCAGATCGGTTAGGAATATTGTATTTGGCCCATTGGAATGGCATTAACTCAGATATTGTGGAGGCATAGTTAAATAATTATTTGAGTTGAAATTTAATTGAACCATATCTTTTTACTGTATAGAGTGTGAAGGCTATGTACCACTCATATCTTTCTCTCAATATACGTATGTTGATTATTGTCGTTCTGTCTCTAATCGCCATTATGGCTTGCGGTGATAAAGACGAATCGCTTCATAGTACGAAGTCGGATGAAGTAGTTAGTATTGGTACTCCTATCTCAATTCCTAAACAACTATCTCCTCAGGGTTCTTCTGAGCCTTCGCCTGTTGGTACTCCAATTCTCAAAGAAACGCCAGAGCCTGTGCAAAGTGTCCCATCTGAAAGCCCAACTGTAACCGCTAGCAGGGTTCCAGCCGTTACCGTTCCCGCTTTTATTAAATTGATGGATAAGGCGTTAACCGAAGGGTATACATACCAAACTCAAGTCGATATCAAGGTGGTTGCCTCACTGGAAACTCAGCAGCAGCAGTTTGTGGTTTTGTTAAATGGTATATCTGATGGGCATAACTATGATGCCAGTCTCAAAATCGATGGAAGTATCCCCATGAATATTCGTGGAATTGAAGATAGAACATTTGCCAAAGAGCCAGACATATCGGATATATGGCGAGAACTTCCTGAAGGTCAGGATGTGATAAATGCTCCAGACATGATTGTTTCAGCCAGGAATTCTCTTAAAGAAGCCTCTATGGTTGGCTCTGAAACTATGGGTGGAGTGGAGACTCACCACATGAATGCCAAATTGGATGGTGACCATGTGGGCAGTTTTATAGGAGTTCTTGTCGGGACAGAAGGTGATTTAAAGTCCGATTTTTGGATTGAAGCTGAAACTGGGAGAATTGTCAGGCTAACTGTGACTGGTCAAACAACAGGTAAGGAAAATCCGGATCTCTTGATAGATGTTGACGTAGTTATTTCTGCTTGGGATTTCGGGAAGCAAGCTGAAATATTGGTACCACCCCTACCTCCGTCCCCAGGTAAAAAGCAATGGGATTCTCAGCCAGAAATGACTTTATCGAAAGATAAGGACTACAGGGCGATCATTAAAGTCTATGAAAAAGGCGAGATCCTTGTTGATCTCTATGAAAAATTGGCCCCTGTGACAGTTAATAATTTTGTCTTCCTTTCTGAAGAGGGATTTTATGATGGAGTCTCTTTCCACAGGGTCATTCCTGATTTTATGGCACAGACTGGTGATCCCACAGGAACAGGTTCAGGCGGACCCGGATACTTATTCCAGAACGAATTTCATCCTGATGCACGTCATGATGGAGCAGGGGTACTTTCAATGGCTAATTCTGGTTTACGTAATGGTAATGCTACTAACGGAAGCCAGTTTTTTATAACTTACAAAGATACTTCTTTTCTTGATGGTTTGAATGCAGACACATCTCCTAAAGATTGCTCCGCTCAGGGCGTTTCCTGTCATTCAGTGTTTGGAAAGGTGACAGAAGGGATGGAAATACTTCAGTCAATTGTGCCCCGCGACCCATCTGTTGGAGGCTATGCTGATGTCATTGAGTCCATAACGATAGTGACGGAGTAGTCGGACAGAAGTAATGGTAGGGCTACATTTTTAATTTGACTTCGCCTTGCAACAGAGCCGTAGCCAAATTGTCACGGTCACTCTTGCTAAGATCAGATATTTTTAACGGGGTCGCTGGTTTCTCCGGCGGCTTGTCAAGTTGTTTCCACCACATCCCGACGTCGTACCAGGTACCGTTTTTATACCCTGCAGAGGGTAATATCCCATCTCGTTTAAAACCCAGTTTTTCGTGGAGTACAACGCTTTTATGGTTGGGCAGTGCTATAACACCAACAGCTGACACATATCCTTGCAACCTAAGACACTCAAGCAGACTTGTGTATAAGGCAGATCCAATACCCAGTCCATGGGCTGCCTCCCTTACATAGACTGTAGTTTCTACGGACCAATCATATGCCTCCCGAGTGCGGAACTGGCTTCCATAAGCGTAACCCATTACTTCATCATCGTGGACACACACGATCCACGGGTAGGAAGTTAAAACGTTCTCCATGCGAGAGGACATTTCATTTCCGTCCGGAGGTTCAGATTCGAAGGTGATAGGTGTATTTATTACGTAGGGATAGTAAATAGCCGCCACCTGGCGAGCGTCTCTTTTAGGATCGGCTAACCTGATGACGGCCATATTTAATTTTCCTCTCCCGTCCCCTACTCTCTAGGAGCTTGAGGTGGAGCGGGATTTGCCATGTCCATACCGATGGTACCTGAGAACATGGCGTCTATTTCCTCAACAGTCCACCTTCCTTTTTTACGGAGGGTTCGCTCTTCTGTTGGGTTGCTCATCAAGGAGATTTGTCCACCCTGGCAGTGGAATACATGACCATTGACTTCGCTTGCTTCCTCGGATGCCAGCCAAGCTACCATTGGTGCAACGTCTTCTGGGTCACGATTCAATTCTAGAGGAGTTACTGCTTGGTTGGCCTGGATTCCACTTGATGCTCTTATATCCCTCGCTGCTTGAGGAACTGTCTCGGTCATACGGGAGTTTGCCCCTGGAGAAATACTGTTAACAGTGACTCCGTACCTTCCCAAATCCCTTGCTACCGCTCTTGTAAATCCTGCAATTCCATCTTTGGCAGCTCCATAGTTAGCCTGGCCCGAGTTTCCGTAAAGACCGGAAGTGGATGAAAAGGTAATTATTCGGCCACTCCTCTGTTGCCTAAACAGTATGCTCGCTGCTTTTGAAACCGTGAAAGTCCCTTTTAAATGGACCGCTATAACAGCATCCCATTCTTCCTCCGTCATGTTGAATAACATGCGGTCACGGAGAATTCCGGCCACAGCTACAACAATGTCTAGCTTTCCGAAATTATCCAAGGCGGTTTTTACGATGTTCTCACCGCCTTCCATAGTTGTAACTGAATCGTAATTGGCTGCTGCCTCGCCACCTGCCGCTTTTATCTCATTCACCACCTCATCAGCCGGAGTGGCTGAGTCTCCCGTTCCATCTACAGCTCCCCCTAGGTCGTTCACCACAACTTTCGCACCTTCATCCGCAAGTTTTAGTGCTATACCCCTTCCAATGCCTCTACCAGAGCCTGTTACGACTGCTACTTTATCTTTTAAAAGATCACCCATCTTTCCATACTCCTAAATTTATTGGCTATCCGCCGACTTAAATTGATTTATTGTCGTGGTGCCTGGGGCGGTGAGGGATTGACTAAGCCCTGTGTCAGGTTCTGAGGAACCATTTCTAAAAGCTCCTCTGTTGTCCATCTGCCCTGCTTGAATATAGTACGAACTCTCCTTGGTAGGGAGAGTTTTGTTATTACTCCGTCGTAAACGAGAAACGTTTGCCCATTGATACTGGCTGCTTGATCGCTGGATAAGTAAGCTACAAAAGGTCCAATGTCCTCTGGATGCATGGCCAGTTCCTGAGGTGTTTCTTCCCGGTCTTGCGGTCTGTCCGCTCGAAGTTGTCGAGCTGCATCTGGGACGGACTGTGTCATGCGTGTGTTTGCCCGTGGGCAAATTGAGTTGGCAGTGACACCGTAGCGTCCTAGGTCTTTAGCCGCTACCTTAGTAAAACCTGCGATTCCTGATTTAGCTGCAGCATAATTGCCTTGACCTGTGTTTCCAAAGAGGCCTGATTCAGAAGCGAAGGTGACAATTCTGCCGCTTCTCTGTTGTCTGTAAAGAATTGCTGCGTGTTTGCAGACCGTGAAAGTTCCCTTTAGATGTACCCGAACCACATCGTCCCATTCTTCTTCCGTCATATTAAAAATCATTCGGTCTCTAAGAATTCCTGCGACGGTAACAACTATGTCCAGTTGACCGTAGGTGTCCACAGCTGTTTGTACAACGGATTCTCCACCTTCCATAGTGGAGATGTCTGTGTAGTTCGGAACAGCTTCTCCCCCAGAACTTTTTATCTCATCTACCACCTGCTCTGCTGGTGTGTTTGAAAGACCTTCTCCGTCGAGGGCTGCACCAATGTCGTTAACGATAACCTTGGCACCTTCATTTGCAAGAGCTTTTGCTACTCCTGCACCGATTCCTCTACCAGATCCTGTGACAATAGCCACCTTACCGTCTAGGTAATTAGCCATGATTCTCCTCCTAAAATTAAGTACTTGTGTCCATCTTAAAGCTCTAGTCTTAGTTTTGCCCAAAACATAGGCTTAATTCATAAACTTCTAAAAGAGCGCAGGGCTCATTCTCCCATATGATGTGGGCCCTCCGCCACAGCGAGAGTGAATTAGGGATCTTCTTAGTGTTGTTTCGTGAATACAATTATCAAGAGCAAATTTATGGATTGGAGCGATAAGAGCTTTGCAATAGTAGATTTGAGGGTTCAATGGTCCATTCTAAATTTTTTTCTGTTCGGTTGTAGCTGGCGAATCAGGAAATTCAGTCAGTAAAAGTCCAAATCGGCATCGCATATGCTTGACATCTGCTCAAGAGTCTCTATCATGGCTTGCAATTGTGAGTGATAGAAGAACTCAGGAGGAATTCTCTATGGTCCATAAATCTAGATATATAACGTTATTGTTCATGTTGGCCGCCTTGGTGGCTCTCGTGTCCGTGGCGTGTGGCGATGATGCCGAAGAGGAAGCAGCACCTGCTGCTGCTCCCGCTCCTGCAGCTGCACCAGCAGCAGCAGCACCGGCACCAGCAGCTGCACCGCCGGCAGCCCCTCAGGCTTCCAGCGATGTCACCATCACGATGGCTATCCGTGAAGTGTCGGAGCAGTTCGGAGACTTCGAAGTGCAGACATATGGCGGTTCCCCAGGTGAGCTTCAGATGGGTTATTACGATCAGCTCCTCGTCCACGACGGAGAGGATCCACTTTCCCCGTTTGCCGCTTCTGCCTGGGCTTTAAACAGCGCTGGTGACACACTTTCCATGACGATCAGAGATGATCTTAAGTGCAACACCCCTGAAGAATTTGCAGGGAAAGACTTTGGCTACGTAAAGGCTGAAGACGTTGCGTGGAACATGGATAGGCAGAATGCCGTTGTGAACCCAAGCCTTGGTGCCGCTATCGGTGCCCAGCTCGGTGGAACATTCGGACCTGCTGTTGTTACAGGTGAATATACGCTTGACGTGCCAGTTGTTACCAAACTTACCTGGGGTGTTCCCCTAAGTGAGTTCGACATCAACGACACCTCCGTTAGGCTTGACTGCAAGCAGGCGTTTGATCAAATGGGAGCAGAAGCCATCAAGTTTGTACCCGTCGGTACAGGTCCTTGGACAATTGGCGAATGGCTGCCAAACAACAGAGGTGATGTGCACGCTGTTACCGATCACTGGATTGAGCCTCCCCACATAGGGACGTTCACGGTGATTCAGGTTCCTGACACATCCAGCCGATTGGCTATGATGCAGACGGGAGAGGCTGACATCGGAGAAGTTGACTTCGGTAAGCTGAGAGAGCTTGAAGGCAAAGGGTTAAAGTTCATAACGACTATGTCGGATAAGGACACTATGACCCTCAGCGCGATCTGGCCAGGAAACCTCTGGACAGACCTCAACGCCAAGACAGAAGAGGGAATAGAGCCTTGGCTCTCTCCCGTATTTGCTGAAGATCATGCACACCTAGGATGCCCATGGGGTGACAAGTGCCCATACGAGGACACTAACAACCCTGATGGCGTAAGTGATATGGAGCAGGCCAGGCTCGTCCGATGGGCGCTTGGCATGGCGATAGATCGCGAAGGTATCGTAGATGTGTTGCAGGGTGGTCTTGGAACTCCAATTTACTTGGAGCTCATGGGACCGAAGTTCCCTGGTTGGGATCCCAACAGAACCGTGAATCAGGCCAGCATAAATAGCTATCACGAAAAGTATAGCGATAACGAATTGTTGGGCCCTGGTACGGACTGGATCGAATACGATGTTCCAGCTGTCGAGCCTGACTACGAATGGCCATGGGAAATTAACACTGACCTTGAGGAAGCCGGAAGACTTTTGGACCTTGCTGGTTATCCAGTAGGTTCTGATGGCGTCCGATTTGAGATCAGTTTGAACAAGTATGCTTGTGAGACTGGTGACGTCTGCTTAGAGCAGGCCGATGCAGTTGCAGCAAGCTGGGAGCAGCTTGGTGTTAGAACCACACTGCTAACAGAAGAGTATGGAGCAGTTGTTGTTCCTCGTATGAGGGACCGCACGCAGCCCTGGCCTGTGGTTAAAAACTGCAGCGTTGAGACTGCTAACTACCCACTCGACTGGCCGCCTCCTCCTTCGGACAGCACGTTCAGCCGCCCAGGCTGGGGCTGTGCGTTTGAGAGCAAGTTCCTTGACTACATGTACAT
>CAYWYV010000032.1:0-14753 GCA_964462705.1 uncultured Dehalococcoidia bacterium
AAAATAACTCTTCCTTACCTGAGACAACGGGAAAGTCCATATAATCATATAGATCTGAATCACCAATAAAGCTTGCTACTCCTTGGGTGGTCTGTAGTGGTATAACCCCCAGGTCCAAGTCACCATCGCTAACTACCTCAATAAACAAATTTCCATCTGGGGAAAATCTTTTCCACCAAGTGGATTGCCACACAGGGGTCATAAAAATCGTATCCATCGAGCACTTCGGAAGGATAGTTTCCCAGGTCCTTACAGCTTGCTGATGTTTCTGTCCAAAAAAATCAGTCATTCGGATCCTTTCAACGCGTCTATTGAAATCCCAGATTTAATTAACTCTAACCCAACCTTGTCTCCTCTTTCAGTTGAAGTGACAATATGGCTGCCCGATTTTCTTACCCCTCTCAAGGTCATACACATATGCTCTGCTGAGAGAAATAGATAAGTCGCATTCGACCCAAGCACTTTATGTATAGTGTCGACCACTTGGTCAGCAAGCCTCTCTTGAATCTGAGGTCTTTTGGAAAAAATATCGAGAACCCTGACAAGCTTACTTACCCCTACAACTTTGCCATTGGGTATGTAGCCTAAATGAGCATAACCTACGAAAGGAAGCAAATGATGTTCACAAATAGAGAAGAATTCTATGTTTGTGACTATAACCGGTTCATAGTGATTCTCATCAAAATCAGTCTCAAGCTCAAATATGGGATCTTCATTTAATCCGGAAAAAAAATCTAAATAAAATTCTCCAACTCTCTTCGGAGTATTCTTCAAGCCCTCTCTTTCAGGGTTCTCTCCAACAGCTACCAACATATTTTTTACCGCGGAAATAATCGACTGCAAAGATAGGTTATTTGCCGGATCCTGCTGGAATCCAGAACACTTCATGGTTTGGTTAAAGCCTGCTCTACAGACTCGAGTTCAGCCTTATATTCGCCTAATGATGCTGGAGCAATCTCATTCGCAACGTCTGGATCCTTGAGTCCATTTCCCGTTAAAACACAGACAATGATCTTTTCAGAGTAGTCTGATCCATCCTCCACCTGCTTGAGAAGTCCCGCTATAGAGGCCGCCGATGCAGGCTCACAAAATATTCCTTCATATTCGGCAACCAATCTATAAGCTGACAATATTTCCTCGTCAGAAACAGCTGCTATAACACCGTTTGATTCATCGCGTGCTCTGATAGCGCTTTGCCAACTAGCGGGATTACCTATCCTAATAGCCGAAGCAACCGTTTTAGGATCTGAAACAGGAGCACCATTTACTATAGGAGCTGCACCCAAAGCCTGATATCCGTTTAAAACTGGAAGAACGCTACTTCTTCCAATGTCAAAGAACTCTTTGAACCCTTTCCAATAAGCTGTGATATTCCCAGCGTTACCGACAGGAATGAATAGAGCATCTGGCGCATCACCCAAGTCATCAATTATTTCAAAAGCTGCTGTTTTCTGTCCTTCTATACGGTTAGGATTGATGGAGTTTACCAATTCAATTGGATGCTTGTCACATAACTCCTGCACTATCTCCAGAGCATCGTCAAAGCTACCGTCTACCATCGCTATATGTGCACCATAGGCCACAGCCTGGGCTAATTTACCTCTAGCTACATTGCCTTTTGGAACTATCAAAGTAGTTCTAAGTCCACAATGTGCACCATAGGCAGCTGCTGAGGCACTTGTGTTACCTGTGGAAGCGCAAGCAATACTGTCAAATCCCTTTTCGAGAGCTTTTGCTACCGCAACGACCATCCCTCTATCTTTGAAAGACCCAGTTGGATTACAACCTTCTAGTTTGAAGAAGAGAGATCTACAACCGATTTTGTTTCCAAGATGGGAAGACTTGACGAGTGGAGTGTCTCCTTCACCAATGGAAATAAGAGGAGTACTTGAATTAACTGGAAGAAAATCTTGGTATCGTTCTAGAACGCCACTAATCATAAAACTACGTAAAATTCCTCGCGGACTTCGCTGACTCGATCCGATTCTTTTCCAGTATCTGACACCTAGTCAACCGAATGGTAACCAAATAACTCTGACCAAAATACTTTATATCAGCGCCCCTAGCCCTGCAAGATTACCCAAAAATATAAATTGATACTCAGTCATCTTACTCGTTCTCCAATATTTTTGGTGTCGGACCCAACTGAAAAGATGGCATTTGCTCATCAAACATTTGGAAAATAGAATTAAATATCGATAACTATAAAACTTGTTGAATCAGTAGCGTGCTAAGGAAAATATACACCCAGCAAAGTAACTAAGACATATAAATTATCATGAAGGGATCTTCCAATGAACCTCGAGAAAGTGGATTCTGAAATTGCCAAAGCAATTTCGAATGAGAAAACAAGACAGTCAACAAATATAAATCTCATAGCTTCAGAAAATTATGCCAGCTCCGCTGTAATGGAGGCGCAAGGCTCGATTTTCACAAACAAGTATGCTGAAGGCTACCCAGGAAGACGATATTACGGAGGTTGCGAATTTGTCGATGTAGTAGAACAACTAGCTATCGAGAGAGCTAAATCCATTTTCAAAGCCGAATATGCCAACGTTCAACCACATAGTGGCGCCCAAGCAAACATGGCTGCTTATTTCGCCGCTTTGAATCCTGGGGACACAGTAATAGGCATGGGATTGGATCATGGAGGTCACCTAACACATGGCAGCCCTGTTAATTTTTCCGCCAAACTTTACAACTTCGTTAGTTACGGAGTCGATCAAGAACTAGAAACAATAGATTTTGACGAGGTGAAACGTCTCGCAGAAAAGCATCGCCCCAAGTTAATTATAGCCGGAGCTTCTGCCTACACAAGGACTATAGATTTTGCTAAATTTAGACAGATATGTGACGAAGTAGGTTCCAAACTGATGGTGGACATGGCACATATTGCTGGTCTAGTTGCAGTGAATCTTCATCCTTCTCCAATAGCAGAGGCTGATATTGTGACGACCACAACGCACAAAACTCTCAGAGGTCCAAGGGGCGGAATGATATTTACAAAAGAAAGTCTAGCAAAAAAAATCAACAGCGCTGTTTTTCCTAATATGCAAGGAGGACCTCTGGAACACACAATTGCCGCAAAAGCAGTAGCGTTCAAGGAGGCATCCACCCCAGAATTCCGAAAATATCAAGAACAAGTTCTATTCAACGCAAAAAGTCTGGCTAAGACTCTAAAAGACGGCGGACTAAGACTCGTATCGTCAGGAACAGACAATCATATGGTGCTTGTGGATTTAACTCCGCTCGGAACAACTGGTAAAGAAGCCGAAGATTCTCTAGCTAGGTCCAACATAGTGGTGAACCGAAACGCCATTCCTTTCGACAAGCTTCCACCAAGACAAGCCAGTGGCATGCGTCTTGGTACCCCTGCTGTTACGAGCAGAGGAATGACGGAAGTCGCCGTTAAGGAAATCGGCGAATTAATTCTAGAGGTCTTAAATAACTTGGGCGATACCAACATCGAGACTAAGGTACAAACCCAAGTCCTTAATTTACTAGAAGCGTATCCTACCCCAGGAACCAGTTAACACAATAAACTAAAAGCTACTCCATGCGAGACCCACCCCAGGATCTCGAGACACCAGCGGCAGTGGGTTCAACTATAACGTTCACAACTGCTGCCTTACCGCTAGAAAACGCTCGATCTAGAGCCGGTTTTATTTCAGCAGGATCTTCTACTTTTTCACCATATCCATGTAGGGCCTGGGCCATTTCGTCATAGGCTGTAAATCCCAACTCTCGACCAGGTTTCCTCTTATCGGGAGTCCTTGCAGTCCAACCTGCATTGTTACTAATAACAGTCACTACAGGTAGATTATGTCTAACTGCAGTATCAATCTCCATTGCATTCATTCCCATGGAACCATCACCGTGCAGAACTAAAACTTGTTTGTCCGGTTTGGCTACCTGAGCGCCTATTCCGTATGGTAGCCCTACACCCATAGTGCCTGTTACGCCAGAGTTAAGGCGATGTCCTGGGTAATAGGTTGGGATCGATTGTCTCCCGAAATGAAGTATTTCATTTCCATCCACGGACACTATAGCGTCTCTATCTAAGAATTCTGTGATTTCATTACAAAGCCGTAAAGGATGTATCGGAACCTGATCAGAATTTAGAATAGCTGCGCTACGAGCCGCTCTTTCATCTTGAGCGTTTTGAAGACTCAAGATCCATTCAGATTCAAGAGCACCTGCATAATCAGACACACTTGCCTCGGCCGCATCATTGAATTGAGACATGACAGCTTTGGCATCACCAAATATTCCAAGATCGATATTTTGGTTGTGTCCCAATTCACCTTCGTCAATATCAATTTGAATTATTTTGGCATTTGGATTAAATCGCCGCCCATAATTCATCATCCAGTTGAGACGGGTACCAACCACTAAAACTACATCAGCTTCCCGCATTGCAGTGGATCTCGCAGCAGGAAATGAGACTCGGTGGTCCTCCGGTACCAGTCCTCTAGACATTGGAGCTGTATAGAAAGGAATGTTTGTGGTGTCTACAAACCGTTCAAGTTCAGAAGCGGCACCTGAAAAGAATGCCCCTCCACCCGCAAAAATTAATGGCTTTTCAGCCTTCGATATCAAATCCATGGCTTTATCTACAACAGCACTTTCTGCGGCTGGTCTGCTTCGAGTTTCCGCCCTTGTAGGTGGAAAAATATCTGATTCTTCTACCTCTTCATACAGCACGTCACCACCACAATCGATATACGTAGGTCCAGGACGTCCAGACTGAGCCTGTCTGTAAGCTGTACTAACAATTTCTGGATATCTTGAGGCCATAGTGGGTCGGTGCCAGTATTTACAAAGCGGCTGCATGATTCCTACCTGATCTACCTCCTGAAAGGCATCTCGGCTAATCTCGTGGACTGGGCTAGCGCCACCCAAAATCACCATTGGAGCGCAATCAATGGCAGCTGTATAAACGCCAGTTATCAAATTTAAAGTTCCCGGTCCAGAAGCTGCTGTCAATACACCCGGCTTCCCTGTAACTCTGGAATATGCATGAGCTGCAAAAGCTGCGGCCTGTTCATGGCGAAAATCAATCGTCCTTATGCCAACATCTTGACATTCCATCACAATGTCGAAGTCAGGTCCGCCCATTAAATAAAAGAGTGTATCCACACCCTCTTCCTTTAACGTCTTTGCAATTAAATGATTCCCGCTAACTTTAACCATGGGGAGTATCTCCATTTCATCAGTCTTTCTAGACTCTATTTTCTACAATTTCCTAACGCCATTGGGTGATCAAGCGCAAGGTTACCATAGACTAGAAAGTTTATTTTCATGACTACAATTTTTCAGATAGTTTCACATCACATAATTTATGCCAAGAACGAACCATTCAACGATAATTCTCCCATTACACCAAACATCTGAACATGACCCGTCAACATTCAATTCAGGTAGTTTTTAACTTACCAGTTCTTCCAGTTTTTCAGGGCTTCTGATGCTGCCGCTCTCTCAGAGGCCGCTTTGCTTAAACCTTTACCTTGACCGAGTGAAATTGCGCCAACAAACACTTCTGACACAAATATTGGGGACGAGTGATCCGGGCCACTTTGATCAATAATTCTATATCTTGGAATTTCCCCACTCTTCGTCTGTGTTAAATGCTGTAGAGCTGTCTTTGGGTCCTTCGTCACCCCTAAAGTCAATGCCTCTCTTATTGGAATTGAGAGCCATTCGGTTACGGACCGGAAAGCGGTCTCAAAACCTGCGTCTAAATACACTGCGCCTACTAATGCCTCAAAAGCATCCTCAAGGTTCGAAGGACGATCCGCTCCACCAGATTTTCGCTCTCCCTTACCAAGGATTAGGAATCGGTTAAGGCACAGACTTCTGGCAGCATCTTGTAGGGTTGAACCTCTAACAATTTGGGAACGAAGATTTGTGAGATCCCCTTCGGTTAATTGATTCCTTGATTCAAATAATTGCTGAGCGATAACTAGGCCTATTACTGCGTCACCTAAAAACTCAAGTCTCTCATTACTTTCTGAACGACCCACGCCTATCTCATTGACGGCTGAGCTATGAGTTAGCGCCTGAACTAGCAAGGCTTTATCTTTGAACTTAACCCCTAATCTAGACTCCACAACTTCAAAGTTTATTTCACTGGCAATAAATTCATCAGTTTTTTTGGAAAACCTAAACAACCGAGAAAATCTCGATGAAAACAACGCCTTTATACGGCACCTTTTGGCCAGGGTGGCTGAGGACGCTTCACTTCCCCTATGTAGGGGCGTTCGGAAAACAATCCTAAGAAATTTTCGAAAGTTTCTAATGCTTCATTTTCAGGTGGAATAAATGTTTTGATGTATGCAGATTGCCCATTATCAAAAATGAAGGTAGGAGTTCCAAATGCGCCATGAATCTCTGTAGCTTCAGTATGGTCGTCTGCAACTATCTTAACTAACGCTGGATCCTTTAAATCTTGATCGAACTGCAAGGTATCAAGTCCTGAATCCCCCGCTATTTTTAGAAACACTGCATTATCATTTAAGGGGGCCCTATTCCCTCCGTGTCTTTCTGTAAGCAACGCAAGAAAAAATTTACTGAATGCCTCTTTTCCTTGCCTTTTCGCAGCTTCACCTGCAATCGCTGCTAGCAAGGATCTCGTCTGAGTGTAATCTTCCTCATCCCAGACTTTCCAATCCCCAGGGTCCTGGGCATTTATCTGCTGCAAAGAAAAATTTCTCCAATTTAAATCTAGGTCATCCCCAATTTCTTTTTTTACAGTATCCAGCCACACGGCTGCATTAAACACATATGGTCAAGCAAAGTCGTAAAACACATCACCTTTCAGACTAACCATTTTCACTCCTCACTATTACCAACACGAGAAATTAATAAATTCAACGCCTTAATTTATACAAACTAAGTGAAATTCTACTTACACCCGTTGAAAAACGTCAAAGTTCTACAATCAATAGGTGATCAAAAATATAAGTGGCCTAAAAAAGTCAAATCTTCACAGCTGTAAGAATTTGTTACCAACCGGACGGTTTTAATGAAATCAATGCAGCCTTCATGTTGAAGTATATTTGACCGTGGACATTGTGCCGTAGAAAATTTAGAAAACGAAAAATAAATATCGGGAGATGGCCAGATGGCAAATGAAGCAGCAGAAATACTAAAGCTGATGAAGGACAACGGATGCGACATCCTTGATCTCAAATTTACTGACCTCCCAGGAACATGGCAGCATTTCTCAGTGCCCATTGGCCAAGTGGATGATGACTTGATCAATAAGGGGGTTGGTTTTGACGGATCAAGCATAAGAGGATTTCAAAGCATCGATGAATCTGACATGCTTATTGTCCCAGACCCACAAACAGCCAAGGTAGATCCTTTCTTCAATGGCACCGTTACGTGTATAGCGGATATCAGGGATCCGATAAGTAGTGAGAGCTATAGCCGAGACCCAAGGAATATTGCCAAGAAAGCTGAAGAATACCTGAAATCCACTGGAATAGGAGATACATCATTTTGGGGACCTGAAGTGGAATTCTTCATTTTCGATTCGGTTCAGTTCGATTACGGATCAAACTTTGGATTCCATAAAGTAGACTCTGACGAAGGAATCTGGAATTCAGGCGAGCCCTACATGCTCGACGGGGAAACTCTTAACAAGGGCTATCGACCCAGGCACAAAGAAGGATACTTCCCCACCTCTCCAATGGACACAGGCCAGACCCTGCGCAGTGAAATGGTAAGGTCTCTAGTGAATGACTTTGGGTTAACCATTGAAGCCCAACACCATGAAGTTGCAACCGGTGGTCAAGCTGAAATAGACATGAAATATGACTCCCTCCTCACTACAGCAGACTCTGTCATGATGTATAAATATGCGGTAAGAAATGTTGCAAAGAAACACGGAAAAGTAGTCACTATTATGCCCAAACCATTAATTAACGATAATGGCACTCGCATGCACACTCATCAATCAATTTGGAAAGATGGGGTTCCTTTGTTTGCTGGTGATGGATACGCTGGGTTGTCTGAAATGGCGTTGCATTACATTGGAGGCCTCATTAAGCATGGGAAGTCTCTAATGGCTCTAGCCGCTCCTACCACAAACTCCTACAAAAGGCTTACTCCCGGATTTGAAGCTCCCACCATATTGGCTCTTTCTGCTAGAAACCGTTCAGCCGCTTGCAGGATACCCATGTACTTCAATGACCCGAAAGCTAAAAGAGTTGAATTCAGATCAGCTGATCCCACATGTAACCCCTATCTAACATTCTCGGCGATGCTAATGGCCGGGCTTGATGGCATAGAAAATGGGTACGATCCCGGAGAACCACTCCAACAAGACCTATTCGAACTTTCAGCAGAAGAAACATCCGCATTCCCTCAGGTCCCTAGCAGCTTGGAAGAGGCCCTCGCAGCACTCGAAGAAGATCATGAATATCTCCTCAAGGGGGGAGTATTTACTGAAGACGTGATAGAAAACTGGATCAGCTTCAAGAGAGAAAATGACGTAGATCCAGTAAGACTCAGACCTCATCCATATGAATTTTATCTTTCATTCGATGCCTAAAAAAAGGGGAATCATCGTTCACACTTCGTCCACTCACTGACGGAGTGTGAACTCCTCAACTGCGCTAGTCACAAATTTCAATTGACACTTATTTCACAAACAGATACGATTTTTAACCTTTAAATCACCGAAATTTAATCACCGCTTACGAACATTCTCCGACCTGCAACAGCTAGTCCCGGTAATTTCGTCAACCACCAAATCCGGATCAACTAATTGTTCGGTTCAGAGGAGGGCCAAGGAATGTTAAAACGTAATACTGAAGCAGTTGAATATGTACTTCATGAAGCTCGAGAAAACGACGTTAAATTCATTCGCCTCTGGTTTACCGACATACTAGGAGGCATAAAAGGATTTGCCATTACAGTTGAGGAGCTTGAGAACGCCCTAACTAGGGGTATGGGATTCGACGGATCAGCCATAGCAGGTTATGCCAGAGAAGATGAGCGTGACTTGTATGCTCTAGCAGATCCTACAACTTTCAGTATTCTTCCTTGGAGGCCCCGCACAAACGCTGTCGCCAGAATGTTCTGCGATATTGTCACCCCTGATGACAAACCTTTTGAAGGAGATCCTCGTTCAGTTTTAAAGCGCAATATAAAAAGGGCTTCCGACAAAGGATTTACGTACTACGTAGCTCCAGAACTTGAATATTTCTATTTCAAAGACCAGACAGGAACCGGTTTCCTCGACTCCAGTGGTTACTTTGATCAGAACACTCCAGACTTGGGCACTGACCTCAGAAGAGAAACGGTCCTCACTTTAGAAGACTTAGGGATACCCGTGGAGTCCAGTCATCATGAAGCAGCTCCAAGCCAACATGAAATAGATTTACGTCACACTGATGCCCTAACTATGGCTGACACAGTCATGACTTATAAATTAGTCGTCAAAGAAATTGCTATGAGCCACGGCTACTTTGCATCGTTCATGCCAAAACCCTCTGCGGAAATAAATGGCAATGGTATGCATACAAATATGTCCCTTTTTAGAGGCGACGAGAACGTGTTCTACAGTGAGACTGGAATCCATCACATGTCTGAGACAGCGAGACAATTTTGCGCTGGATTGCTGAAGCACGCTCGAGAAATCACGCTTGTTACAAACCAATGGGTTAACTCTTACAAGAGACTTGTGCCAAGCTATGAGGCCCCAACCTATGTTACTTGGGCGGAAGTTAATAGATCCGATCTTATACGAATACCTTCTTTTAAGCCTGGAAGAGAATCTTCACGGAGGATCGAATATAGAGCTCCCGATCCAGCTTGTAACCCTTACCTCGCTTTCAGCGTAATGCTGGCTGCCGGAATGGAAGGAATCGAAAAAAAATATGATTTATCACCTGCTATTGAGGAAAACGCTCATTACTTAACCCATTCTGAACGTAAGAAGTTAGGAATAGAGTCGTTACCAGGTAACTTGTGGGAGGCTATTCAAGTAACTGAGTCGAGCGATTTAGTGAAAAACTCTCTCGGCGAGGAAGTTTTTAATAGTTTTATTGAAAATAAGAAAATTGAATGGGAAAATTACAGTTCTCAGATCTCACAGTATGAATTAGACAAATACCTACCTATACTTTGAACGGGAATGATAGGAATTAGTTCAGGAAACATATGCAGAATAAATATAACCATCCGGATTTACCAAAGCCGGTAAAACAAGGTCTTTACGATCCGTCGTTTGAACACGACGCATGCGGAGTTGGAATGGTCGCGAATATCAAGGGCATTAAGTCCCATGAGATAGTCGACCAGGGGCTAGAGGCACTTTGTCATTTAGGTCACAGAGGAGCTGCGGGAGCCGATCCAGAAACAGGCGATGGCGCTGGGATACTTGTCCAGATGCCACATAATTTTTTTGCGATGGAGCTTGAGCAGGTTGGAACTACCCTTCCCGAAATTGGTGACTATGGCGTGGGCATGGCATTTCTGCCTTCCGAAAATACGGCATCAAGAAAATGCATGAATACAATAGAATCCTGCGTAGAATCAGCAGGTATGTCTCTATTTGCATGGCGGGAAGTGCCCATAGATCCCTCGAAAATAGGTGTTCTTGCCAATGCCAGCCGCCCTTTGATTACACAATTTTTTGTTGCCCCCAATTCTAATCTCAGTAATGAAAACTTTGAATTCGCACTATATGCGCTCCGCAGAAAAATAGAGAAATCTGTTGAAACTCTGAATTTAGATCAAGCCCAAGACTTTTATATCTGTTCCCTTTCCTGCAACAAAATTGTGTATAAGGGACTGGTAATGGCGCATCAACTCCAAGATTTTTATGTTGACCTAGATAATGCCAATTTTGAATCCTCATTCGCACTAGTACATTCAAGATTTAGCACAAATACTTTAGGTAGTTGGAAATTGGCACATCCCTACAGATACGTTATACATAACGGGGAGATAAACACCCATAGGGGAAATGTTAACTGGATGTCCTCAAGGGAAAAAGTGTTTGAGTCAGACATCCGAGGGAGAGATGCTCAAGAACTGGTCCCAATCATAGAAAACGGGCAGAGCGATACAGCATCTTTAGACAACGCTCTTGAACTCCTGATCGCTACTGGACGAACCATTGAGCATTCCATGATGATGCTTATCCCAGAAGCCTGGGGAGACCATATCCCAATGGATCAAAGCAAAAAAGACTTCTACGAATATCACGCAAGTATTATGGAACCATGGGATGGCCCAGCCCTGGTCATTGGTACCGATGGGAAAAAAATATGTGCCGTGCTAGATAGAAATGGGTTAAGGCCATGCAGATACTTAATAACCACAGATGGACTCCTAGTCATGGCCTCAGAAACTGGGGTCATAGATATTCCACCCGAGAAAATAGTTCTTAAGGAACGTATTTATCCAGGAAGAATGTTTCTCCTAGACACAGAAAAGGGCAAGATTATTAATGACGAGGAACTCAAAAAAGGGTTAGCAGACAGGAAACCATACGGTAAATGGTTGGAACAAAACAAGGTTTATTTAGAAGACCTTCCAATATCCAGCAAAACAGAGAGTTACGACCAGGAAAGGCTCCGAGCTAGGCAGAACACTTTTGGATATTCTCTCGAAGACTTCAGAATGTTAATGGAACCCATGGCATTAAACGCATATGAACCAACAGGGTCTATGGGAAACGATACCCCATTGGCCTTTCTATCCGATGAAAGTCCAGTGTTATTCAATTACTTCAAACAACTATTCGCACAGGTCAGTAATCCGCCGTTAGACGCAATCCGAGAAGAACTTGTTACCTCCCTTGTGGGAACAATAGGAGAAGAGCGAAACCTTTTTAGAGAAACCCCTGAACACTGCAGGCAAATTACTGTTCGAAAACCTGTCATCAGCAATGACGATCTTAAAAAAATAAAACAATGTGCTATTGAGGGACTCAAATCAAAAACAATATCAACTTTATTTGATCCTAATGAGAAATCAGGCCTTCAGAACGGAATGAACCGAGTCAGATCAGAAGCATCCTCGGCAGTAGATGAAGGTTTCTCAATTTTAATTCTCTCAGACCAAGGAGTTGACAATAAAAATGCGCCCATCCCTAGCCTACTAGCTACCGCTGGTGTTCATCACCATCTAATTAGAGAGGGAACTCGCACGAAAGTCGGCCTAGTAATCGAAACTGGTGAGGCCAGGGAAGTAGCGCATTTTTCACTACTGATAGGTTTTGGCGCCGGTGCTGTAAATCCCTATCTTGCATTCGAAACCCTAAGATCCCAGATAGAAGCGGGAGAATTTCTGGAAACTATATCCTGCGAGCTAGCGGAAAAAAATTATCTGGAGGCCTGCCACAAGGGTATATTGAAAACCATGTCGAAAATGGGCATATCCACCATTCAAAGTTATCGCGGAGCCCAGATCTTTGAAGCCATAGGATTGAACGAAGAATTAATAGACGAATTTTTTACTTCAACCCCTTCCCGTATAGGAGGTATAGGCCTTTCTGAATTAGAACAAGAAGCTATCGCACGACACAGTTCAGCGTATGACACAACACGAGCGAACGGGAATTTGGAGACTAAACCCGGAGGACAATATCAATGGCGACGTGACGGTGAGTTCCACATGTGGAACCCAAAAACTATCGCAACTTTGCAACATGCCGTTAAAATTAATGAGTGGAATAGCTATGAGCAATTTGCTGATTATGTTGACAAGGAAAGTGAAAGGCTCAGTACTATCAGGGGACTTTTGGATTTCAAAGAAGTGAAAAATCAAATCCCTATTAATGAGGTAGAGCCCGCTTCAGAAATAGTAAAAAGATTTGCGACAGGAGCCATATCATTGGGCTCAATAAGTCGGGAAGCTCATGAAACCATGGCCGTGGCTATGAATCGTATAGGGGCGAGAAGTAACACCGGAGAGGGGGGAGAAGATTCTGCACGTTATGTTCTAGACGACAATGGAGACTCCAGGAATAGCGCTGTAAAACAAGTGGCCTCGGGAAGATTCGGGGTATCAATTAACTACTTAAGTAGTGCTAAAGACTTACAAATTAAAATGGCTCAAGGAGCAAAACCTGGTGAAGGAGGACAGCTACCTGGGCACAAGGTAGATGAATACATAGGAAGAGTTAGAAACTCAACTCCTGGTGTCGAGCTAATTTCTCCACCACCTCATCACGATATATATTCGATCGAAGATCTCGCCCAACTTATTCATGATCTTAAAAATTCAAACCCAAGTGCCCGTGTTCATGTCAAACTGGTTGCAGAATCCGGAGTGGGGACAATAGCTGCAGGTGTTTCAAAAGGTCATGGCGATGTGGTTTTAATTAGTGGTCATAGTGGGGGCACCGGGGCTTCACCAGAATCTTCTATAAAGCATGCGGGACTACCTTGGGAACTTGGAGTAGCAGAAACCCAGCAGGTTTTGGTAATGAATGACTTGAGGGGACGAATCGTTGTTCAAACTGACGGACAAATTAAAACCGGAAGAGATGTCGCCATTGCATGCCTCCTGGGAGCTGAAGAGTTCGGATTGGCTACTGGGCCTCTAATCTCAATGGGATGCATAATGCTGCGAAAGTGTCACTTGAATACTTGCTCTGTTGGAATAGCTACGCAGGACCCGGACCTGAGAAAGAAATTCGCAGGGGAACCTGAACATGTAATTAATTATTTCTTTTTCATAGCAGAACATCTCAGACAAATCATGGCACAGCTTGGAATGAAAACCATCGCTGAAATGGTCGGTAGGGTAGATTTATTAGATGGGTCCAAAGCCATCAATCATTGGAAAGCCAAGAGTATAGATTTTACACACCTACTACACAATCCAGAGGTGCCTGAAGGAGTGGCAAGGCATTGTGTTACTAGTCAAGATCACGGCCTTGAAAAAGCCATAGACTTAGAATTGGTAGATAAAGCCCAACCTGCCCTAGAGCATGGTAAGGAGGTGGTAATTAAAAAAGTTATAGATAACTCCAACAGAACTGTGGGGACGATTCTAAGTCATGAAATTGCTAAGAAATATGGTGAGATTGGACTGCCAGACGAGACCATCAAACTGAAGTTTGAGGGGTCAGGAGGACAAAGCTTTGGAGCCTTCCTGTCCAAAGGTATTGCTGTTGAATTGAATGGTGATGCCAACGATTATTTTTGTAAAGGATTGTCAGGTGGAAAGGTAGTGATAAAGCCCCCAACCGGATCAAAGTTCACCCCAGAAGAAAATATAATCATCGGAAATGTAGCCTTATATGGCGCTACCTCAGGACAAGTATTCATTAGAGGAATTGCCGGGGAAAGATTTGCAGTCCGCAATAGTGGTGCAGAAGCAGTGGTAGAAGGAGTGGGAGATCACGGTTGCGAATATATGACCCGGGGCAAAGTAGTTATTCTGGGTTCTACCGGAAGAAATTTCGCTGCCGGGATGAGTGGTGGGGAAGCATATGTACTAGACGAATCTGGAGAATTTGAATCTCTTTGCAACACCGGACTTGTTAGTCTAGAACAAGTAACTGATCCCTCCGACATCAAAGATCTACATAGATTGGTGAAGGCACACGCAGATTTCACTGGAAGTTCAAACGGTGTCAGAATCTTAAAAACCTGGGATAAAATCCTTCCACATTTTGTAAAAGTGATGCCCAACGACTACAAGCGAGTTCTACAAGAGATGAAGAACACAGAAAGCAACATGGCAGTTTCCACAGATGGGTAAACCGACAGGGTTCAAAGAATTTC
>CAYWYV010000033.1:0-14321 GCA_964462705.1 uncultured Dehalococcoidia bacterium
CACAGGATTCATCTGCTACTGAAGCTACCCCAGTCCGCATCGGCTGTCCTGGTATAGAGAACGCTTCTGTGACTCCCCCTATAGCCTGCCCAACCGCGTCTGTTCCAGGAAGAGCGGCATCAGGCCCATCAGGTCCATAACCAGACACAGAGGCGTACACAAGTGCCGGATTGATTTCCTTTAGTTCCTCATACCCAAACCCGTACCGTTCCGCCGCTCCTGGTCTAAAGTTTTGCCCAAATACATCGGCCCTTTTTACCAGTTCGTGGAGTATTTTCTGGGCTTCATCTGTCCTAAGATTCAACGTTAAACTTTTAACACCTCTATTATTAGTCTCAAAAAAAGAACTCACTTCACCCTTCATTTCTCCAGCTCTACGTGAATTATCCCCTCCGTTGGGGACTTCTATCTTTATGACTTCTGCCCCTAGGTCTGCCATTAAAGCATAGGGCACCGTTCCTGCCTGCGCAGTCGAACAGGCCACAACTTTCACGCCGGATAATGCACCTTGTAATTTAGCCATTTCTCAGCCTCCTAATTAGTTTAGTCTTTTCTTCTCTGTCCGCTGAATTTTTAACATTCCATGCTACACAACGAGCCAGTATGGTTTTCCTTCCGTCACTGCCAGCACCTTACGAAGTTCTTCTCCAAGCAACAACAGACGCTATCAGGGATCCGAATGCGACTACCGCAGCGGCGAAGTATACCAACTTAAACGCAGCTATATAAGCAACAATGGATTCTGTTTTCGTTGAAGCAAATAATATATCCACCCCGTGGCCTCCAGAAGAATAAGCCTCCGTGAATAATCCTCCCAAAAGAGCCACGGCGACCACATTCCCGATTCCTCTCGTTATTGAGGAAAGAGCCCCACCTGTTCCTAAACTTGTCTTACCTGCGCTAGTCATAACTAGATTAAGATTTGCACTCTGGAATAATCCCATGCCAGCACCAATGATCGTCATTCGCACTGCTAGGGCCATGACAGACACTCCTATTGCAACTGCCTGATACGACAACAATCCCAAGATTATTAATATCGTTCCCACTATGGTCACCGGGCCAGGTGAGATACGGTCAGAAAAATACCCGCCAAGAGGTGCACATAGAGCGAGTGCGAGTGAATTAACCAGTAGCAAAATTGCCAGGGATGTCGCTGGAGCCCCCATTATCTCCGAGACAAAGTACGGAAGTATAAAAACATTAACAAATGTGGACATAAACATGCAGAGGTTAGCTACAAGGCCCCCGGCCACTACCATGTTTTTTAGAACTCCCAAGTCAATTAACGGCTGTTCAAATACGTTCTGACGCCTTATGAAAATTACCCAAATAGTGACTGACAGCAACAAGATAAGAATGGGCTCACCCCGAACCCAGCCGACCAGCGCTACTATATTCAAGAAGATGACTATGGTTGTCATCGCAACAAAAACTAGGACAGCCCCAAGCCAGTCAAATTTCTTGCGCTCCTCTACCCTTTCACCGACCCCTCGCAAGAAAAATAAAGTCCCCGCAATTGCAGCAATGCAAAAAGGTATCCTGAAAAGAAAAATCCACCTCCAAGACGATATTTCCAGCAAGGCACCAGCGGATATGGTGCCTAATATCATTCCCAGCGTCCCTATCCCCGTCATCACTCCTAAAGCTCGTCCCCTGATTTCCCTGGGAAACATAGAAGTAACCAAAGCGGGGGCAATAGCCGCTAACGAAGCGTTGCCTAGGGCTTGCAGCACTCTGAAGCCTATAACGGCATTGATGGTAGGAGATAAACTGATTGCAACCATCGCTGCTGTATAAACGAAAAGTCCGATCAAAAAAATTCTTCGAAGACCGAAACTATCTCCTGCACCTCCGATTCCCAACTGGAGGCCTATAGTCGTCCCCAAATAGAAAGTAATCATTAAATATACAATTATTGGTTCAGCCGAAAAATAGTCAGATATTGCCGGTAAGGAGACGTTAACTGTGACATCAAGAGCGACCAGAAAGACTCCTGATGACACGACGACCAACTGAGCCCAAAGTCTCCACCCAATCCTATCTTCTACTGACTCAGATCCCGACAGCTGCGGCAAATTAATCCCAGTCCCATTCAACGGTACCTAAACGGACCGTGTCCCCCTGCTTTATTCCTGCCTCTTCTAATGCTCTTACAATGCCTGTTTTCTGCATATGTCGATACAGTTGCATGCGAGCCATCCAATCTTCGTAATCGATTCTTTCCGCGATACGTTCCACGCCAGGGGCATCGACAACAAAAACATCATTCTCTATTACTATGCCAACACCCTGTCTCTTTGGTATTGGCCTCAGCACGGGAACATCTTTCTGCATATCAAGGTTACCTATCTCTGGAATGTCGATGGCAGCCGCACCTGAAAGAAGACTGTCTTTTACAACTCCTTCCTTTCCTTCCTTATGAACAACTGAGTTAAAAGGTCGCTCATCGCCAACTTGCTCCGGGCCAAGCGCGATCAAAACAGCATCAATTAACCTGCCAACTCCTTCACCCGTAGCAGCAGAAACAACATGTATTTCAATATCTCCGACATCCAAAGACTGAAGAATTTCCTCCCTGAGTATTCTAACTTCCTCCAAATCGGCCTTATTTATCGCGATTATCTGTGGCTTTTCAACGAGATTTTCATCAAACAAGCGAAGTTCGTCATTAATCTGTCTAAAGGTCGCCCCTGGATCCTCTCCAGCACCATCAACCATATGAATCAGCAGTCTAGTCCTCTCAACATGCCGAAGGAACTCATGGCCCAATCCAATTCCCTTATGAGCACCCTCGATCAATCCGGGAATATCAACCATGACTATTGTTTTATCTCTGTGCTCTACCACTCCGAGTACGGGTTCAAGAGTTGTGAATGGATAGTCAGCTATTTTGGGAACAGCAGAAGTCAGGTAACTAATCAAGCTGGATTTTCCTGCATTAGGAGCACCTATAATTCCCACATCCGCCAGCATCTTCAATTCCAGTCTTAGTTCTAGCTCTTCCCCCTGCTCACCAGCCTGGGCAATAACCGGATACTGGTTTGTGGAAGACACGTACTTAACATTCCCATAACCTCCTGAACCACCAGGAGCCGCAATAAATTCCTGATTGTGCTCAGTCACATCAGCGATGAGGTCTTTACCATTCCATACTTGTGTGCCCACAGGAACACTAACAACTACATCAGCACCATCAGGTCCATGCTTTTTTACACTCCCCCCATTTCCTCCATTTTTGGCTTGAAAAATGCGCCTATATCGAAACTGTAAAAGCGTGTTTTCGTTGGCATCCCCTTTGATAACAATATTTCCCCCTCTTCCACCATCCCCACCATCTGGTCCACCTCTCGGCACAAATTTCTCATGTCTCCCACTTATGGCCCCATCCCCACCCGTACCACTTTTTATTTGAATTATTACTTCATCAATCAAAGTTTTCTCCTTGTGGAGAAGTTTTTAAAGGGATAATAAGAATAATAATAATCCCGTGGATATTGTTGATTATGTTCCTGATAGGCGTGGGATTCAAACAAATATTAGCATGAATGACAGTGTAGATAATGTGGATAAAATTATTTGGTTTGTGGATATTTTTAATAATATAAATTAGTTGTTGATATTTAGGCAGACTTATATACAAATATTATGAGTTGCCAACAATAAATTCTAAGATATCCACATGTTTTTATGGGAAGACTAAATACATACGACTTTGGAGTTTCGCTATGACAAAAAATAAAAGCTTTATATCTGAACTATTTGAGCAGAAGTCCGTTTTTCAATCCTATCTTGATGTAGAAACAGCACTCGCCAGATCTCAGGCCGAATTGGGTGTAATACCACAATGGGCAGCGGACACGATCTCTGAAAAGGCCAAAATAGAACTTTTGAATTTGGATAATGTTCACTCAGGCCTGGAAAAAACGGGACATCCACTTGTGCCTCTTATCTGGGAATTGGATAGAGTTTGTGGACCCAAGGCAGGTGGATATATTCACTGGGGAGCAACAACTCAGAACATAACACAGACGGGGAAACTATTATTAGTAAAACAATGCCATGCTTACTACAAACAACAACTGGGGAGACTTCTTCTTACCTTGGCAGATCTTGCTGAGAGATCAAAAAATTATGTAATGCCTGGACGTACTCATGGTCAGCACGCTGTACCCGCTACTTTTGGATATAAAGTTGCTGTTTGGATTGACGAACTAATCCGACATCTAGAAAGAATGACTAGTTGTGAAGATCGAGTCTTTGTGGCGATGTTAGGAGGGGGAGCGGGAACAATGGCTTCTGTTGGTCTAGAGGGCCTGAAGACACAAGACCTTATAGCAGAGGAGTTGGGTATTAGTTCAATGTCTATGCCTGCCAGAACAATCGGTGATCATCTGACAGAGTACATTACTATTCTGGCTATGCTTGCCGCAACATCGAGCAAGATGGCGCGGGAGGTATATACAATGATGAAACAGGAGTTTGGTGAAGTGGAAGAACCTGTTCCAGTCGGTGCGGTGGGATCATCTACGATGCCGCAGAAGCGCAACCCCCGTCTTAGTCAGGATGTTGTGGCATGGGCCTCGGAAGTGCGTACCTTTGTTCCTATGTCTTTAGAGGCTATGCAAACAGAGCACGAAGCCGACAAAACAACAAGCATGATGATCAATACGGCTATCAATAGGGTTTGCCTGTTAACAGGAGAAATAATAGATGGACTCAATGAAATTTTCTCCGATATAAACCTATTTCCGGAGAGAATGAGAAAAAATCTTGATCTGTCAGGTGGACTGATCATGTCTGAAAGGGTGATGCTTGAACTTGGGAAAGAGATAGGGAGGCAAAGGGCCCACGATGTCGTTTATGAAGCGGCTCAAAGGGCGGTTAATGAAGGTAGGGCATTTAATGAAACCCTGGCGGAAGAAAAGGAAATAGCCTCCTTGCTATCGGCGGAACAGATTGAGGATCTGCTAGATCCTGAGCAGTACACTGGGCTATGCGCTTACTTTGCTGAGAAATTCGCAGAAAAAGCACGGGTGGTCTCAGATAAACTTTAGGTACGGATTGATTTCGGAGCTATTTGAGGTCTATTGGTAAGTTATTTGGGATAGAACCTGAAGATCTCATAGCGTCTATTTCAGAATCTGAGATGCCGAATTTTTTCAAAATGGCATTTGTGTCACCACCAAAAGAAGGGGGCTCCACCTCAATCAGATCACATTCAGACATAACAACAGGGTTACCAGACCAGGTTACTTCACCCCAATGAGGGGAGCCGCCAATATTTCCATAAGTTCGTTCAACAATGATTCCTCTTGTTCTGTTCCCTTCATCTTTATGAAGGTCAGAGGCGTATTTGTTGATTACGACGGGAACACCAGCAGAGGTGAGCAGAGAAACCCAATGGGTACTTGTATTCCTGAGAAATATGGTCTGTATATTCTGACTGCTAGACTGGATATCGACATTGGAGAAATGGGAAATAGACTGAAGTGCCACCAAGTCATCACGATTTGAAACAGAAAGGAAAATCCAAGAACCATCTGAACATTCATACAGCTGATTTAGAGAATCAATTCCTCTTTTCCCTGGGCCCCCTGTGTCTCGACGTCTATATCCTGGATAATCAACATGATGTGGGCCGGTAATAGTCGCAGAAGTATATGAGAGTGCGGCCTCTATTTTTTGCCCTTTTCCGGTCTTTTCCCGATCCAGCAGAGCAAGCATGACGGCGTAAGCGGCGGAGATACCGGTTCCGTAGTCATTCAAAGTGAAAGTAGCGGGACGGGGCCTTTGTTGTTGTTGGGGATCAGAAACGCCAGCGTTGCGTAGTTGTATTCCTGTTGCTGCTTGGGCATTTTGCTCAAATCCAGGTCGCATCTGCCAGGGGCCTTCCTGACCAAAGCAGTTAATGGAACCATAAATAATTTTAGGATTTAGATTCTTCAAGGTTTGGTAGCCGATTCCTAGTTTATCGGTAACACCTTTGCGAAAGCCTTCCAATACGACGTCAGCCTGACTGGCCATTTTTAGGAAGGTGTCGAGACCCTCAGGTTTTCTTAGGTTGAGGGTAATGCTTTGTTTTCCTCTTCCTACATCAAGCCAGGGTGTAAGTTGAGGGGGGCGAAAGTCAGGATCTATCTTGATTACATTGGCTCCATATTGAGCTAATGTGCGCCCACATGTTGGCCCAGCCAGAACTATACAAAGATCCAGCACAGTAACACCCTCTAGAGGAAGTTTATTCATACTACAGTTAATTACCCTCCAGGTAACTCAGGTGCAGGGGTTTTGACCTGTCCAAGATGACCGTGAGTTTTTACAAGTAATCCTGGTTGTTTCATCCTCCCGAATGTCGGATCATTTATGTGGATGACAGCACCTGACTCTGAAGCCTGTGGTTCGTCTAGCCATTCATCAATTGTTCTGCAGGCAGTTCCAGGGACTCCAACTTGTTCCATAAAGTCTTCCCACTCAAGTGCCGTCTTATTACTCCATAACTCTTCGAACTTTTGAGTCCATTCTTCTAGAAAGGTGCCATCCGAATTCAGCCGTTCATTATCAGTCAGATGATCTAGCCAGTCGATGTGGCCTATTGCTTGAAGAAAAGGTTTTAGAAATCGTGGAATTGAGATATTTACATTGATCCATCTGCCATCTCCACATCTATAAAAACGAGCAATTACTGGGTGTCCTTCCTGCCTGCCATGCGGTCGCTGTGAGTGCCTCACTAATGCAGTGCCCATTCCCTGGTACATTGAGTCGTGAATAGGTACGGTTATTTGTTGTCCTTTTCCTGTTTTTTCCCGATATAGCAACCCAGCTATAACAGCAGGAGCTGCTGTTATAGCTGCGAAGGTACTAGCGTAATAAAGTTCATGAAAGGAAGGTCCCTCACCCGGCACTGGGTTATCACCGGATGGGTTAAGAGCATAAACACCGGAACTTGCTGACAGCAGACTTTCTCGTGCAGGTAGCCACTCCAGTGGATGGCCTTCTGGAAATGCCGGAATCGATACAACCACAGGTTCTCTATCGGAAGAGACTAGAGAGAGGGAGTCAAATGTAACACCAAGTGAGTTCTTCTCTGAAGGATTAAGACATTCAATGACAATATCAGCACTATTTGCATAATGAGCGATGACATTCTTGGAGTACTTGGATGAAGAGGAATGTTTCCCTCGATTCCACACGGAGAACTCTTCTGTGCCCCGGGAAGGATCCCCACCTAAAGGTTCTATCTTATGAACGTCAGCTCCTTGGTCTGCTAAAAGCATTCCAAGTATCGATCCAGCCGGATAGCGACTGAACTCGACTACTTTATATCCCGTTAATACTCCCATAAGAAAAACTAAATTTAGTAAGGGTTACCCCCACTTACTTGTACTGATCGATTCCAACGGTTGCAGAAGATGGCCCTGATGGGAAAACCAACGTTTTGGCTCTATCTGCTCCTACAACAACTATGTCTATATCATCTGGACTATGAAGTAATGGGACTTCGGTAGATAGTATTTCTTCTTCAGTCTGATCCCGCAGATAGTGCCAATTTTCATGCACGCGGGCATCTCTCAAAGGCATGTACTGGATCATCTTTCCAAGGCTATTATTGGCATGTTTGTGTATGAACTCCCTTGCATCTTTCTTAGAGAAACCTTCCTCCCCAACGGGGCCAGCAACGTCAGGAGGCATGAAGATTAACCTTTCATGTCCTCCTGCTTGGCTTCCGCCAAGGGTAGTGTTTCCAAAGGTGATCCCGTAAGCTAAAGTTTTCAGCAAGCCCTCGGCTGAAGTGTTTCCCTGATCTTGTACGTCTAGCTCTCCGTCGGTTACAAAAATAGATATAGCATTTTCGCCGGCCTTGAACCCACGATCTTCTGCGTAAGAAGGCCAGGGACTCATCTCCTCGTTCTCTCCTAGGCAGTGAACAAATTTTCGGGTAGTCCCAATTGTGTCCATATCCATTTTATTTGGATACCACATCCCGATGTTCTTAAGGCAAAGGTAAAAAGCTCTCCCGATGATGATGTTTATTTCGTTGTCTCGACCAGGACCCAGGGCCGACCTTGGATTAAGGCCAACTTCTTTGGCGATGGGGCCGTTCACTACGAGAATTGGGGCGTGAGGACTTGTGGACATTAAAAGGGATTTTCCACCATGTTCTCCCATTTCAGAAAGACATTTAACGGCCGCGATTATTATTGGCATATGTTCAGGTTTGGCACCAGCGAGAGCGGAATTTATTGCTATTTTTTCCACTGTGGCAAGTCCAAATCCGGGAGGCATGTCGCATACCACGTGGTCGGACGGGAGGCTGGTACCGGATATTAGATCAGCAACTGCGGAGTCCGTTGGAGGAAAAATTGGAAGAGCATCGGACCAATCCCTACGAGTGTAATCAGAGTTCATTTTAAGGATTGCGTCGAATCGGTCTTCACCTTCATATCTTAGTGTGGACTCTTGGTCTTCTGTAACCGTGTCATTAGTCGTGTCGGCGGTTAGACAGGAGATTAATTCATCCATCACCTCTTCCGTCTGAGTTACACAAAGGTTGTCGGCAAGATTCCGATATATTCTTGGGACAATCACGAACTGTAAATCGGGCATGCCGAAAGCTCGACTGCTGGCAAGGGCATCATCTTCAAATCGCCCGGAAACGATTGGTACAGCTGGCTTCCCCATCTTTTCAATTTCAATCATGTCGTGGCACATCCACGACGCGCAGGTTCCTCAATCAGCAGTGGCGCCTATAACAACGTCACATTCTTCTCCTGCTTGTTTCACTATTGGAGGTGGGGTGGGGTAGTTCCCGCCTGTGTAGAAGTTGATACTTACATCGCTGAAACGTTCTTGGATGATTTCACCAGCACGATTCAGGGCTAGGTCACCACCGTGTGTGCCACTCCAGACAAGGCCGATAGTTAGACCGTCGAGAGATTTAGGTCTGGGGTTGGTTCTTAATATGTTCATCATCCCGCGTTGTTGAGCAACAGGATTAGATACTTCCAGTAGGTGCATTATTGGCCTCCATATTATTAGCGATAATGACTAGTGGAAACGATTATACATACCAGCGTGCTCAACTGCCGTTATAATTGAAAACCTAAAACCTAGGATGAGTATGTGATGAATGAGATGGATCCATGTGGGTTGCTTGTAGCAACTAGAAACGCGGCGAAGATGCAGGAATTACTAGTCCTTCTCGCCGACACCAGCTATAAGTTGCTGTCTTTGAATGAAGTGCCCATTGACCCGGAGTACGAAGTAGAAGAAACTGGCTCAACTTTTGAGGAAAATGCGATATTGAAAGCTGAGGGTTATGGTGCTATTTCGGGAATGATGACGCTTGCCGATGACTCCGGTCTTGAAGTTGATGCTCTGGGCGGCGCCCCGGGGGTTTTATCTGCTCGTTATGGTAACGAAACATTAGATGATTTGGGCAGAAATGAGTTGGTCCTTAAAAACGTGTCTGGATTACCAGAAGAGGATCTTACGGCCCGGTTTAGGTGTGTCGTGGCTATTTATATTCCAGGTGATGGGACGGTAACTTTTGATGGGAAAATTGAAGGCAAGATCACACATAATCCTCGAGGTAGTAATGGATTCGGGTATGATCCCTTATTTTTTTATCCGCCTAAGGGAAAAACACTTGCGGAGATTCCCTCAAAGGAGAAACATGACGTATCGCACAGAGGTACTGCAGTGAGAGAGGCAGCAAGGTACTTACGTGGAAGAGGTGTGTCCGGATGTTGAGAGACGAACCTTTGGATAAACTGGCCCGTCCCCTAAGGGATTTAAGGGTGTCTGTGACCGATCGCTGCAATTTTCGATGTCCTTACTGCATGCCCGCTGAAATCTATGGCGAAAGGTATGAATTCCTTCCAAGAAATGACCTTTTGACGTTTGAAGAAATAGCTCGAGTCGCTCTACTGTCGACTCAACTTGGGGTGAAGAAAGTCAGGTTGACGGGAGGTGAACCTCTTGTAAGGCAGGATGTTGTTGAGCTTGTATCGATGATAGCAAATCTTGATGGCATAGAGGATTTTGCTATGACGACCAATGCCTATCTTCTCTCTGGAATGGCAGAAAGTCTGAAAAAAGCCGGGTTGCAAAGGATAACAGTGAGTCTAGATTCCATTGACGACGAAGTATTTCGTAAGATGAATGGTCGGGGATTCGGGACAGCGAAAGTTATAGACGGTATAGCTGCAGCGAAAGAGGCTGGACTGGATCCAATTAAAATCAATGCGGTTGTGCAAAAAGGAATTAATGACAATACATTGGTTGAACTGGCAGGGTGGTGTCGGGACAACGGCTACACCCCGCGGTTTATTGAATACATGGACGTAGGCACATTAAATGACTGGAAGTTAGACGAGGTACTCCCAGCCGCCGATATCGTGGGAATAATAGGAAAGGAATTTCCCATCAAACCTATTGAATCTTCCTACAGAGGGGAAGTTGCTAAAAGGTATAGCTATGACGACGGCAAGGGGGAATTCGGAGTTATTTCATCTGTGACGCAACCTTTCTGTGGCGACTGTACTAGGCTGCGATTATCTCCAGAGGGACAGATTGTTACTTGCCTTTTTGCTGATGGAGGAACTGATCTAAGGGGACCGATGAGAGATGGCATCACGGATAAGGGATTGCTGAATATCATGTCTGGAACCTGGACAAACAGAGAGGATCGTTACTCGGAGATTCGTACGCCAATGACTAGCCCAAGAAAAAAAGTTGAGATGTACCACATAGGTGGCTAGGAAGAGGAAATTCTCTTGTCAATGATAACTATCTACACTGATGGGGCTTGTATAGGAAATCCTGGACCGGGAGGTTGGGGGGCTGTTATATCTGGTGACGGGCCCAAAAGATCTCTTCATGGTAGAGATCCGGATACAACCAACAATCGCATGGAAATTCTGGCTGTAATTAAAGGCTTGGAAGATTTGCCTGAAAATTCTGATATTACTGTTTATTCCGATTCTTCCTATGTTATTAACACCATGACGAAGAACTGGAAAAGAAACAAAAATCAAGATCTCTGGGAAACCCTTGATGAAGAAGTTGGCAAGAGGAATGTCCAGTGGGTTTGGGTCAAAGGACATGCTGGGGATCCCCTGAATGAAGAGGCTGATCATCTGGCGCATTCGGAAGCTGTGGGAAAGGCCGTTTCATCTGCTGGAGATAAAACACCAAATTTAGTGGGAGGGCCAGTAATGGGGCAACAAGAAGAAAAAGACTCACCTGGCAAGGCTGATAGGTTAACCCATGTTGATGAGCATGGGGAAGCCAGGATGGTAGATGTTGGAGGTAAACCCGATACCGATCGGGTGGCGGTAGCAAAAGGGTTTGTGAAAATGGAAGCTCAGACGATTGAGTTAGTAAATGCAAATGGATTCGAAAAAGGTGACGTTCTGGCTGTTGCACGAGTCGCTGGAGTTATGGCAGCGAAGCAAACCTCGAACCTTATTCCTCTCTGCCATCCATTACCTTTGACGCAAGTGACAATCGATTTTGATATTGATATAGAGACATCAACTATTTTAATAACGGGGATTGCAAAAACTAGAGGGAAGACTGGTGTAGAAATGGAAGCTTTGACGGCGGTAACTGTGGCTGCTCTCACCGTATACGACATGTGTAAGTCCGTTGATCGAGGAATGAGTGTTGGAGCACGTCTTTCCAGTAAGACTGGGGGACAATCTGGGGATGTGTTTTTAGATTAAATCGGGTCTATAGAGACTTCTTTTTATTTGCTAAGGAACTTAAAATTTCCAGTATGACCCTGAGCGCTGCCTCAGCGGTAATGTTTGCTGGACCTTCGTAATCTGGAGCTACTTCAACCACGTCTGCGGCTATTGTTTCCACAGAGCCAACGATGGTTCTGACAGCCCGAAGTAATTCCACTGATGTAAGACCTCCCGGTTCAGGAGTCCCGGTCGCGGGGGCAAATGCTGGGTCCAGTACATCTATATCTACAGAAAGATATATAAGTTCGGGACCATCCAAAGCTTCTGAAATTGCATCTTCTAGTACAGAATCGAATCCCCGTGTTTCGATTTCCGACATCTGGTGCCATCTCATTCCCTGTTCTCGCATCCAGTCAAACAAGGTATGTGGTGGCCAGTAGCCGCGGAGCCCAACTTGGACAAAATTTTTCCCCTGCACAACCCCATCTTCTATAAGTCTTCTCATGGGGCTGCTGTGTGATGCTAAAACACCGCCATAAGTGGCGGGTGCCGTGTCAGCATGAGCATCAAAGTGAACAATCCCTACCTTGCCCGGCCCGTAGTGGTTTGAGACTGCTGTTGCAGATGGAAGAGTGATTGAATGGTCTCCCCCGACAACTATTGGAAGTGCACCGGCTTTGAGGCACTCAGAAACTTTGGTTTGTATGGCTTCATGGCTTCTTTCAAGAGAACTGGGAGAACAATTAGCATCTCCAAAATCTGCTACTGAAAGAATGTCAGTTGGATACACTTGTAGGCCCATGTGATATAGATCGTCATTTGGGGCACCAAAATACCCAGCCTGACGAATGGCTCTTGGACCGAATCTTGCGCCTGGACGATTTACAACGCCCATATCAAAAGGTGCCCCCATGATTGCAACTTCGACTCCTCGTTCTCTTAGCCCCTCAGAGGTTTGGATTAATGGACTCTGTAAAAATGTCGAGATACCAACAAAAGATGGCATATCTGCATCTGAGTTTCTGTATATTGGATCATCACCAGGGTTTCCCAAAGTCTCTCTCCTTGCTACATAGTCGCTGTACTCTTGTTAATCGTAGCATTCAAAATTTTCCTGTTTGCGACCTGTATAGGTTAGAGTACGGACATGATTGCAGATTCCCCACAAGGATCGACAACTAGAGTTCTTACCCGTTTGCTGGGGCCGGCGATGGCCTTTCCTTCCTACAGGGTCTTCTGGTTCGGTACCCTTGCTTCAGTGTGTGGTTTCCAGGTTCTTAATTTTGCACAGTTCTGGGTCGTTCATCGTTTGACAGGTGACCCTCTGTTTTTAGGATGGGTGGGTCTTGCCAACGCGGTTCCCGCGATTGTTTTGAATCTTTTTGGCGGAGTTTTGGCTGACAGGGTGGAGAGGCGAAAGCTTATCGCTGTTACTCAAACTGTAAACGGTTTCATTATATTAGTCCTTGCGGCAGTCACGTTTACTGGGATAGTGCAAGCGTGGCATGTGATTTTGCTTGCCTTCTTTGCAGGAGCGGTGAATGCTTTTGATCAACCGGCAAGAATGGCTCTATATCCAATACTGATTGATCGCTCTGTGATGATGAACGCGGTTTCCTTGAACAGTGCTATCTGGACCGGGACGAGGATTATAGCTCCGGCATTGGCTGGTTTGATTATTACGGTTGTGGGAGAGGGATTCTCGTTTCTTCTATCGGCCATAGGATTTTTCATCCTGGCTATGGTTGTTGTGCGTCTAAAAGTTCCAGATGGCGTCAAGCCTGAGAGATTGCAAAGAAAGTCCCGTTCAGATCTGCTCGAGGGAATTAAATTCATCTTGGGAAATTCAATATTTACTTTTTTGATAGCGATCACTTTTTTTAATAGCTTTTTTGGTATGTCAGTTATCCCGATGATGCCCGTGTTTGCGGTCGATATACTGAAGGTCGGGGCAGATGGACAGGGTGTCATGATGGGTGTTGGTGGAGTGGGGGCTTTTGCCATGACTCTAGTGCTTGGAAGGATGGGGAATCTGAGGTATAGGGGAATGATGATAGTGGTGGGGTCTGCTGTTTTTGGACTTGCTCTGGCGTTGTTGGCAATAAGTTCAAAACAGCTTGGAAATTATCCCCTAGCGGTCTTTTTTATGTTTGTCATGGGGGCGTTTAGCTCTGTCTACATGATTTCTATTATGAGTTCTCTCCAATTAATGGTGCCAGATCATATGCGAGGTCGTGTCATGGGCTTTTATGGGATGACGTGGAGTATTATGCCTTTGGGTGCGATGTACACGGGGGCACTTGCTAAAGTGTTTGCTGACGCTGGTGAAGGTGTTCCGTTTGCTGTTGCTATTGGAGGAATATTGGTCACGCTCTTTGCCGTCGGTCCTGTAGTAATGAGTAAAGGAATTCGGAGTCTGGATGCAATCATCGAGGAAAGACAAAAAATGAGGGAATCAATAGCTTGAACAGCATGGAGGCGAATCACTAGTGCCTGTTAGTGACTTCCTTCTGTCTTAAAGAATATAACTGCCGATCAAAGGAGAAAAAATGGACTTTAGAGAGATACTGAAGCCACAACTTGAAGAATATCAGAGTGAACTTAAACGCCTAGTGAGTGGTTTAACAG
>CAYWYV010000034.1:0-13476 GCA_964462705.1 uncultured Dehalococcoidia bacterium
CCGTTAGTATCCAAAACGCCGGAGTTCTTAACGCTTGCCCCGCGGTAAAATCAGGCTCTTCGTCTTCTGTTAAGACGGACTCTGACAATTTCTCTGGGTCCCCGTCAGGCTGTAGACCCATATCCTCTGGACGATTTCTTATGATTTTCGCCGCCGGGCCTACAACTATTAAGAGTATTACTCCGATTATTGTGGCAGCCCCATGAAATTCGAAAGTTTCTATTCCAAGTGCTAAAAGGGGAACAAGTAAACCTCCAAAGTGGATGCCTGACATGGCAGAAGCCATGGCAAATGAACGTTTCCGTGTGAACCAGTTATTCACCATAGCGATTATGGCAAGCCAGCCCCCTAGACCTGAGCCGAGCGTGATAGTCATAAATGACGCATAGAATACCCAGAGAGTTTTCACCTGCCCCAGCCATATAAAGCCTAATCCCATAAGGATATAACCTATCAACACCATTTTCTGAGTTCCTACACGATCCACCAAGAAACCTTCCACGGGACCTAGAATGGCTCCTTCCACCCTTGCTAGGGAGAACGCGCCGGATAGCGCAGTACGACTCCATCCGAATTGACGTTCCAAAGCGACCAGAATCGTTCCTAAACCTTGAAACACCGTAAGCGACATCAATGTCAGAAGAAAAGCGGCTACCCCAACAATCCACCAGCCATAAAATATCTCTCCGGTTGGGAAGAGGGACCGTGACGTCCGGGTTCGGCTTTTACTGGGATCACGTGGCATTATCTAGTTTCTTTTTGAGTGACGGCAAACAGAATAGAACATCGGATGAGTATAACGGGTACATTATATTTTTCGTCAATATGCGTCCCAGCATCCATATTTTGGAGTTGTATACGGTTATACGACATTGGATAGTTTGGCTGAAACATTTCAATTTTGGAAATAAATAATAAGTGAAAGCAGCGATTCAAGCCACGAAAATGGGAAAGCGGCAGATGGGATTCGAACCCACGGCCCTCTGCTTGGGAAGCAGATGCTCTACCCCTGAGCTACTGCCGCAACTTGACTAAATTGATTTGGAGTGTGATTGTAGCAACTCGTACTCAGGTTACTCAACTCAAATTAAAACTTTTGGAGAATTATGATGACTCATCAGCCATTAATACTTGAAATCGGTACAGGCATAGACCTTCATGGCCACAATGCGACTGAAGCCGCCAGAAGAGCCGTGTGGAATGCCGTTCACCAAAGCAGCCTAATGGGCCTAGGACTATTTGGCCCGGACACCTCCAAAAACATGATTGTAGAGGTCACGGTCGCCATCTCGCGACCAGATGAAGTGGATGAGGAAACTGTCCTAGCGGTTTTGCCGCACGGAACTGGCAAACTCAATGTTGTCAAAGGGGGATTGGAAATTGAAGGACGTGAAGGCTCTGGAGACTTCACACTAATTGCAAATGCTGCTGTCATCGCTAAGGTGGATGTGTAGGCGTTAAAACCCGATTGACACTAAAATTTATAGGTGATTATACTGCTGGTATGAACAAACACACTGACGCAGAATGCAAAGTAATAAAATCAGACCAGCTTGAAGTGGAAATTTCTTCTGGGAGTATGACCAGGCTAGCTGGCGTTTCCCAAGGACTAGTTGGAGCTGAGGGAATCCACCTAGCCGTGGCAACTATACCTCCAGCATGCGCCTCAAGCCCACACCATCACGTAAACTGCGAGTCGGCAATATATGTGACCAAGGGAAGTGGAACCTTCCTAACCGGTCCTAAGCTAGAAACCGCCCTGTCCATTAAAGCCGGTGACTTCATATATGTCCCACAGGGTTCATTACATAAACCAGTAAATGACAGCCTTACTGAGCCGCTCGAATTAATCGTAGCCCGCAATACTCCGGTGGAAATTGTCGAGGAATACGATCCTAATTAAACTAACTGATATTTGAGGTGAGTTATGGAATTTGGATTTGGAATACCGGTGAGGGGACCTCTGGCAAATATTGAATCCATCACTGAAATAGTCGCATCAGGAGAAGACCTAGGGTTCGATATAGTTACAGTCAGCGATCATGTCGTAGTACCAAGGCATATCGCCTCTATATATCCCTACAATGAAGACGGTAGTTTCGCTGGACAGGATACTGGCGAATGCCTTGAGCAGTTAACTACCCTCATGGCTGTAGCCGCCATTACTAAAAACATCAGACTGCTTACTTCAGTCATGGTGCTCCCACATCGCAATCCAGTTCTAACAGCCAAAATTCTAGCTACTATAGACGTACTTTCAAAGGGTCGACTGAATGTCGGCTGCGGGGTTGGTTGGATGAGAGAAGAATTCGAGGCGCTCGATGCGCCATCCTTCGATGAAAGGGGCGCGGTGGGTAGTGAATATATTCAAATTTTCAAGGAGCTCTGGTCTGAAGACAATCCAACATTTAAGGGGACGTATGCCGAATTTTCTAATATAAGTTTCCTCCCCAAACCTGTGCAGAACCCTCATCCTCCAATATGGGTAGGCGGGGAAAGCAACCCAGCATTACGTAGAGCCGCAACCCTGGGAGATTGTTGGTATCCCATAGGGACGAATCCAAAGTTCCCCCTCGACTCGGCAGAACTACTTCGTGAAAGAATAAATCGGCTTCAACGATACGCTGAATCCTACAAGCGAGATCCTGCAACAATTGATTTAGCGTACAGTGCAAATTGGTTCGACATGTCGACCGGTAGTTCGAATGGACGGACCCGATGGTTTGTGGGTGAGCCAGATCAGATTCAGGAAGACATATTACAACTAAGTGAATTGGGAGTTAATCACCTAATTCTTAATTTCCCGGGAGAATCAACCTCAGAAATTACGGATGGCATGTCTAAATTCATATCAGAAGTCGCGACAAATATTCCCAAATAGAATTAATAACATTAAATGCTTACATTAACATTGGAATTGAATCGTTATGAGCCAGGTTAAATATTTAAAAACCCTAGGATTTAACTCTAATCAGCCCATTGGCAGAGGGTTCAACTACCCGTACGATATCGACTTCAGTTCTGATGGAAGAATTTTCCTTATAAACAGAATGGGGGGATTGAACAGCCGCGGGGTGAGAATCCAGATATTTACATATGAAGAAGAATGGCTAGAGGAGTTTGGTACAGGCCCTGGGACCGAAAATGACAACTTTATTACTCCGGTTTGTCTCTCATTCGACAGTCAGGACCGTGTATTTATTACGGATGAATATCTAAATGAAATCAAGATATTTGATAACAGAGGGAAATTTTTGGAACGGTGGGGACAAAACAACTTTCCTCGTTCTTTTAAGGGCCCAGCTGGCATTGGGCATGGCAGCGACGATTCGGTCTTTGTAGTAGAGCAATACAACAGTTGCATTACCAAACTTAGCCCTGACGGGGATTTTTTATCAAGCTGGGGCAGAGAAGGGAAAAATCCAGGGGAATTCAATCTTCCCTGGGGCCTAACATTGGACCAAGACGACAATGTTTATATCGCAGACTGGAGAAATGACCGAATTCAAAAATTTTCCTGCGATGGTGAGTTTATAGATTCCTTTGGATCCTCTGGAACAAAACCCGGTGAGTTTCACAGACCCAGTTCAGTTGCGGTCGATAGCAAAGGCATGATTTATGTCGCAGACTGGGGAAATGAAAGAGTACAAGTTTTGACCCCAACCGGAGATTTTCACCAGATGCTCCGGGGAGAGGCAACCCTTTCTACCTGGGCAGAAGAGTGGCTCGAGGTTAATCCGGACGAATATGACCTTCGAAAAGAGTCAAACTTACATGTACAAACCCTCCCTAAACACCTTCAGACCCCATACCACACAGCTTCTCAAACTGAACCAATTTTCTGGGGACCCGTATCCGTAAAAATTGATGCCTATGACAAACTTTTTGTGACTGAGCATAGTAGGCACAGGATACAGGTCTACCATCAGTCATAGATTAATGACAACAAATTTATTCCTAGTAATTCCCCAGTACATCTATAAAAACGGAGCGGCAAATGGAACAGACCCATAGAGAACTAATAGCCCATCTGGCGAGAAGAGCGGGATTCGGAGCAACTTCGTCCGAATTGGATTTTTATTCGTCAATGTCATACGAAGATGCCGTGGATGAATTTCTCAACGATAGGGAAGGAAATTCGATTCCTGACGACCTGATATTCAGGCGCCACGTGGATCTTCACACTATGCAGGGGCATAATGCTGCCTACTGGGCCTATCGACTCATATCTACAGATAATCCGCTAAAGGAAAAAGTCGCTCTGTTTTGGCATGGAATCTTTGCAACTGCCGAATTGAAGTTAAATAACTTGGGTTCATTAAATAACCAAGTGGAAATGTTCAGTAGATGTGGCTTAGGAAAATTCGACGATTTGCTCCACGAACTGTCCATGGACCCCGCTATGCTGGTGTGGTTGGATAATCACGACAACCACAAAGACTCAATAAATGAAAATTATGGGAGAGAAATTTTAGAATTATTTTCCATGGGTGTGGGAAACTATACTGAAGATGATATCAAGGAGTGTGCGAGGGCATTCACCGGCTGGACTGTTAAAAACGGCGAATACATGTCTACGATGGGATTCAAGGATTCCATATGGCCATATGGAAGAATCCAATGGCACTATGAATTCCGTGAAGGAGATCACGACGCAGGAATCAAGACATTTCTGGGTGAACAGGGACCATTCGACGGGCAAGATATTATAGAAATAATATCCCGACAAGAAGCTACAGCCCGTTTCATAGCAAGACACATTTACAATTACTTTATTGCTGACGAAGTTCCGGTACCTCAGTGGACTGACACAACTCCTAGGGACCCATATGCGATAGCTTTCATTTCCGACTCGTACCACAGACACGAACATTCCATAAAGGAAGTTCTTCGGGATGTATTCAACTCGCAATTTTTTAAAGAATCAGCATTCATGCGGGTTAAGAGTCCTGTAGAACTTGTTATAGGAACACTACGAAAGACTGGAGAATACCAGACACCTGTTGGCGGTGAAACGGGTATTTTTACAGTCATGGAGGAATCTGGTTTCATGGGACAGAAACTCCTAGATCCGCCTTCTGTTGAGGGGTGGCATACAGGAGAAGAGTGGATTTCCAGTGGTAGTCTTGTCGAAAGAGTAAATTTCGTGACTAGTCATCTGGGAGACCATAACCATCCTGGAGTACAAGAGATGATCCAAAAATTGAACTCCGCAACCTCAAAAAATAATGATCCTGACTCTTTTGTAGACGCGTGTATTGACACTCTCGGGCTTGATAAAGTCAGTGAAGATACCAGAGTTGAGCTAGTTAACGTAGCCCGTGAAGTCATTAACCATGAGAATGAGGGGGCAAAGGACGATAATATTCCCCAAGAGACTATTATCCAGATGTTTAAATTGATTGGTTCCTGCAGAGAGTACCAACTGTGTTAGGAATGAATATGTATCACAGCCAGACTATGGAAATATCTACAGAAACCGAATGTTAAAAAAGGTTTTTATGGAAAATACCTGTCAGACGGTTGTACAATTGTTTATCGGTATCCAATTAGCCCTTCATGGGCCTGTAGCTCAGTCGGTTAGAGCGCAGTCCTGATAAGACTGAGGTCCCTGGTTCGAGTCCAGGCAGGCCCACCATGGCTCATGCTGAGGCAAGCATTTTTTTGTCTCAGGCTTTACCTTCTCCCTTGGGGTTTTACTAAGAATTTCCCGATAATCAGCCAATCAGTTCGGGGAAAACAAATCAACCAGCTTTTGTGAGGCAAGAACATGGCCCGAGTCCCTTATGTACAACGAGATGATCTGCCCGAACCAAAAAAACTTATATACGACCAGATAGCCAAGACCAGAGGTAACGTATCCAATGTTTTTTCAGCCCTCCTGAATAATCCAGATGCAACTGAGGTTGTAACTTCTGTTGGAGAATATATTCGATACAAGTCAAACTTAGACCCAATAATCAGAGAAACGGCCATTTTGACTACCGCCAAAGAGCTCAATAACCATTACGAATGGGCCCAACATGAGCCCGTCGCTAAGGAAGTTGGAGTGAGAAGTGAGGTGATTGACTCGATATTATCCGGAAAGGGACCTATGGGTCTGCCTGCAAAGGAGGGGATCTTTATTCAATCAGCCAAAGAATTAGTGAAAAATGGAACAGTCACTGAACGTACATATCAAGCATTGGACCATCTTCTCGGAACTCTATTGACGATAGATTTTATAGTCACCGTCGGATACTACACAATGCTCTCGCGGCTTATCCATTCATTGGATGTAGATTTCGACGAAGGTCTCACAGTCAATGATCGATTTGAAAGCTGAATCAATTTTAGTTATTCAATCAGTGCAACAAGACATTTCTTAAAATAACGCAGTATTTATGAAAATCACGTCTGTAGAAATATCTGTCTTCGAACTCCCGATGTACCCGTCCGCCACTCAGGTTAAATCTGTCGGAAATCCGGCTGATTTAAGGTGGCAGCAGGCTTTTCCAAAAGGGGGACCGGTTCCAGTTCAAATTATGAAAGTCAGCACCGACGAAGGAATAAACGGCATTTGTACAGTGGGGGACTGGAGATATACAGAGCTTACCTGGAGACAGATTGTTCAATTAAGAGAAGTAGTCATTGGTGAAAATCCACTGGAACGGGAATTACTGATATCAAAACTAAAGGCAGTAAGTCGCTTCTTTGAACCAGGATGGTTCGGAGGTTTCGACAACTGCCTCTGGGACATAGAAGGCAAGGTCAAAAATTTACCGGTATCACAATTACTAGGTGGAGCGAAAGAGAGCATACAGGCTTATTACAACACCGCGGGAACCACACCAGAAGATTTGATACGTGACGGCGAAGTCGGTATTGAGGCAGGGTTCACTGTATTGAAAGATCATCTTCCGTTTGGTGCAAAGAAAAATATAGAAACCTTCAAACAATTTAGATCCGCCTTTGGTGAAAATATCGGTCTGATGCATGATGCGGCTTTAGTAAATTACACCTTTGATGAAGCTTTAGAAGTAGGAAAGACTTTAGAAGACCTCAATTTTATATGGCTTGAAGAACCTTTACCCGATCGACATTTCGAGGATTATGTGAATTTATGTAAGCAACTGAAAATACCAGTCGCCGGCGCTGAAACTCTCATGAATGAATCGGAGATCAGCGAATTATGGCTCAAGTCAGGGGCAATCGATATTCTTAGAGTCAATGGACGGCATGGAACCACGCCAATTTTAAATGCCTCCAAATTGGCCGCACAATTGAGGACTACAGTAGAGCCAAATGCTTATGGCCCGTTGTTTGGAATTGTTCATGCCCACATAGACTGCGGGATTTCAAACATTGATTGGTTTGAAAACGCACCTCCGGCACGAGGTGCTGAAATGGGAGAGGAGATAGGTTTGCTAAACCCAATTAGACCAGTTATGGGATGGGTAACACCACCGAAAGGTCCGGGATGGGGAACTGAATGGGACTGGAAAAGATTTGAAAACAAACGCGTTGCGACGCTTTAGAAGACTTGAATAATCAAAAACAGCCTGTTAGATATTATTTACATTCTGAAACTGCTATCCGAGAAATCTAGAGTCTATTTCCACTCCCAAACCAGGATTACTAGGTACACTCATCCAGCCATCATGGACTTCAGGGGGATCCTCAAAAATTGTAAACTTATGCTTATAACTCCCGATAGGAGGGTCATTTAGTAGTTCCAGATATGGAGCATGTTGCCATGACGCCACCAAATGGAGATGAGCTATAACTCCTATATCTCCTCCTCCATGATGAGGAACTATTTTCTTCCCGTGTAACTCTGCCAATGTGCCAATTTTCCTCAATTCAGTAATGCCATCCATCACCATACTCTCAGGTTGTAAAACGTCGTAGACATTACCTTCTACCATGCTCCTGAATTCATGGATACCTCTATTATTCTCCCCTCCTGCCACTGGGAGGGACAAGGACTGATTAAGCCGAGCTATTTCTTTAAACGAAAACCTCTGTAACGGCTCCTCAAGCCAGTAAACATTTAAATCCTGTAAAAATTTTCCTGTTTCGTAAGCACGCCTATAATCCCACACCACCCCTGGCTGCCATTTACCAAAAGATTGGGCCTGGTTGGCATCAACCATTATTTCCATCGAGTCTCCAACCGCTTCTCTTACTAGTTGCACAGTCCTAATATCTTCCTGAATTGTTTCGTGATGGAGGCGAAGTTTGATTGCTTTCCATCCGTCCTCTGACAAAGACTGAGCCAATTCAGCCCGCTCCTCAGGATGGGACAAAAGAATCATGCTCGCGTAAGGCATCATTCTATTTTTTGATCCGCCCCAAAGTTTGTAGAGGGGTTGCCCTGTAGCTTTACCGATTATGTCCCATATGGCTATATCAACTCCCGCCGTGCCCCTGTAGGGGAGTGTTGGGACGTAATATTTTAAACGTTGTGAAATCTTTTCAATTTCAAATGGACTCTCTCCTTTAACGATTTCGACAACTGAAGGAACAAGAGAAGGGTCCATTCCAGGACCTATTCCTACTACCCCTTCATTTGTATGTACCTCCGTAAACGATCCTCCACCTTTGTTGAAATGCATGAGTCCACCTTTATCCCAGGCAGGTTCAATACTTCCAACGGTCTCAAGATTTTTAAGTGGAATGACTTTAACGTCACTTATAGCAATTGTTTTTGAATACATCTAAATCTCCACAAAAGTGTTATTCCATTTAACCTACGGTAACACCAATACATGAGGAAAGTACTCCCCGCATTCCCATTGATATACTAGCTGTCATAGAAACGGTGCCATACAGTCACCAGTGTGCATTTCCAATAATCCATGACCATGTGAATCAGAAGGAACTTAATTAAGTGGAAACAGTCAGTTCCATAAGTGAATTCGAACTGATAAGAAGACTTCAAGCTATCCTTGACAGTCATTCGACTCAAGAAAATTCCCTGCAAAATATACTATTGGGAATCGGGGATGATGCCACCGTTGCAAAAATAGAATCCAAGATTGAGGTAGCCACCACAGATACTCTTGTCGAAGGGGTCCATTTCACCTCTGAATCTATCTCTATGAAAGATTTAGGTTGGAAGTCTCTAGCAGTTAATTTGAGTGATATTGCTGCAATGGGCTGTTCACCTGTCTATTCACTTGTAACCCTGGGGTTAAAACCCGACCAAACTGTTAAATCCCTGGAAGACCTTTACGAAGGTATGGCTGAAATATCTGATTCTTACGGTGGAAAAATTGTTGGTGGGGATATAGTCAGATCAGAGACCTTTTTCATATCCGTCGCTATAGTAGGAGCTCCGATAGACACCCTGGTGATGAGAAGAGATAAAGCTACATACGGGGACCTAGTGGCTGTCTCAGGCCATTTAGGGTGTTCCGCAGCAGGGCTGAGAATAATAAAAGAGAATCTATCTTTTCCAAGTGCTACTGAGAAACACTTCACCAAATCTCATTTTAGACCCTTGCCTCGAATTGAACTGGGCCTTTCACTTGCAAGACAAGGGATAAAATGCGCGATGGATATAAGTGACGGGTTGCTAAACGATCTATCGAAAATTTGCACAGCGAGCAATGTTTCAGCAACAGTGTCGATCAGCGATCTTCCAGTCCACGAAAAACTACAAAGTTGTTTTCCAAATATCTGGGATCAGCTATCTGTTGGCGGTGGAGAAGACTACGAATTACTCTTTACAATCCCTAGAAATTTAAAAGACAAAATTTCTCAACATTCTAGCGTTGAATTTAAGATAATAGGGGAAATCACCGAAGGGAGTGGCGACGTCACGATTACAGGCCCAGCCGGAAAGTCCGTGGACTACTCGACAGGTGGCTGGGATCATTTCAGAGAACACGCCTAGCACATTAATAGTAATGGAAAACATAACAATCAAAATTCAAGGGCATTCCTTTAGGGCTACAGAAGTGATTTCCGATTTGCGAATTGCGGTTGAAACGCTCTACGGTCCTATGAAAATGGTTGGGTTCTGGGACCGCACCCAGCGTATTCATCTTTGCCCTTTTCTGGAGCGACACCAGGACTGTCCACACACAGAACCCACAGAAGAAACGGCCTTCCCAGATTACGAAAAAACACTCCAGCGTGAAAGACAGGCCTCACTTGCAATCATTTTCCCTCACGCGAATGTCACACTGTACCTTTCTTGATAAGCAAATCAATAGCACAGCCTGAGTTAAGGAGGATAGTATGAGCTCAATTAACCAGCTTAGACTCTCTCTAAAGCCATACGATTCTTATCCTATCCACAATCTTCTCGACAATGCCTCAAAAAAATTCCCCGACAAAACCGCAATTATAGACGGAGGCAATGTATTCTCTTACCGAGAAATCAGGGAGGCCAGTTTAAAGTTTGGTTCTGCTCTCACATCGTTGGGCATCACTAAAGGAGACCGAGTAGGAATTCTCTCACCAAATTGCGCCGAATTCGTGATTTCATTTTATGGTATTTCCCGAATTGGTGCCGTCGTAACAACTATAAATTCCGGCTATAGGGAATTAGAGATCTCTCATCAAATTTCGGATAGTCAATGCAACGTAATTATTGCTCACGAGGATTTACTAGAGACCCTAGAAAAAGCTTTGTCTCTTTCCCAGCTAAAACTCACAGTTATCACGCTTGGTTCTGACCGATCTGAGTTTTGGAATTTAATTGAGGCGGCTCATCTGAATGAAAAAGAAATTGAAATAGATCCGAGAAATGATTTGGCCGCTCTACCATATTCATCCGGCACGACAGGCTTATCCAAAGGGGTAATGCTAAGTCACTTCAATTTAGTTAGTAATGTTCAGCAACTCGTTGGACTATCCGGAAGGGCGAAGCTAATGCACGAGGACATAGTTCTGGTGCACCTACCGTTGTTTCACATCTATGGAATGAACGTCCTTATGAATGGCTGCATAGCCGTTGGCGCAACTCAAGTCATGATGGGAAGATTTGATATGGTCGAATTTCTGGACCTGGTTCAGAATAACCGAGTCAATAAGTTATTTTCCGTGCCTCCCGTTGGACTGGGTCTGACACAATTCCCTAATCTTTCAAACTGGGATTTATCAAGTCTCGAACTTTCGTTATTTGGTGCAGCACCCCTATCTTCAGAATTGCAGATAAAAATATCGGAAGTGCTCGATTGTTCAGTTATTCAAGGCTATGGAATGACGGAAACATCCCCTTTAACCAACGCTGACTTCGCAGAATCTAATTTCACTAAACCAGGTTCCATCGGTCCTGCAACAGCTGACACGGAACAAAAAATCGTCGACGTCGAGGATCCTCGATCAATCCTACCGGAGGATACACCTGGAGAACTGATGATACGTGGTCCCCAAGTAATGATGGGTTATTACAACAACCCTGATGCTACAGCCGAAACGTTAACTGAAGATGGCTGGATACATACCGGGGACATAGCGAGTATGGACTCAGAAGGGTACGTTTGGATTCTCGATAGGAAAAAGGAGCTCATAAAATACAAGGGATTCCAAGTACCTCCAGCTGAATTGGAAGGACTTCTACTCCAACATCCTGATATCAACGACGCTGCTGTAATAGGAAAAGTGGATCAAGACTCGGGAGAAATACCCAAGGCATACGTGGTGAAATCATTGGATTCGAACCTCTCCGAAAGTGATGTCATCGATTTCATATCTGGCAAAGTTGCCACTTACAAGGAAATCAGAGAAGTCGAATTTATTGACTCAGTCCCTAAAAATCCCTCAGGTAAGATACTAAGACGAGTACTACGAGATAACAGTTAAAACTTTTCAACCCATGAATCTTATAGAAAATTTATGTCAAATTGTTCGGATCTCTTTCTAGATTATTACCAGTTGACGATGAGTCAATCTTTTTGGCGAAAACATGGCGAAAAAGAAGCTATTTTTGAACTCTCATTCCGTGGATTACCTAAGGATCGGGGATACCTAATTACGGGAGGAGTCGAACGTTGCATTCAACACATCAAAAATCTCTCGTTTAGTAAAGAATCTTTAGATTCACTGAGCATGCTGGAAAAATTTGATAATTCCTTCCTGAAACATCTCCAAACCATAAAATTCACAGGGGATGTTTGGGCTGTCCGTGACGGTGAAATTATTTTTGCAAATGAACCGGTGATTCAGGTCAAAGCACCTATCATTCAATGTCAGCTGATTGAAACCATACTAATTAACACTGTGAACTTGCATACTCTTCTGGCAACAAAATGTACGAGAGTGTTGCATGCGGCAAGGGGAAAACCGGTAATTGACTTTGGGGCAAGACGAGCACACAGCAAATTAGCTGCGTCTGCTCTAGCAGAAGAAGCCTATTCGGTGGGATTCGCAGGAACCGCAACAGTTGATGCCGGTATAAAAAATTCCATACCGCTAGTTGGTACCATGGCACATTCATACGTAATGTCATTTGGGACGGAACTTCAAGCATTCAGAGAATATGCCAGAGAATTTCCTAACGAATGTACACTTCTAGTCGATACATACGATTCAATTGAAGGACTAACCAATGCAGTCAAAGTTGGTCTTGAGATGAAGGAAAAGGGCTACCATCTCTTTGGGGTCAGACTAGATAGTGGAGACTTACGAAAACTGTCAGAGTTTGCCAGGAACCTTTTAAATACCTCAGGGCTCGATTATGTGAAAGTAATTGCCAGTGGAGGTCTTGATGAGTATTCAATTTCAGACCTTGAAAGAAATCAAGCACCCATAGACATCTATGGTGTTGGTACAAAAGTCGGTGTTTCAGCAGATGCTCCTTGGGCAGAAACGATTTATAAAATGGTTGAATTCAATGGTCTGCCAGTTTCAAAAACCAGCGAAGATAAAGCATCTGTCCCCTTCCAAAAAAAGGTATATAGGACAATGGGCAACTCTGGTGAATACATCGAGGATGTCATCACTACAACAAATTCAGGGGATGAATTCCGAAAGGAAAAAGAACTACTCATTCATCGCATAAGAACAGGAACCTTGTCTGAGCGAATAAGCTCAATTATGGACGACCGACAATTTCATAGGGAGGTATTTGATAAGCTTCCTAGCAGATACAAAGCCCTATCTTCTCCACCGCCGTACCCTGTTAATGATGTAATCGGCTAATCATTATCGTCGCAAAAACTAATACTAGTATTATCGGGAAGCTTCAATCCAAGAATGTTGGCATTCTGGAAATTTGCCCTAGTGATGTCAGAGTGCCGGAGATCCACCCTAGCCATGTTTGCTTCCGAGAAATCCGATGCGACAAATATGGCATCAGTTAAGTCCGACCTTCGAAGATCTGATCGAGAAAAATTCGCGTTAGTAAAATTACTGAATGACAACCTAGACTCTAAAAACCCCGCGTCAGAGAAATCGGTTCCTACTGCTGTCACTCCCAATAGTATCGACCACCTGAGATCAGATTTTCTAAAAAAAGCACCAGTTAAATTCGCTTCGGAAAGA
>CAYWYV010000035.1:0-13407 GCA_964462705.1 uncultured Dehalococcoidia bacterium
GTCAGATGGCAATTGACTACGGTGAAATGGGGATAAGGGTTAACGCAATCTGTCCGGGACATATTGTGACGGAACGGATATTTGAGAGCACGTGGAAAGATAACCCGGGTGGACTAAAATTTTTTGAAGATCAGTACCCAGTTAGACGGACTGGAGTTCCGGAAGATATTGGAAATGCTGCCGTTTTTCTAAGTTCTGAAGATGCATCTATTATAACAGGTCACGCTCTTCGGGTTGATGGAGGTCTTACAATCCAGTTACAGGAGAATTTTGGCGTTCAGCAGGTTCAATATGTCAATGATAATCCTGATGCCAAGATGCCCTACAAAAGATAGGTATAAATATGTCAAAAATCGACGTTAATGGAATAAAAATGGAGTACCAAAGGCACGGACCAGATAACAACGAGGCAGAATCCATTGTATTTGCTCATGGAGCCGGTGGTAATCTACTTTCCTGGTTTCAACAAATTCCTTATTTTTCCCGCAAATACGACTGTGTTGTTTTTTCACACAGGGGGTTTGGTCACTCCTATGATTTAGAGGATGGTCCAGGTATGGAGGCATTTGCTGATGATTTAAGGGGCCTTGTGGACGCACTTGGAATCGAGAGATTTCATCTAGTTTCTCAGTCTATGGGTGGCAGGACGGCTCTGGGATTTGCAGTCAATTATCCTGAAAGAGTCGCGAGCATAACTTTTGCTGATACCACCGGGGCCATGGGAGAAGGAGATGTTGAAAAGGCTCTGACTGACTGGAGAGAATCCCATCCAGATACGAGAGGAATTGGCTTTAGAGCACTTTCAGAAGGGTTTCGTGAAAGAAACCCGGATATGGCAAATCTATACCTTCAAATACAGAGATCCAATCCCCCTAGGGATATGGGCGGTGGCATACTTTACGGTGGTCCCTAAGGTGCCGACATTAAGAAACTCACTATGCCTGTCCAGTTTATAGTAGGTGAGGAGGATGAGCTCACGCCCCCTCATGTTCTTCAATTAGCATCGAAACACATTGAAGGATCCCAGGTGACTGTCATTCCGGATTGCGGTCATTCCGTCTATTTTGAAAAGCCGGACATATTCAACTTTGAAGTATCAAGATTCATCGATCCATAATCGAACTAGGTAACCCGAAATTGTGACCCAGTAAAGCGAATAATTTATTAAACGGAGCTATTTCAGGTCCCTACGACACACGATATTGCTCTAAGAATTCCAGATCGGGCTCCATACCGAAACCGGGCAGGTCCGGCGGACTGACAAAGCCGTTTTCTACCTGTAGTGTATAACTGAAGACTTTGTCGAATATAGGATCAGTTTCTCCTCTGTAATACTCGAGGATCAAACCGTTTGGTATTGCACAGAGTAGATGAATATGTACCTCCTGCCGTCCATGAGGGGCTATAGGGAGATTATGTGCCTGGGCCTGTGCAGCAACCTTCATGAATTCAGTCGGTCCACCCATTATCAGTGCGTCGGGTTGTAGGATTGCGGCAGCTCTGCTTTCTATGAGGTCCCTAAATCCATACTTTGTATACTCATTTTCCCCAGTGGCTATAGGTATGGATGTTGCCTGGCTGATTAGAACGTGACCCTTGTAATCGTCTGGCGGGATAGGTTCTTCAAACCAGAATATGTCATATGGTTCCATTTTGCGGGCTATCTCAATTGCTTCGTAATAACGATAAGCGCAGTTTGCATCGACAAGTAGTTTCACGTCTGGTCCCACTGCTTCTCGAACCGCTTTCACCCTCTCCACATCCTCGTTAATCGGGACAGCACCTATTTTCATTTTTACGGCATCTGCCCCCATTTCAACACTGGTAACCATCTCATTTTGCAGCTCAGGTAAACCTTTTCCTTCTTCGTAATATCCTCCTGCTATATAAACCGGAACCTTCTCGGTATAACCGCCTAGCAGTTTGTATACGGGCTTATTGGCTGCTTTACCCTTTATGTCCCAAAGGGCTATGTCGATACCACTGATAACACGGGTTGAAAGGCCGCGTCTTCCAGTTATCTTAGGCTCCCAGAGTTCGTCCCATATCCGTTCATTATTGAACGGGTCTTGTCCAATTACGAAATCCTTGTAGTAGTCAAAAATTGACTTAACTACTTCGTCTGACGAGTGTGTTCCCCCGATCTGACCCACCCCTGTAATTCCTTCATCTGTTTCGACGAATACAAAATTGCGTCCGTCATGAGTGTATGTGTGCTTGCCATTACTTTGCGGAACTCTTTTAGGCCAGCGATAACACTCTACTCTCATGTTAGTTATTTTCATTCCATCAACTCCAGCGAATAATTTTTTAGTTCGAATTATTGATTACAGGCTGCCGATTCTAGCACGACAAAACCCAAGAGGTAATTTCAAATTTGCTGCACTCATTGATGTAGTATTCCAGTTATGGGTACCAGGTATACATACTCGCAATGGGATGGGACCCAAAGTCCCTTTGAACAGTTAGAGACAGCCTTTGATCGTCTCGCCTCGGAGATACTCGAGGCCGGTGACGTAAACCAGGCCTTGCGAAATCTCTATGCTGATGGATTTAATTCCGATAGGCCTGACGCATATGCGGATGCTGAGAGGGGACATTCAACGGGTATTAGGCCTGTGGGGGGCCTCAAAGATCTTCTAAGGAAACTTGAGGAACTTAGGAGACTAAACCAGGAATACTACGACCTAGGATCACCGGTTCGTGAAATTGCTGAGCAGTTGCAAGACGTAGTTGATACGGAATTAGGTGGAATCATCCGTCGGGTTGCCGATGCCTCGCAGAATTTTGATCATTCCAGTGAATCAGAGAAAGAATCACTCGAATTTGCTATGGAACTTCTTAAAAAAAGAGCCGCTGAGGGGAGTCGAAAACTAAAGAATCTTCCTGAAAGCATTTCAGAGTCTATAACCCACCTATCTCACTATGAATTTATGGATTCTGGTGCACGTGATAAATTCCAGAATTTGCTTGAAGTTTTTCAGGAACAGATGATCCGTGGTTTTTTTCGAGGTGCTAAAAATAGCCTGGATAATCTGGTGGGTGATGACGAAGTAAATATTAGGGATGCACTGAACGAAATTAATCGTATGCTCAGAAATCGTCTCGCTGGTGAAGATGAGAAATTTGATGAGTTTATGGATAGGTACCGAGATCTTTTCGGCTTGGAAGGGGATCGGAAAAGACCATCAAAACTTGACGATCTTATCCAAAATTTTAGAAATAAATTCATTGCTATGCATTCGATTGCGGCTAGTCTTTCTGATGACGTCAGACATGAGCTTTCAGAAATATTTGCACAATCTATGGATCGTGAACTGTCTTCGTTATTGAGTGAGCTTGCTGGTCACATTCAGGGGATTTCTCCCTTTGAGGATTTGACTGATGCCTATAAATTTACGGGAACCTCACAGATTTCATTGGGAAAAGGAATGGAATTAGTTGAGGAAATGCGGCGGATCAATGAACTGGATTCCACAATCAGAGAAGTGATGAGAAGTGGAAGGCTGACGGATCTTGATTTAGACGAAGTAGAAGATCTTCTGGGGGAGGAAGCGAGATTCGAACTGGAAGAGGTTCGCCGAATGGTGCGGGCACTGGAAGACGCTGGTTACCTTAATTCAACGCGGGATCGATTCACGCTTGGACCTTCGGCTATAAAACAGATAGCTCAGAAGGCTATGAAACAAGTTTTTGATCGAATGAAAAAAGACAGAGCGGGAGATCATGAGGCTTATATTAGTGGTGACTGGGGAGACCTAACTGGAGAGACAATCCCTTATGAACCTGATAGGTCATTCAATATAAATTTGCAGAGATCCCTGTTTAATACTGTTAAACGTCAAGGTGCCTCACTGCCTCTAAATATGTCTTATGAAGATCTTGAAATCAATGAACATGAACATTTAACTAGGTCGGCAACGGTGTTAATGATCGATCAAAGTAGGTCCATGGGAATGTATGGCACCTATACTTCGGCCAAGAAAGTGGCCTTGGCTTTGTATTGGCTCATTAAAACCAAGTTTCCTCGGGACAAGTTTTTTGTTGTCGGATTTTCTGACTACGGGATGGTTATACAGGGAGATGATATCGCTGAGTCAACTTGGAACCACTGGGTTGCGGGAACTAATATGCATCACGGGCTCATACTGGCTCGTCAATTGCTGGCCAGAGAGAATGCTGGTAATAAACAGATACTTATGGTCACAGACGGTGAACCAACATGCCATATGGAGGGTGGCCAGGCTTATTTCAGCTATCCACCCAGTGATAGAACTCTGGACCAGACCTTGCGAGAGGTGAAGCGCTGCACTGGTGAAGGCATAGTCATAAACACGTTCATGTTGGAAGAGAATTATACCCTTATGGAATTCATTGATAGCATGGTTAAGATTAACGGTGGCAGAGCCTTTTACACGAGTCCGGACGACCTGGGGAAATACGTTCTTGTGGATTACATAAAGGGGAGAAGGCTTCGGGTTTAGCTTAGCTGAAACTGTGATACCGCAGTTTTCTATATTTGTGCATTCGAAGGTGTGGTCATCGACCGCCTCACTGATATCCTATACTTATTGCCGAATGAGCCGGTTTTTGGCTAGAATAGGCGTGATTCTGCATTGAGTGCAGTGTCAAGTATTTATTAACTTAATTCGTTGACAGGAAGGTTTAAGAAGATGGGAAGTAATGATCTTGCTCTAAAAGCACATCTTCTCAGACGCGCTGGGTTCGGAGCATCCCGGGGCGAACTTGAGGAAATTGCCAAGAACGGATATGAGGAAATTGTGGAGGATTTGATTCATCCTGAAAGGTTTGAAGACTTGGATGAGGATTATATAAGGCGGTATAACCCGGAACTTTCTTATCACGATAGTACCCAGATGCATGCAGGTAGATGGATATGGAGGATGATAAACACGAAGAGGCCCCTTGAAGAGAAGATGGCTCTTTTCTGGCATCATGTCTTTGCTACTGCTTATTACAAGAGTGAGCATTCCCCTACTTTGCTAGCGCAGATAGACACGTTTCGAAATAATGGACTTTCTAACATAAAAAAAGTTCTGAATGACTTAGCTAAAGATCCTGCCATGAACTACTGGCTGGATAACTGTGAGAATCACGCAGATCAGCCAAATGAAAACTGGGGAAGAGAACTTCTTGAGCTGTTTTCAATGGGTGTGGGCAATTACTCGGAAGACGATATCAAAAATGCTTCCCGTGCCTTTACAGGATGGACTTTTGAGCAGCCTCATCCTTTATATCCTTTTGGTCACTTCGCATCTTCGTTTATTTATGATGAAAATGATCATGATGGAACCGAGAAAACCTTTCTGGGTAGAACGGGTAACTTCAATGGAGAAGATATTGTTGACATTATTTGTGAACAGCCTGCTACCGCTAAATTTATCTGTCGACATATCTACACATTTTTCGTCGAGGACGAACCCCAGGTTCACACATGGAGTATCGAGGAGCCGAGAAACCCAGAGGCTATCGATGCAATGATTAAGGTGTTCATGGAAACGGATGGAGATATTCGATCGATACTTAGGTTTGTGTTCAACTCGGATTTCTTTAAGGATGCCCGATACAAAAAAGTGAAAAATCCTACGGAGCTTGTTGCAGGCACAATCAAGTTGACGGGCATGTACGATGTCATACCGAGGGAAGGAGAGGCGATCGGAACCCTGTATGGGAATGCCTCTGTAATGGGACAAGCTCTAATGAATCCTCCCACCGTGGAGGGTTGGCATACAGGCTCTGAATGGATCGACGGTGGAACCCTTAACGAACGTGTGAATTTCGCCGTAGATCAATTCAACGACGTATCTACACCTGGATTTAAAGATATTCTGTCTCGATTGGGCGACCAAGTTAAAGCTGGTGACCTAGTAGGTAGATGTCTTGATCTCATCGGTCCTATCGAGGTTGGTGAGGAAACTCATGCTGCCCTCAACAGTTATGCAGACGCTGTAGGAGATCTTGATCTAAGCACTGATCAGGCGCGAACGGACAATGCGGTTAAGATTGCTAGAATGATTCAATTAATTGTCTCGACCAGGGAATACCAATTCGCATAGCCAGCAAATTTAAAATTTTTTTCAGGATAAACAATTACATTTGAGAGGGATAGCGCATGGCCACAACGACAAAGAAGGATCCGGTCTTCGTAGTTGTTCAACTTTCGGGCGGAAATGACTTTATGAATACGGTAATTCCGTACACAAATCCGCTCTACTATGACAACAGAACATTTTTGAACATTCCAGAAGAGGATGTTCTTCCGCTTGACAGCACTCTAGGATGGCATCCCGAGATGGGGCCCTTCAAAGAACTGTACGACAGAGGTATGGTAGCGATAGTTCAGGGAATCGGTTATCCAGATTCCAACCGGAGTCATTTTAGAGGGATGGATATCTGGCATACCTGTACGCCGGACGAGGTATCTACGGTTGGATGGTTGGGTAACACCATAGAACAACTGGATCCTACAGGAGAAAATCCTCTGACTGGGATTAACTTTGGGGTCGGACTACCCAAGGCTATGACAAAGGCGGGGGTTCCAGTAACAAGTGTTTCCAACCTGGATAATTATGGTCTTATGAGTGGTATCACGGCAGAAGATCAAAAAGATGAAGCACTTCAAATATTTAAGAATATGTATGGTCAGGCGGTCGGTACGGGGCCTGTAATGGATTATCTCTCCCGGACCGGGAATGACGTCCTGACTGGGGCTGACATAATAAAAGTTGCTCCTGAAAGATATGAATCCACGGTAGAGTACGCAGACAGTCCTATTGGGAAATCATTGAGGGATGTTGCTCGTGTACATACGGCGGATCTTGGCACACGTATTTTTTACACTCAGCAAGGTGGATACGACACACATGCTAACCAGCTCCCTACCCAACCAGGTCTTTTCAAGGACCTGGCCAGGGCTGTTAATGACTTCTTTGCGGACTTGGAAGAACATGATGCTGATGACAATGTCATCATGCTTATATTCTCGGAGTTTGGCAGGCGCATTGCTGACAATGGTTCGGGGACTGACCATGGGTCCGGAGGGGGAGCCTTCCTAGTTGGAAAACCTGTTGACGGTGGATTGTATTGCGAATATCCCTCCCTGGAGCGGGATCGTTGGGCCAAAGGTGAAGACCTCGAACATACCATCGATTACCGAGGGATCTACGGGACAGTTCTGGAACAATGGCTAGGTTTGGAGGCGGCACCTATTGTCCAGGGTACTTTTGAGCAGATAAATCCTTTCAAGACTAACTAGAAATCACAGTGGAGAAGTAGGCATGGCGGTTGCATACGAATTATTGAGGTCTGGATTCCCATACTACATGACGTTGGGTCAACGTCGAGTGACATCCAACCCTGTGGATATTGGGTTTGGAAAGGAAAATGTCTATGTACTTACGAAGGGTGGACTTGGCACACAAGTGAGAGTTATAAACTGGGAGGATGAAAATCTTGGGGTGCTCGGGGGGACGGATCTTTTCCAGTGGCCGGCTGCTCTTTTAGTTGATTCGGAGGAGAACCTGATCGTTTCCGATGAAGCTAAGCACACCGTCGTTACCATGGACAAAGATGGGAACCACTTAGAAACCTGGGGTAGTGAAGGTAAGGCAGAAGGGGAATTTAATAGACCGTCAGGAATGTCGTTCGACAATGAAGGCAATATTGTTCTTTCTGACACCATGAATGATCGAATTCAAAGACTCAGCCGAAGTGGCGAGCATTTACAGACAATAGGGGTTGGAGATCTGGACAATCCCTGGGGCGTGGCGGTGGATCAACTTGATAATGTATATGTTGCTGATTGGAAAAATGACAGGATAGTCAAATACTCCCGTGATGGGGATCTCGTTATGACTTTAGGGTCAAGTGGTAGCGGAAAGGGAGAATTTAATCGACCTTCTTCTGTTGCTGTTGATAACCATGGGGATATATACGTATGTGACCGTCAGAACAATCGAGTTCAATTATTTAACAGAGAGGGGAAATATATACAGAGTTTCCATGGCAATGCCTCCCTTTCGAAATCTGGACAAACTTACATATTGGCCAATGCGGTAACTCTTCGGCTAAGAGCAATGAGTGATGTGGAAAAAACTCAGTTACTAGATGTCCCTATGACAATAAGGGTGGATGACGATTTTCGCTTATTCATTACCGATTTTGGTAACCACAGAATCCAAATATACAAAAAGGATGCAATTGAGCTGTCACAGGATCAGATAGCTCCGGAGATGAGAAACCCTATTCTTTTCACCACCTAGGTAGACTGAATTGTTCTGTATAGGCTATGAATAACTCTAGAACCAGTAGGTTTTAAACGGCCTAATTTCCAGAGGCTGACTAATTTTCTCGCTTGCTTCGTATATAGCGAGCGAAATCCAGAACCGACTTCCATTCTTCATCAGTGAGATCCCCTATGTCGGTAAGTCTTGTCAGATGGCTCGTTCCAAGAGATTTGTCATAGATATCCGTGTCTATATAGCCTGCTAAGAGTGCAAGTGTTCCATACGGAAGTCGTAGGGTTGTTGCGATTTTTCTAAGTGTTTCTACTGAGGGCTGTATTTTCCCACTCTCTAGATGGGCTGCATATGCTCCACTCATGCCTAGTAAGGAGGACAAAGCCCTCTGTGACAATTGGCGGGCCAACCTGGATTCTCTGATAAGGCTAGCCATTTTTTGGTATGGAGCTTTTATCGTTTCGTCGTTTAACATTGCTGTTTTATATATTTGATGCGGCCTATGGCCTAAATTGGTTAATAATATTCTACACTTAGAAAATCATAGGAATGGTTCAGTAATGATTATGTTTCATAGTATATAAATACCATTAAGCATGAAACTAGAAATCTGCGAAAATATGCTCTAAATAAGTTGACAAATATAGAACAAGTGTACTAATATACTTGCAACAGCTGAATAGTCGCTCCTCTTAAACGACTAAGCGGCAGAGGGAATGAATCCCGGAATAACCCTAAAGGCCATTCCGGGATTTTTTGCTTTATGGGCTCACTTATCCAGGATCGTAATTCCCTTATGCATTTGCGAATAAAAATCTCCTAGACATTAGTTAACTTCTTTACGGCATCCATATCAAGTTCAATCCCTAGTCCTGGGCCATTCGGAATGTCCATATACCCCTCAGAGATATTAAGAGGAGAGGCCAGCACCGGCGTTTTGTCTCTAATGGAGACTGGTTCAATGTTGTATTCCTGTTTAAAGGGAACTCCAGTGGTGGCTGCTACAAAGTGTGCGTGTGCCACGGTACTTATAGTTGGCTGTGTGTTGTGACATGTAATCGGAACTCCCAAGGTTTCAGCCATGTTGGCTATTTTAATCATGGTTGTAAACCCGGGGGTTTTTACGATGTCAGGTTGAATTATATCTACCTGACCTTTAACCATAAGGTCTTTGTATTCGTAGGGACTGTAGATCATTTCTCCTGAAGCTATGGGAATTGTCAGGGCATTGGCTACTTGAGAAAGCCCATCTAGGTCGTAGTGTGGCCTGGGCTCCTCAAAGTGGAAAACTCCAAGATTTTCCAGTTTTTTGCCTATCTCAATTCCATGGTGCACAGAATATGCTCCATTTACGTCTACCAGTATGTCGACATCATCACCTACTGCTTTTCTAACTTCGGTGACAGTGTCGATCGTCTGATCACCCGGGTGGTCAATGTAGCCCGGAAGAGCACTGTGTAGTTTGTATGCTCTGTATCCTTGTTCAACGAAAGAAGAAGCTCGTTTTGCTTCTTCCAGGGGAGTCATATCCCGCTTCATTGAACTTGCGTATACGGGCATACGGTCTCTGACTTTTCCACCAAGTAGTTCATAAATAGGCAAACCTAATGCTTTACCTTTCAGGTCCCACATAGCTATATCTAGGCCCGCAATACCGATCCATATGGCCCCCCCGATCTCGAGGGCGTTTCCTGCTTCAGCCATATCTCTAAATCTGGATTCTGTTTGCCTTGGATCTTTACCTATTATCGAAGGGGCAAGCAGATCTTCTACTATTTTTTTGGTAACTGTTGGCTGTCTTCTGAAACATTCACCGATCCCTGTGATACCTTCATCGGTATGCACGAAAATAAATGGGAATGATTTGTCTAAAATCAGACATTCTACGGAGGTTATTTTCATGAGACATTCCTTATTTGTTGATTATTATTCCTTAGATTAGCCTACGATTCCTCGCTCCCTGAAATCAAAAATTTGAGTGTTATCGAATCCTAGGGAATCTAAAATCTCGTCGGTATGTTCTCCGTGGTCTGGTGCTGGTATATCCAGCTTTCCGGAGGTTCGGGAAAATTGAAATGGAATTCCCATGGTCCTTATTTCTCCCAACTCGCCAAACGCCATATCAGTTGTCAGTAGCCCGAGCGCCTGAGCTTGCGGTTCTTTATGAATACGTGTGATCGACTGACTTTCTGAACATTTGACGTCGTGACCTCGGAGAGTGGTTATCCATTTTGAAACAGTTCCGGTAGCAAAAATTGCTTCTAACCAAGGATTCAACTGTGTGTCTGCCTGAATCCTTATGGATACATCCGAGTACATTGACAGGTTATCCTGTCCTAAAGCTTTACACATTTTTAACCATTCAGAAGGCTCTTTACAGGATAAGAATATCCATCCGTCTGATGCTTTGTAGAGCCTATAATCTGCTGAATGACCAACACTTCCCAGGCGTGTCTCATCTTTTTTACCTGGATAATCAAAATATTCAGCTGCCTGGTACGCAAAGGCTGAATTAACAAGAGAAACCTCAACCCGTTGACCATTTCCTGTCCTGTCCCTATGGTAAAGCGCCGATACCATACCGAAGGCTGAAAGTATGGCAGAAGAGTAATCAGATGCAGCTACTCTAAGGAAAACAGGGTCCCCATCCCCTCCTTGATCTCTCATAGCTCCTCCCTGCGCCTGTATTAATGGATCAAATGTAGGGAGGTGGCTTGATGGTCCGCTGCTTCCATAACCGGTTACCGTGGAGTAGATAAGACTTGGGTTTATTTTTTGGAGGTCTTCGTAGTCAACCTTAAGGCGTTTCGCAATACCTCCCCTGAAGTTTTCTGCAACTATGTCGGCATCTTTTATGAGATCGTGAAAAATCCCCAGTCCTTCGGGATCTTTTAGGTTCAGGATCATGCCTTGTTTACCCTGATTCCAGCCCTGAAACGCGGCTGAGTTTTGGCGAAAGCCATCCCCTGCGAAGGACTCTATTTTCAGAACCTCTGCCCCAAGATTGGCGAGTAGTCTTGTGCCGTATGACCCTGCTATGTATCCCGTCAGGTCAATTATCTTAATTCCTTCGAGCGGGTGATTTTTAGATGTACCAGGTGACGGGACGTTGGGAGACTTTTCAGAGACATTGATAACATTGGTACTACCGGGTATGGGAGCTGGGCCTTGAATTGCTGGTACTGACTCTGACATTTCGATTGGTGGCCCAGGTTGCTCTGTTAAACCCAGTATAGGATCCTCTACAGTAGCCATCATGCCGTTGTATATGGCTTGGGGATGATTCTTGAACCATTCTCTCGTCTCCGCGGGCCCGCAAGGTACATCTCCATCATGAAGGACTTTTAGCCAGTGCTCTCGGGTATTGGAGGCAAATAAAGGTTCTAGCACTTCTGATATTACGTGCCAGTCATCCATAGATATACCCCATGGTGCATTCGTGAATCTTTCATCTTCAAGAAATTCATATTGTTCTAGAGCAATACACATTTTGTTCCAAAAGACGTTGTTTCCACAGGCCATGAAAAGCCAATCATCACTACATTTATATAGTCTGTACGTGGGCAGCCCTCCGGAAGCACTTGGAGGCCTCTTCCTAGGCGCGGGGACGTTAACTCCGTCGATAAATGACGTAGCCTGAATGATTGCTGAACCGGAGTATAGGGGCACTGTCACGTTTTGGCCTATGCCACTCTGGTTTCTCTCCAACAGCGCGGAGGCCCCGGCCAGGCAGATGCTGAAAGCTGTTCCATAGGAGACAAGGGGCAGTCTTACAAATAATGGAGTTCCGGTCTCGCCCCCCTGACCCTCGTGGATTCCTGTGAAAGCTCCCACTGTACCGTCATCCCCAGGGATTTCTGCCATTGGGCCAGTATCTCCATACGGAGGAGTTGAGCAGTATATTAAAAAGGGATTAATTTTGGAGACAGTTTCATAGTCCAAAAACGCCGATTTTGCTTCTGAAACAAGCCACGTTTCAAACAGCATATCTGCTGACTTTAATATGTCTGTCAGCCTGATCATTCCTTCAGGACTACTTAAATCTAGAAAAATAGATTTTTTTCCCCTGTCAAAAAGACGATTCGATCGATTTGATTCATTCGCGACGGCATCTGGGGATTCGACTCTTATCACCTCAGCTCCCATGTCAGCCATCATCATGGTTGCATATCTTCCTGCCATATCGCGGCTGAAATCCAGAACGCGAATGTCGGTGTATGGACCAGCCACTGACGATTTCTCCTCTCATGATGCCCGATCGGATATTAGTAAAAGGAATGTACCATGCCAATTATGCTGATTAGGGAGGTTCCTCTCAAGTAAAAACTAACAAAAAGGGTTTTATTACCCAAACGGTTATTGTTTAAAATAATTCAAGTCGAAAATATACTTTCAACATAGAATGGTTGTAGTAAGTTACCCTCAACATCGCAAATTCAAAGGTTTAAGGAAATATAAGATGGAAATTTATTGGGAAATGACCCGTAGGGGCCAGAAATTTGTTTTGAGCTGGGATGAAAGGGTTGAAATGATAGGAGGAGTGCGTGAAACGAAGTCTGGATTCGACGCCTTCGCAAAAACATTTACGATGACTCCTGAAAGAGCCACGAAAGGGTTAGCGTCTATGGAAGACGCTAAAGAATTTGTTGAGCAGTTTCGGCCTTGGGAGTTGTTCGTGGGCCCAGTAGATGTTGGTGTTGATGAAGTGGTTCGTGATCAACCTTCTTAGAGTGTTATAAAGTTGTTGTAGTAACTGTCGATTTCATGTGAAATCTACAAAAGTTATATCTTTTGCTAATTTACTTTCACTGTCTTAGGGCACATTATTTAGGGTGTCTCGAACTGATGACTGATGGTGGTCGCGTTTCATGATTGGTAATTAATTCTGGAGTCAAAAATGAACTGTTCTGTCTGTAGTGCGGAGCTAGAAGAGGGAGCGCAATTTTGCGGTGTGTGCGGAACTAGAGTAGAAAGCAATGATTTCTTACCTGGTGCCGACGAACAGGGTGATGAGCAGCCGATGGTTGGATTTATTCAGGCTATTAGTCTTGGATTTTCCAACTACATCAATTTCCAGGGACGTGCCACCCGAGCTGAATATTGGTGGTGGACTTTGTTCATAGTTATAGCTGATGTGGTTCTAGGAATT
>CAYWYV010000036.1:0-12778 GCA_964462705.1 uncultured Dehalococcoidia bacterium
CCGAGCGATACCTACCAAAGGGGATTGGACACAATTGCTGCAGCTTGCAAGAATCACGGCGTGGTCCCGGGGATGTATTTCATTCCCCCTGGAATGGATCCCAATTTCTATGTGGATAAGGGATTCAAATTCTTCACCATGCCATGGGCAGTGTGGGCTGTAGAAGGTGTAAAGAATGGATTATCAGGAATTAAACGCTAGTTTTCCTAAAGCTAAGACCCTGAAAACTTCAGGAAAAATCAAACGCCCCGATGGTGTTCCAATGGCTGGTACTCGTCGGGGCGTTGTTAAGTCCCTATATGCTTATACTTGATTAGGATCTCGTTTAAAGGCCCGGTTTATTCCTGATGTATCTGTACTTTTATTGATCCCGTTGACTTGTCATAGGCACACTCGAATCCCTGCTGAATCTCCTGAAGGGAATATCTATGAGTAACGATATTACTCAAGCCATTCGACTTATTAGATAGCAAATTGATTGCCATCTCGTAATCGTGGTAGCCGTCCAGGATCCCGTAGCATGAAGAAAATATTATCGATTGCTCTTTTAACAGCGGCGCAAGCCAATCAAATTGGAGTGGAGTCCTAAATCCTCCCAGAATAACTATCCTTCCCTGCATGCGGGTAGACTCAACAGATTGAATCAGTGTCCTATTACTTTTCCCTCCTACAGTTTCAACCGCTAGGTCGGCACCTCGACCGTTAGTATGAGCTCCGATCAGCTCTTCAAACTCCTCTCCTTCCGAATTGCATGCGTAGTCGGCACCAAGAGACAATGCCATGTCAGCCTGCTGTTTATGCCGGGCAGTAATAAATATTTTGCCGGCACCTAATTGTCTTGCAGCTACAACAGCAGTTAACCCTATGGTTCCCGCTCCCAGAATGGCAACTGTTTCACCACCATTCATCATTCCTCGCCTTATCCCGTGAATTGAGACTGCCAAAGGCTCAACTAAGGCTCCCTCATCCCAATTCATGGATTCAGATATTTCATAGCATCCGATAGCTTTTCTTTTTATGTATTCGGCAAATCCTCCTCCCTCCGCCTGCGCCTTATTCTGACATTGTCTGTACTGGCCCATTCGACAGTACCAACACGTTGAACAGGCAAGACCCTGACCTATTGTCTCTATTGCTACCCTTTTCCCTATCATTCCCCTGTCGACCCCAACACCTACGTCACATATTATTCCAGCCACTTCATGACCAGCCGGAAGCTCGTCAGGTTCTTCTTTATCATTGTTCATGAGAAGATCGGAACCACAGATACCTGTGGCCTTTACCTGAATAATAGCGCCCCCTTCATCCGGAATCGGATCAGGGTGTTCTTGAATAATCATTTGCCCAGTTCCATCGTAAAATGCGGCCTTCATGTACTACCTCCTGTTCCACTGTAAAGTGAATTAACATCCTGAGTTTTCATTAAATATCCAATGCATTCAGTCTTTGCAGATTATCGCGGTTACCGCTTTTTTACAAAATCAAAATATACCCAACCCATTCGCTAAGGTTCTAGAATATAATCCGTTTGGGACTCTAGAATCATCCTATGGGGTATTGTGGCAAGCAGAGGGATTTTGGTGCTCAAACATATGTTTAACACATACAGACGTCATATTACTATCATAATGATAGTGGTAAGCGTAACTTTGGCCTTCAACACATGTGGGAACCCACAGGCTCCAGCTACACAAAAAAAAATTAGTAGTCAATCCACCGTAAGCGAAAAAACCCACGATGTCGGGTGCATGGACGGAGTTCTAGGTGTGGGTGCCACAGACGACATCATACACAGAGGGCGTTTTCCAACCGACCAAGAGCTCGAAAAAATAAAACATTGCAGTTTGTCGATTGGTGGCACCGCCAGCACACTAACCACCCCATCCCCTTCCACTCAAACACAGGTCGGTTCACAACGCATAAGCTCAACTCCCGTCAATAAAAGTGGGAGTAGCAGCAAATCTCCACAGCCAACCGTGGTTTCACGCTCTGCTTATAGTAATACGCAGCCTAAACAGGAACCAGAGAACCTGAACACTAACGATAACCGAGCAGGATCTACAAACCAATCGGGCAAACCAGATGGATCATCACAAGGTTACAACGCAAACCAGTCCTCCGATATAGTAAAAAATAATGTAGACGAAAACTCCCACGATATTGGCTGCATAGACGCTGTATTAGGGGTATCGACAACAGATGACCTCATAAAGGGACTGAGGCCTGCCACTGATAAGGAGCTAACCCAGATTGCTCATTGCAAAATCGCAGGGACGAAAGACAGTTACGACCAGAAGAATTTAGAAAAAGAGAAAGAAGCTAAACATTCAATGGCACCGCCAAGTGATCAACAGAAGATAATTGACGATTGGGGATTCCAATCTACCAACTGTGAAGGTCATGACAAAGATGACAGTGGAATGCCCCTTGGCCCCCAGTGTAATTTAATCCCCGACCCCCCCAAGCCGGGAGTGGTTTTGGGACAACTGATTGCAGCAAGATTACCAGACCCACAGTATGGCCTACCACATCAAAAGTGCCAATTGTTTCAAGGAAAATCGTGTACTGAACTGCAGTGGGAAGAAGTTTCTGACCTTAAGGCAGGGGAATTCGTTCAGATTCAAATATCCCGCACCAACCCGGACATAATGTACGCCGGTACTGACTCTAACGACATGACCACCTATCGCAGTACTGACTCAGGAGCCACCTGGGACTTGGTACACGTGACAGGCCATGCAGCGGGATTGGCCATTAGTCCCATAGACCCAAACATAGTCCTATATACGAATCTTGAGGCACCAGTCCAACGTACCAGCGACGGTGGCAAGAGTTGGTCTCCCGTGGTAGGGAATACTGCAAGCGACGTAAATTACAACAACCCATTTACCGCAATTTCCTTTTCCGTAAGTCACCCGAATATTGTCTACACCGCTGCCTTACGAGGGAGTACGCGCGGGGGTATCTGGCCTCCAGAACCATCGGACATATATAAAAGTACCGATTCCGGTTCCACTTGGAGTCAGACTGGGACCTGTGAGACTTGTTCTTCAATACAAAGAATAATTGTAGACGATAATGATCCAGATATAGTGTGGGTTGCTTCAGAAGGAGGGCTCCAGAAAAGCAGTGATGGAGGCCAGACGTGGAGTGGCAATGTAATACCTTACTTACAGGAAGTGGAAAACCAGATATCGGGCAATGCTATGGCAATAATGCCTAAAGTGATAGGTCTTGATATTCATCCAAGCCGACCCAACATAATATTGGCATCGTCGAGCGAATATGGGGTTTTTCGAAGCACCGATGGGGGAAAAACCTGGAGTCATAGCAATTCAGGTCTACAGACTTCTAAACTTCATCAACTACATTTCTCTCCATCGAATGCAAATGTAGTGTATTTATCCAGTCATGACGGCCTCTATAGAAGTGACGACGCTGGACAATCATGGATCGCTAGAAATAGCGGACTTGAGTTTAAGTTCTTATCTCCAATTGCCGTTCACCCTGAAGACGAAAACATCGTATTTGTTGGTACCACAAGTGAAATATACACAATACACCCAGAACATAAGAATAATGGCATGCATCATGGTCAGGGCCTCTACAAGTCGATTGACGGCGGCATCCGTTGGTCTCGAAGTGACACTGGGATAACTGAGGCCAAAGCAGCCCAAATAGGCACTCACCCAATAATACCTTTCAATACATGGGTAGGAGGAGAATCAGGACGAGGAAATTTCTTCTCCCCCGATGGCGGTGATACCTGGCTTTTCTCACCATCCATAACATCCCACTACCCTATGGTTTACGCATTCAGTTACGAATTCCCTACGATAATTTACACCACAGGATGGTTGAGAACAGGAGAACTGACAGCTAGCACTGACGAAGGTAGCAGTTGGTACACACTCACCGACAAATTGGAAAAAGGGTTGAGCGCAAAAACTAGAGAGCTTGGCCTCAGAACTGAGGGTGCGACTGATTTTCACATCCACGGAATAGCGGTCGCTCCTTCAAATCCAAACACAATCTACGTAGGATCTGTACACGACACTGTATATCCAAATCTCACTTTCAATCTACAGGGCGCTCATATCTGGAAATCCTCCGACGCTGGGGAGACATTTCCAGAAATGTCTGAAGGATTCCCTATAGAGACTAAGACATCTATAAATTCAATTGTGGTACATCCAACAAACTCTGAAGTAGCCTACGCAATGACAACGTTGCACGAAACAGAAACTGCTATTGGGATCTACAAAACTACCAATGGGGCTCAATCATGGTTCCCTGTAAACGAAGGCCTTGACCCTTATACCAATGACCTACAGATAGACCCAATAAATCCAGATATTCTCTATGCTGCCACCGAAGGAGGAATATACAAAACAACTAACGGAGCCCAATCTTGGTCCAGATACTCAACAGGCATTCCTAAGGGGCCCGTAATTGACTTAGCCATTGACCCCCTTAATCCATTGGTTCTGTACGCTATCACTGCAGAGGAGTTGTACAGTACCAGAGATGGTGCCGAACACTGGTATCCCACCAGCTTTAACATTCCACTGCTGGAAGACACCTCCAAAACTCTTTCTGCTCAAGAAAAGCTACTAAATGAATTGCGTCTGGATAGAACGAAGACAGGACATTCAATGTATGGAGGTACTTTCGCCCAAGACCGCACCCTAGAGATCGATGCTACAGGTCGGCTAATTGTGGTCGCAGTAAAAACTAACAGAAGTGATGCAATCAAAGAAAATGAAAGGAAACTTTATAGGGCGATATTAACTCCTCTAGTTGACGTTGAATATCAATTCTCAATAAGTGATCACTCTTCAAATATTTTGGATATAACATCTAAATCAAATATTTATGATTTGCTATTTGATAGCAATACGCAGGAAGTGCAATTCACAGCAGCTGGACCCGCAGGAACAGAATCACTAACCTCAGTCCGAATCCCTAGTTCTCTATTATCAGGAGGGGAATCTGCTTTGGAATGCTGTGTAAAAGTACTCGTTGATGGGGTCGAAAAACCTGTTGCGAACACCGACAAAGGTATCACTTTCGAACATACTCATATAGGGCGAAGCGAAGTAGTCATCAAAATCCAACAGTAATAGAAGTACAGAACCTGGGCGTATGATACGAAAAATTGGCTTCCATAAATCAGAGGGTACCTAGGCCCCTATTAATTTATGTTATTCAGTTTGGATCCACACACTTCTATTTTTTCAGTTCTGGCCCACATTTATATAGAGCCTTTCGTCCCACCTCTTCCACTTATGTTCTGCCTTGTCGGAGCAGCCATAACCATCATTTTCACATTCGCACTCGCTGCCATACTTAGCGGTAAATTTAATTTAGAATCTCAATCTTTTCGGTTAAACATATCAACTTGGGGAATTACTAGAGTACTTTCAAGCATCCCGGCGTTGAATACATTCAGACTCGCAGGCGCCTTCATATTTTTTGTTATTATCTACGCCTGTTTCTGGGGAAGTGACAACCCAATTTACAACATCGCTCCAACTTTCATATGGGTGATTTGGTGGGTTGGGCTGGCGTATCTATCCGCTTTTGTAGGAGACCTGTGGAGGTTGATAAATCCTTGGTACTTCTTATTTCATTGGGTGGGGAAACTTTTCTTAACCTTAAATCCATCAAGACCTATTAGACCATTACTCAAGTACCCGAAGTGGATAGGAATTACACCTGCTCTCCTTCTATTTTTTGCCTTCGCTTGGACCGAGAATGTTTATCACGACTCCGTTGTTCCAATGCGTCTCGGACAAATGATAATCATTTACTCCACCATAACTTGGGCTGGAATGGTGGTGTTTGGGAAAGAGATTTGGCTCCGCAATGGAGAAGCCTTTACAGTAGCATTCGGTTTCTTGGCTAAATTCTCTCCGATAGAGGTACGATACAACACAAGCTCAACCACCAATATCAACCAGAGAGAGATTAATTTAAGGTTTCCTGGATCAGGGCTTATTAAAATAGATTCAATCTCTACTTCGCAAATGTTGTTAGTTTTGCTGCTGTTAAGTGCCGTTACTTTTGACGGCTTAATGGGGACCATGATCTGGATGCGCCTCCAGAATTCTGTAATCAAATATATTCCAAATTTGTTGGTCGTAGGCTCCCTGGGGTTGATCCTAGTCTCTGTGGTTTTTTTTGGTTTGTACTTCTGTTTCAGTTTTTTAATGAAATCGTTTAGCGGCGCAAATTACGGAACATTCGCGTTTGCAAACAATTTTGTCACCAGCCTAATACCTATAGCATTGGCCTATCACGTAGCGCACTTCTTACTGTTTTTACTAATACAGGGTCAACTAATGATACCTTTGATATCGGATCCGTTTGGCCAAGGATGGGATCTCTTCGGTACTGTGAACTATCGCCTCAACTTCAAGATAATGAGTCCAACATTTTTCTGGATCATTTCTGTTACATCCATAGTGATTGGGCATGTTATAGGAGTAGTTGTATCTCACTTAATAGCTGTCAAAACGATACCGGACCGACACAAGGCATTTAAGTCGCAATATCCGATGCTGGCGCTAATGATTTTCTACACCATGGCAAGCCTATGGATCATAACGCAGCCGATGTATCAATCATCGATGTGAAGTTGGAGTCCTGAAAGTCATGCCACTGACAAAATGTCTTATCTCAGGTAAAGTCAGCATCCCATGGGCTATGAAGCACTAACTATATAATTTGCAGAGTTGTTGCAGGAGGTGGATAGGTAATGAAATATGACGTCATTGTTGTAGGGTCAGGATCTGCGGGTTCAATTGTTGCAACTCGAATATCTGAAGACCCATCCAAATCGGTATTACTAATCGAAGCAGGACCTGACTACGATGAAATAGAAAAACTCCCCGATGAAGTTAGGTATGGGTACGCAACTGGAACAGATGTAATGGTAAGTGATCACAACTGGCAGTTTCTTGGACAGCCAACGCCTATAGCAGAGCCTATGATGGTTCCAAGGGGAAAAGTCACTGGCGGGTCCAGCGCGATAAATGGGCAGATGTTCCTGAGAGGTGTTCCAGAAGATTATGACACCTGGGCAGAGTGGGGAAATGACAAGTGGAGCTACGAACAACTCCTCCCATTTTTCAGAAATTTAGAAACAGATACAGATTTTTCCGATGATTTCCATGGCACCACTGGTCCAATAATAGTTCGTCGTTTCAAACCAGCAGACATGCACCCCGCTCAGGTAGCTTTTAGAGAAGCCGCTTTAGACGCCGGTCACCTAGAAAGCCCAGATCTGAATCATCCCGACTCTGAGGGGATAAGTCCCACCCCATTAAATAATCCCAACGGGATACGGTGGAGCACCAACCTTGGGTATCTATCAATGTCCCGCCACCGTTTGAATCTAACAATAAGACCTAATTGCGACGTTCGTAAAATCTTATTCGAAGGGAAAAAAGCCTACGGTTTGGAAGTTGAAAGTGCTGGTGAGGTATTCACAGTAGCGGGCGATGAGATTGTCCTCAGTGGGGGAGCTATTGCCTCGCCACAAATACTCATGCTTTCCGGCGTGGGACCATCAGATCACTTGAAAGAACACGGTATAGATATAGTGCATGAATTATCTGGAGTTGGGGAAAATCTCAGAGATCACCCCATCGTGCCAGTAAGCTTTAGGACCAAATCACATGTGGAACTCAATGGACTAGCCCCCCGTAATCAGTATGTTCTTAGATACACTGCTTCTGGATCTGATCTAAGAAACGACATGATAATTATCATGCAATCTTTCGCGACTGACCGCGTAGATCGGGGGGGAGCTCGAATGGATGGTTTTGGGGTCCGAATGACCCTTTCCGTTTATCTAGCAAAAAGTGCAGGTAAACTAACCCTTCAGTCTTCCGATCCAAGAGTTCAACCTTTCTTGAATTACAACTACTTTGACGATCCGTTTGACAGAGAGAGAATGCGCGAAGGCATCTATAAATGTTTGGATTTGGCAAAACATCCTAAATTTGAAGATTTAGTGGAGGAAGTAGTCGAACCATATTCTTCAGCATTTGATTCGGATGACAGCCTAGATGAATGGATGATGAAGGAAGCAACTACTGGTCATCACATATCTGGAACATGCAAAATGGGACCATCAACGGATCACATGGCGGTCGTCGATCAGTATGGCAAAGTGCACGGTCTAGAAAACCTACGAGTAGCTGACGCGTCAGTTATGCCAGACTGCATACGGGCTAATACAAACGTGACTACCATGATGATCGGGGAACGAATTAGCGACTTTATGATCAATGGGGAATAAGTTTTACATCACCCCAGGTTTAAGCCAAGTTCCACGGAAAAAGTAAACAAAAAACGCTACCGACCTAGCGCTGTTACCAATAACTACACCCCAGGGCACACCCTGGGCACCCAGCGACGTTTGGTGAGCCAGAAGGATTGCAATTGGAATTTCGAGTAACCACATTGTTGAAAGTGTAATTACCATGGGCGCCATTGTTGCACCGGTATTTGCTATGCCCTGTGTAAAAACTTGGACTGAGCTCATTGGGAACGTCGCGAAAGCCAGTATCCATATCCAGGTTGCAGTGTTACTAACAAATTCGGGAGATTCGCTAAAAAATTCTGCAATCTGGCTGGGAAATACGAAGAAAACAACCATCCCTACAGCACTAAGTACTGCTGAATAAACTATGGCCCACGATATTGAGCTTTTTGCTCTCTCAATGTGACCCGCCCCAAGATTCTGACCCGCAAGAGCACCTCCCGCCCTACCCAGTCCTCGACTTGTATGATTTACAACATTTTCCGCTCTACGAGACAGTGCGAAAGCAGCAGCTGGACCATCACCGAATGAGGCAACAACTATAAGAAGAATAAGCTGCGAGGAAGATCGCTGCATTCCAGTCAAGGCTGCTGGCATGCCTATCCTTATTAGCCTCCACATTAATGAAAAGTCGATTTTGTATCCCGAAAAGCTTAATTTTAATCTTGATGTCCCCCGAAAAAGCACATACAAGTTAATAGATAACCCAAGAACTTGCGCGATTATATTGGCCATGCCCGCACCCGCAAGATCCATGTGGGGGACAATAAACCAACCAAAAATCAAAAACGGAGAAGTGACGAGATGTACTACCCTACTAACAGTAGCTGCTTTGAGAGGCGTGATGCTATCCCCGGCCGCCTGTAATGCTCCGCCGGTAAGTCTCTGGAAAGACATGATAGACATCGCAATAAACTGTAATTTCATATACCCCGAAGCAATGTCTACTACCTCTTCGCTAACTCCCACTATGCTCAGTAGAAAATCAGTGTAAATTACTCCGGGTATCCCGATAATCAAACTCCACAGAAGGGTGAGGACAATGGACTGAGCTAAAACGTGATTAGCGTATGAGGTCTCGCCCGCTCCTATAGCCCTGGAAATCATAGCTCTCATGCTGGCATCAAGACCCATACGAGCAGTCATCAGGATCATAATGTATGTTTGTGAGACACCAAGTCCGGCAATTGCTTTATACCCAACCCGTCCAGCCCAAAAAAGATCCGCCAGCTGATCTACTACACTAAAAAAGCTCTCTGCCATCTGAGGCCATGACAGATGCCAGAGGTTACGGGGAATGCTCCCTCTGGTCATGTCACGCATCTTGCTTCTTTTGCGCACATGTTCACTCATATTCATCAATGTATCAGGGAGACTCATAGTAGGGAAAGACAATTTGGGGTATACCCGTCGAATCTATACAATAAAAGAACAGGTTTGACAGTCCATATTTGCCGCAATAACATGGCTATTGCAAAAAATTGCAGGAGACATTATGAGTTGCGAAGCCACCACCATTGCAACGGTCAAAAATACGGGCCACAGAATGACACCTCAGCGCCTGTTCATTTTATCAGCTATTCGTCATGCTGAAGGTCATATAACCGTATCTCAGATAGAAAACAGGGTTCGTGAATCCTATCCCACGATTGATGTCTCAACCGTATACAGAAATTTGACGACACTTCGTGAGTTACGCCTCGTTTCTGAGACGAGGATTGACGGGGGCGAATCCCAGTATGAGTGGCTTGATCAAGATAGGCATCATCATCTCATTTGCCGAATTTGTTCCGATATCGTTCAAATAGATGACACTTACCTAGAATCTCTCGCCCAATCCCTCATGAAGGATTATGACTTTACCCTGGATACGGATCACTTCACCATCCACGGTGTCTGCTCCACCTGTTTGAAATAGGAAAAAGAAAGGAATAATGATAAATGGACTTCGGTTCTGGAGCTTTAGCTGCCATAGTTTTAGGGTTTCTTTTGGGTCTGAAACACGCAACTGACGCGGATCATGTGGTTGCCGTCGCAACCATAGTAAATGAGTTCAAAAACGCTTTCAGAGCGATATGGATAGGAGCTTCCTGGGGACTAGGGCATACAGTACCTTTACTGATCTTGGGAATAATAATTTTGGCCTTTAAAGAAGTGGTCATGGAGTCTTATGAAGGTATAGCTCACTATTTCGAATTCTGTGTTGGTGTGATGCTAGTTTTCCTGGGACTACAAGTCTTCTGGACTATAAAAAGGGGACGTCTACATGTCCACCAACACGACCACGACGGTGACGATCACTTACACATACATGGCAGTCATCCGGCCGAAGAAACTCCTTCTGTGCAGGAAAGACACGGAATGTTCAACCCTGGAAAGCCATTCTTTAGAATGAAATCTTTTGTCATAGGGCTCATCCATGGACTGGCTGGAAGTGCCGCAGTTATGTTGGCTTTACTACCAACAATAGATTCTTTTATGATCGGAATTGCCTATTTATTACTGTTTGGAGTCGGCACCATACTTTCCATGGCCATAGTAACTATTGTGTTAAGTGCACCCTTTGCCTTAAGTGGCTCTCACGAGAGGCTCAACAAAATTGTTTCAGGGCTGGCAGGTACCGCGAGCATATTATTTGGAGTGGCTCTAATGTCCGATATTAGTCTCGGAACCTCTTTGATACCATTCTAAAAATTACTTGGCAACACATAGGATCATTCATGAGTATATAAGAGGTCTAAATTGGCGAAATCCGATTACAAATTTATCCACACACTTAGGGTTCGATGGAAGGAATGTGACATACAAGGCATAGCCTTCTACGGAAGTTACTTGGATTACATAGAGGTTGGAGAAGCTGAATATTTCCGAAACTTGGGTATATATACCCTCCAAGAAGAACCCAGAAAGATATTTGATCTCGGCGCTGTTAAATTAACATTAGAATTCAAAAGTTCCGCGAGAGTAGACGAACTTATCGACTTACACATGAAAATCTCAAAGATGGGCAGATCCAGTTTGGTGGAAAGTACAGAAATATATAGATCAGGTACAGACGAACTGCTGGTAATAGGGGAAAGAATATCCGTAAACTTCGATAGCTCTAAGGCTAAATCCAGACGTATCCCCGACGATATAAGAGAAACAATTGAAAGATTTGAAACCACTGGCGAAACGCCAAACTAAACACTTAAATGTGAAACTAGAAAGGAAAAATAGTGACATCAAATAGATACGACAGACCGCCTGCGATGGTTATCGATAGTTCAAAAAATTACCAAGCCATTATTGAAATGGAAAAAGGAGGTACCATCACTATAGATCTTCTCGCAAAGGAAGCCCCAGTAACTGTTAATAATTTTGTTTTTCTAGCTAAAGATGGTTACTACGATGGAATCACGTTTCACCGGGTAATACCTGGATTTATGGCTCAGTCAGGAGATCCGACCGGAACGGGGTCAGGAGGACCCGGATACAACTTTGACGACGAATTTCACGATGATGCCAAACACGATTCCGAAGGAGTCTTGTCGATGGCTAATGCTGGTGTGAGAAATGGAATGGGAACCAATGGGAGTCAATTCTTCATAACTTTTGCTCCGACTCCTCATCTTGACGGAGCCCACAGCGTATTTGGAAGAGTAAAAGATGGAATGGATGTAGTTCTAGGTATTGCCTCCAGAGATCCTGGTTCAGCTACCATACCAGGGGATGCAATGAAAACAGTTACGATCATAGAAAGCTAATAATAGAAACATTAGTGAATGTTCACTCTGTAATAGTATTTTGCATTACATAAGACTTAAGTTGCTGTGTCACAATTTATTCAATAGAAAAGGAGTCTCAAATGGAAGTGGTCAGCCTCCGAGATTTAGAACGTATCGCTAAAGAGAGAACGGTCAAGGATATGTGGGACTTTATAGACGGGGCAGCCTTTGATGAGGTGACGAAAAAGCGTAACGAACAAAAGTTTGAGGAACTTTCTATAAATCCCAGTTTTTTGGTTGATATTGGAACGAGGAGCACAAAAACTACAATATTGGGAGAAGAAATTGACTTTCCTATCATGATTGCGCCCTCGGGAGGACAACGTCAGCATCACCCTGAGGGAGAACTTGCAACGGCACGTGGAGCAGGAATGGCTGGAACGCTTTATGCTCTCCCCACAGGTTCCGGCTATAGCATTGAAGAAGTAGCAAATGTAGCTTCGGGTCCTCTGTGGTTCCAGTTATACCACTCTGCGGATGATATTACTGAAAATTTGGTAGTCCGTGCCAAAAACGCAGGATATAAAGCTATTTGTCTGACTATAGATACCCCAACTGCAGGACCAAAGGAAAAGGATCTACGCAACGATTTCAGGAGAGTCAGTCATCTGCATAACGGTAGTTTCAGAGACAATCCGGAATGGGCAAGCCGAAGAGATATAGGCCCTCGGGATTTTGC
>CAYWYV010000037.1:0-12678 GCA_964462705.1 uncultured Dehalococcoidia bacterium
ATGAGGTTGTTTCCCCTGACAGCGTAACATTGAAGGATGCGACCGAAACATCGTTACGCCAGGTTATAGGTAGTAGACCTATTGACGACGTGTTGACTGATAAAAAAGAGGAAGTTCAGGTAGAGACAAAGGAAAAACTGCAAGAAATTTTAGATGTCTATCAAACTGGAATCCGTATACGGGAAGTAAAACTGTTAAATGTATTTGCACCTGAACAGGTTAAGGATGCTTTTGATGACGTCGTAAGGGCTAAGGAAGATAAGGCCAAAATTATTAACCTAGCGGATGCATATAAAGAGTCAATTTTGCCTCAAGCACGTGGCCAGGCTTCAAAGATTTTGCAGGGATCAGAAGGTTTTAGACAGCAAAAGATTGCGGTTGCCACTGGTGAGGCTGAAAGATTTCTAGCAATTCAAAGAGAATATGAAAAATCAAAAGATGTCACGAGGAAGCGGTTATATCTTGAGGCTATGGAAGAGATACTTCCCGGAATAAGTAAGATTCTGGGTGACCCGGACGAAGTAATTTTAGTGAATCCTGACCATTCTGGAATAATACCAGTACCAACGGAGTGACCTAGGGGCTTAAACCAAAAATGAGATCACTGATAATAATTTTAATAGCAGCTATAGTTGTAGCAGCGATCATCCTGCCTCAAATATTTTTTGTTGTAGATGAGAAAAAAGTTGCAATTGTTACCAGATTTGGTGAGATACAACGTGAAGTTAAGTCTCCTGGACTGAACATAAAAACGCCTTTTATCGATAGCGTTACCTATTTTGAGAAGCGTCTGTTGAATTTCGATGCTCCTCCCGACTCCCTGCTTACCAAAGATAAGAAAAGGCTTATTATTGATGTTTATGCTAGGGGTAGGATAGTGAATCCGTCCCTATTTAGAGAAAGGCTGGGAGATGAGGTCACAGCGGCTGCCAGAGCGGCCGAAATTGTTACTTCAGAGCTTAGGAGAGAAATAGCCAGTCACGACCAGTCAGAAATAATCACAACTCAGCGTGATGTGATGTTGGCTAATGTACTTACCGCTGTAAAACCAAAACTCTCAGAATTCGGCATCGATGTTATCGATGTGAGAATAAAAAGAGCTGATTTCCCCGATGAAATAGCAGAAAGTGTCTATTCCCGTATGCAAGCTGAGAGGAAGAGGAAGGCAGACAAGGAACGTGCAGAGGGAGCTGAAATTGATGCTCAAGTGAGAGCAGATGCTGACAGGAAAGCTACGATAATCCTCGCTAATGCCGAGCGGGACAGTAGCATAATAAGAGGATGTGGAGAAGCTCAGGCTACGGCGGTATTTGCTTCAGCCCTTGAACAGGATCCGGAATTCTACACTTTTCAAAGATCTCTAGAATCTTTTAAAGAGATCTTAGCCAAAGATACTACAGTTGTTTTGCCGTTATCTGGATTTGGACAGCTTTTTGAGGAGATAAGAACGGGAGTAGAAGTTGCTACGATGGTAGAAGGGAGTAGTGATGTTATTTCCCGGGATGAATCGTTATTGGGAGAAAAATGCGCAGAGGTTTCTGCGGCATGGACACTGGCAGCAGAACTTAAAATAGATCAACCTGATTTAGAGTTTGTTTCGATAGTGGATAAAACATGGCCGGATCAGTCCCTGGGGTGTTTGGGCATCACGGCTGGTAGCGGGCAGGAAATTCCTGGATTTGAAGTAGTGTTCAGTTATTCGAATCAAACCCATGTCGTACGCACTAACCAATATGGCTCACTTGTGAAAACGGAAAGCTACTGCTAGCAGTATCCCAATAGAAGTCTATTTGATATAGACTCTGTCCGAATGGAAGATGAAAGCGTTATCCATATTTTCACGGACGGGGTCACAGTTGGGACTCAGGATATTCAGTACATAAAGTCCGTTGCATTATCGGTATTGCATGTCTGCGAGACCAAAGATATTGAAGGCAGCATAGTCATAACAGATGATGATACTGTCAGGGTGCTAAATCGTGATTATAGAGGCATAGATGAAACTACGGATGTGCTTTCTTTTTCCAATGATCACGAGGGAAAGTACTATGGAGATCCTGACGGTCTCCAAGATCGATTTACAGGAGATCAGTTTGTACTTCCTGATACAGTTACGCGTCAATTAGGCGAAATTGTAATCTCTCTGACACAGATAAAAAGACAGGCAACTGGTCCCGTCATTGATGAACTGGGACATATGGTTGCTCATGGGTTCTTGCACCTGCTAGGCTACGATCATGAAGAAGAGGCTGAAAAATTGGTAATGGAACACTTAGAGAGCCGTATCATGAACAGGGCAAAGCAAATTGTCTGAGGTTCTATATAGGAAGTGGAGACCTGGCGCTTTATCTGATCTAGTGGGACAGAGTCATATTGCTCAAACTCTTCGCCAGGCCCTGATAAGCGAGCGCGTCTCTCATGCTTATTTGTTCTGTGGTCCCCGCGGAACGGGCAAAACTAGCACAGCCAGAATTTTAGCCAAAGCTTTAAACTGCCTGAATCCCTCTGAGGGAGATCCGGATAATAACTGTCTTATGTGTATGTCTGTTAACGAAGGTAGAGCGTTAGATCTTATTGAAATAGACGGGGCAAGCAACAGGCGAATTGCCGACATAAGAGATCTAACTGAAAAGATTCATTACAGTCCTACAGAATCCAAGTTTAAAGTTTATATTATCGACGAAGTGCATATGCTGACCCAGGAGGCGTTTAACGCTCTTCTTAAAACATTGGAAGAACCTCCTCCGCATGCCGTATTAATACTAGCTACTACGGACGTACAGAAGGTGCCGTTAACTATCATATCTCGATGTCAGAGGTTCGATTTTAGAAGGGTCTCCGTACAGGATATATTTCAAAAATTACAGGTGGTCTGCCAATCAGAGAATATCGAAGTCGAGCCAGAAGCACTAATGCTTATTGCCCGAAAGTCTACTGGTAGCTTGAGGGATGCTGAGAATCTTCTCGAGCAGGCTATAGTCTCGTTTGAAGCTCCTATCACGATAGAACACTTACGGGGCCTATTGAATATTTCTGATAATACTCAACCAGTTGAATTATTCGATAGATTGACGCAGCGAGATCTAAAAGGGGCTTTTGCTGTCTTAAGCCAGATAATTTCCGACGGGAATGATGCGAGGTACGTTAATTCGAGTCTTTTGGAACTAGTTCGATATGTATTACAGAAAAAATCAGGAGCGGCCCCTGATGAGGAATATGGGGAAGCCTTATCAGCAGGACTTGAGAAGATCATAGATCGCGTCACCATTGAGAATTTAATTGGCATTGCCAAAATTTTAGGCAAGGTGGATTTTCAAAATTCCTTGAATCAATATCTCCCATTAGAATTGGCTATAGCTGAGATCATAGAAGAGGGGTCGAAAGAGGGATTTGTCACTGTCAATTCCCAGCCGGCTCCCCAAGTCATACAGCAAGATAAAGTAAAACCCGTTAATAGTAATAATTCCTCGAAAACCGTTGTTAAGCCAGCAGCTTTCCCAACAAGGAAACCTGAGGAATTGAAAAAGAAAAGTATTCCTTCAAGACCCAGTGAATCTGAAAAAACGGCAATCTCTGTATCTAAGTCCGATAAAGAAATTGACGAAAAATGGAATGAGCTACTGCGGGAACTAAGGCAGGTGGGGAACAGATTCAATATAGCAGCCTTGCTGAGAGGGAGCTATGAGCGGAAAATCGTTGGTAAGTCCCTAGCATTTGTTTTTCAGCATTCATCTCATGCTGAGAGACTCGAAGGTGAGATTGAAGATCCGTTGATACGTAACCAAATAATGGATGCAACACTTAAAATATTGGGTACAAGATATGATATAGAAGTTACGCATCCGGAGAGTGGCAGCTCCATTTCAGGGCGCCCAGCTTCACAAAGAAGCCATTTGGTCAGGGCCGCTCAGTCTTTGGGAGCCACCATAATTGAGGAGAGAAATAAAGAAACATGATGAACAAAAATATGATGCGGCAAGCTCAACAACTCCAAAAACAGATGGCTAAAATGCAGGAGGAAATAGAGAACACCAAGATAGAGAATTCTGTGGGTGGCGGTGTTGTTAAGGTGGTTGTTACTGGAAAGATGGTTGTTGAATCAATTGAGATAGACCCAGAGGTTGTTGACGCTCAGGATGTGGAAATGCTTCAGGATCTAGTGCAAACAGCAATTAATGGAGCGATTGAGAAAGCCCAAGAATTAGCGTCCACCAAAATGGGAGCTCTGACGGGCGGTTTGAATATTCCTGGATTAACCTAATATTGAGGTTAACTTTCAAATAGAGGATTTGACTGATGATTGGTGATTCTCAAGGAGGCACCCCTCCGGTACAACGTTTGATAGACGAATTCAACCGGTTGCCTGGTATAGGACCAAAGTCTGCTCAGAGACTAACTTATCATTTAATTCGTATGCCTGAAGAGCAATCTGAGTCCCTAGCAGCTGCTATAACTTCTATGAAGCGTCAAATTATCTTGTGCTCACAATGTTTCAATATAACAGAGAGAGATCCGTGCGATATTTGTTCAAATGCTTCTCGTGATAGATCAAAACTTTGTGTTGTGGAGCAACCACTAGATGTTGTTGCGTTAGAACGCACCTCCACTTTCGGTGGCCTGTATCATGTCCTTCATGGTTCGATATCACCTATAAATGGCATTGGGCCTGAAGACCTAAAGATCAGGCCATTACTTGAAAGAATGCGAATAGAAAATTTTGTTGAGATTATCCTTGCCATGAACCCAAATCTTGAGGGCGAGGCAACTTCTATGTACATCAATCGTCTAATAGGTGATCTCGGGATTAAGGTAACTAGACCGGCTAGGGGCTTGCCCGTAGGAGGGGATTTGGAATATGCGGATGAGGCTACACTTGGAAGAGCCTTGGAAGGTAGACAAGATTTCTAGCACTAATTCAGATTATATTGGCCAGGTTTTAGATTATATTTCTTCTTCGTTTGAGACCAATCTAAATCCAGTTTGCTGATGACAAGAAACAGAAATTATCAGACGCCAGCTATTGTCTTGAAATATAGGCCTATGGGAGAGTCTGATCGTCTAATAACATTCTTTAGTTCTTCTTTTGGAAGAATTACGGGCATTGCTCGAGGAGTCAGGCGACCTGGTAGCCGTTTAGGAGGGTCCTTAGAACCTCTTAATTTTGCGCAAGTGTCATTAGCTAGAGGACGTCTGTTTGAAACGGTTTCAGAAAGTGTGATTATAAAAAGTTTTAATAGGATTAAGTCGGATCTGAACAGAGTTGCATTGGCCCTATATTTAGCAGAATTGACGGATTCTTTTGCTGATGATTGGTCCCCTAATCAAAAATTGTATGATTTGCTTGAACTCACTCTTTCTAGCCTAGATAAAGTAGAGTATTCGGAATATTTAATTCACTTTTTTGAATTGAAACTTCTAAAATTTGTTGGATATGATCCTGAATTTGGGGAGTGCGTTGAATGTAGAGAAAATTTACTTCCTGCTACATATCCTTTTGCACCAGATATGGGAGGAGTAGTGTGTTCGGATTGCCAAACAGATATTGAATATTATCCGATGCATATTTCGTTGGGGACTATGAAAATCCTCAGATATTTGCAACGTTTGGAAGATGATGCAGCACTCCTATCGGGAGTGTCTTTACCTCAACAGCCTTTGGCGGAAGTTTCTAAAATACTTAGAAACTATTTAAGATTCATAGCTGAACGTCAATTGAAGTCCACTTCATTTCTCGATCAGGTGACTCAAATGCCCTTGAACGGGACGAATACACCACGATAGAACTTTCCAATAGATATAAATATTGTCTGACGTACTTGAATGTGGGAGCTTAATGATGGAAATAATCACAAGAGATCAACTTACTTCAATGTTTTTATCCGGTGAAAATTTATGCGGGATTATCTTGGAAAGATCGGATTTGAAGGGTATTGATTTATCTGCACGACTTGGAGAAGTTGCTGCCCGACTCTCGTCCGCTAAATTGCTTAAATCAGATCTTAGAGGCTCTCGCTTGAAGGAGGTGGAATTAATAGGTGCTGACCTCAGAATGGCGAATCTGGAAGACTCAAATTTGTTTGGAGCCAAACTTATGCAGGCTGACCTGAGTGAAGCTAATCTAAGAGGATGTAACTTGATTGGAAGTGTCTGCGAAGCGGCTAATATGAATAGAGCTAATCTGAGTGGAACAAATATGCGTAGATCTGATTTAAAAGAAACCACTATGGTTGGGGCGATTCTCGCATACTCCAGACTAATGGGCGCCAATATCAATAACGCGGATGTAACGGATGCAAATTTAAGATACGCCAACTTGCAGTATGCCTCTCTTGTAGGTTCCATACTCAGAAACGTTGACTTAAGCCAGGCAGACCTTAGTTTTGCAGATTTAACGAATGCTGATTTGTCTGGAGCTTCTTTAAGAGGGGCGATTATAGTAGGGGCGAATTTCCAAGACTCAGATCTGAAAGGGGTAGATTTTGAAGGTGCAGATATGACAGACGCCAAATTTACTTCTGGCTCAACTGAACAAATCTGAATTATCCACAAATTGAGAAACGAAAAACTGGATCTTTAAAAAATAAATATTTACCGAATGTGCATTTTCTATTCAGCTATTACTTAGGGCATTTCAAACAGGCTTTCAGGAGATATGTACTCTGGGATAATACTTTGATCAACGTTGAATTTAATGAATGCCTCTAATCCGTTTCGATCGCCATCGAATCCATAAGGTATTGGATCCCCGTCGACTATCTTTGACATGTTCAACTGTATTTCGTCCTGGGAACTGGGATTTTCCTTTGATTGTAACCCTCTCAAATATAGATCTTTAGCGGTTGCAAAAATGTTAAATATTTCATTCCCCAAACTTGGAGTTTTCCGTAAAATTTCGTTTCTGACTACGAGAAGGTGGCTGATCGGATAGAGGTTAGTTTTAGCAAACCATTTCTTATCTAATTCATTTGAATTTGCAAAAAGGGGGACGGTCCCCTCTGAATCTATTGGCCCCGCTCCTATCACAGCATCCACCTCTCCTGTAGTTAACATTTCAGCTAGGTCATTTCTATCTGATGAGATAACGTTGTCTGGTGCAGTGTATTCTTCTACATGCTCATCTCCAGATAACACCCAGGTTACCGAATCTAAGTCTAGGCCATATTCTGTTTGGAGTAACGCTCTGGTCCAAACACCTGGAGTCAGTGTGTAACTTCGTACACCAACCTTTTTCCCAGATAGATCGGTGGGCTCTGAAATGTTTGCGGATGTGCCACAGACGATTGAATTGTGGTAAAAATTTCGGGTTAGAAAAATGGGTAACGCGGTAAATTGCTTTTCGTAGTATTTGGAACATATATAGGTTGAAAGGGCCATTTCAGCTACATCAAACTCGAGATGTCTGACCATACGACGGAAAATCATGGGGACGGGTGATATTTCTACATGGTCAAAAGAAAAGTGTTCTGCCTCAAGCGTGCCGTCTTTCAAATTTTCGGTATATCCGTAATTACCTATTGCTGTTTTTAGAGTTAAGTTATCCAATGTAGATCCTTGTTGAGTTTCGCTGGTTTTGGAATTCAGATGTAATAGTTAACTCATAATCATTCCACCATCTACGTTGAAGGCCTGACCCGTTATATTTCGTGAGCCTGGCCCTGCGAGAAAGACAGCCAATGCAGATACATCGTCAGCCTCATTAGCTCTTCCTATTGGGATCTCCTCTACCATTGCATCTCTTAATTCGTTGCTTGTACTTCCTGAATCATCGGATCTTCCTGAAAGTATGCCAGAAAGCATATTCGTCTGGACAATACCGGGACAGACCGCGTTAACATTGATGTCGTGAGGAGCGAGGACACTGGAAGCGATATATGTCATGGCTATAACTGCTCCTTTGCTAGCAGCATAAGCTGCGTTCGAAGTTCTTCGATAACCCCGACCTGCTATTGACGCAGTGTTTACTATTCGTCCACCTTGCCCTCTGGCGACCATAGATCGGGCTATTTTTTGCATACAGAAAAAAGCTCCCTTTGAATTTACCCTGTGTATTTGATCCCAGTGTTCCTCCTCGATGTCGAGAAAACTTATGTGACGGGTTAGGCCGGCATTATTGAATAAGACATCTATACCGTTGAATTCAGACACTGCCTTTTCAACCATCAGGTCAATTTCATCCAAGTTTCCAACATCTAGTTTGACTGAGATGACATTCCTTCCTGAATTTCTTATTTCATCACACGTTTTATACAGCGATTGCTCATTTATGTCAGCTAAAACGAGGTTTGCCCCACCATTGGCGAAGCGATTTGCTGCGGATTTGCCTATACCGCTACCTGCTCCCGTTATTAGTACCGTTTTCTCCTCAAAATCCATGCTTATGAACTCCCTGTGTGTTATTTAGCAATGCCTATAGAGTTAGATAAATCCAGAATTGAACACTTACAGAAAAGTTCTAATAGCCTCGATAAAGGCTTCTGGTTGATCAACCATTACAACATGGCCGGCTTGGTCCACGTCTGTGGAGGATACGTCCTTGCCAACATTTTTCATTCTGGTCAAAACTTCGTCACTCACAAGACCACTTTCCGCCCCTCTTATTTCATAAATTGGACATTCAATGGACTCGATCGCATTCCAGTACCCTTCGATGAGGGATTCGCTTGTCATATCTGGAAGTGGGTTGTCGAAACCTTCTAGATCGGCTTTCCATGTCCATTGTCCTGATGCAGTCTGTTTGATCCGTGACTTGGTCTCTTCTAGAAGTCGTGTGTCAGAAGCAAAGGGATTTCCTGATCTAAGCCAATTAAACACGTCATCCACTTCCTCGAAATGCATAGGTGTGGGTGGAGATGGAGGTGCGCTGAGTCTTTCTTGTGAAGGCTCAGGTGCTATGTCGACCATTACAATTCTGTTCACTATCCCGGGATTTAAATGGGTGTAAAGTATTGAGTGCCAACCTCCCATTGAGCAGCCCACCAATGTTATATTGGTTAGATTTTTTTGCTCAATAAATTCACTTAGGTCTTGCACGAATTTTTTGCGAGCATAGCCGTCTGATGCCCACTCACTGTTTCCATGGCCTCGTTGATCTATTGCGTAAACGTGATATTTCCTGGATGCGTATTCGGCGAATTCTCTCCAGGAAGCCGCACTGTTGGTATGGCTATGAAGACAAATCAGTGTAGGGTTGCTGGAATCTCCCCATTCGTAATATGCCAAATTCAATTCATTTATGGAGGCTAACTGCTGCTCGGGCATTTGTGACATCTTTGGGCTCCTTTGGCTTAATTCGTATTTTTTATACTTATCTCCTATCATACAAACATTAGCTATAGATTGGATGTTCAAGATTGTAGTATTAGTTTGTGATGAATCAATTTATTAGATAACCACTTCCTGTATGCAATAATCTTTTCTAAGCGATCAGATGTATTCTGAAAGAATGTCCACGGTTATATTCGTATTAGCTTAATTATTTTTGACACTTATTGAATGAAATACAAGGATATTTAATACAGGCAGTCTTATGGCTCAAACACTTGAGGGTATTAGAGTTTTGGACCTTTCCCAAGGTATGGCGGGTTCAATTTCGACCATGCTCCTCTCTGACTTCGGTGCTGATGTTATAAAAGTTGAACCACCCGGTGGAGACCCATATAGATCTTTTTCCTCCTCGTTGTTGTGGAATCGTGGTAAGAGTAGTGTCGTCCTTGACCTAAAAAATGAAGATGGCGCAGGTCAGTTCTTAAAACTGGTTGCTAGCGCGGATGTAGTTTTGGAATCTTTTAGTCCTGGTTATTTAGATTCGTTGGGTGTTGGATATGAAAGCTTAAAATCAAAATATCCCCAATTGATATTTTGTTCGATTACCGGGTTTGGCCAAAAGGGTCCATACTCCCAGTATAAAGATTACGAAGGACTTGTGGAGGCTAAGAGTGGCAGATTAATGATATTTGCCGGTCTGTCGGGTAGGGAAGGGCCGAACTTTGCTTCGGTCAACGTTGCTAGTCATTCGGCAGCGATGGCGGCCGTAAGAGGAATCGTATCTTCTTTGATAGTAAGGGATAAATATGGGATCGGTCAGAGGGTAAATACTAGCTTGCTGCAAGCCGTGACTTATTATGATCTCACGCAGTTTGTGTTATGGCAGATGATGATCAACTATCCAGAAACATTTGATTTTGATCCTTCGACAATAGCGGTTAGGCCATCTCCAATACAATATCTGCCGGCAAGAACAAAGGATGGCAAATGGATACAACTAGCTAACTTGATTGAACGCTTATTTAGATCTGAAATCTACGCTATTGGCCTTGGAAAAATATTTGAGGATCCTCGTTTTAAGGATGCTCCTAATTTGGTAGAAGAGGACGACCGGGAAGCCCTACGTAGAATGATATTAGAAAGGATGAGGGAACGTACCTTCGATGAATGGATGGACCTTTTTGTGAATGAAGAAGGTGATGTTGCCGCGGAGCCTTTTATGTCAGCTACTGAAGCATTAAGTCATCCTCAGATGCTTCATAATGGACATGTTCAAGTAGTTCAAGATCCCCACGTGGGAGAAATGAGACAGTTAGGACCAGCATTTATGATGGACCCCTGCGTACCTAAAATACAGGGACCAAGTGTCGGGCAACATACTGAGGAATTGCTGGGATCCGCAGACCTGTCTGGGTTTAGTGACTGCACCGGTTCAACGAATTATCCGAGACAAAACCCTAATCATCCCTTGGAAGGTATAACGGTACTGGATTTATCCACTGTAATTGCTGGCCCTCTTGCCGGTTCACTTTTGGCTGAGATGGGAGCTAGAGTAATCCGTATTGAGACACTTGCGGGAGATTGGATGAGGGGGCCATATAACGGCTTAGCTTCCAATAGAACTATGGCAGGAACGGAAGGACTGTCTATTAATCTGAAAACCGAAATAGGACAAGAAATTTTATCTCGCCTAATACCAAAGTCTGATGTACTCATGCATAACATGAGACCAGGTGCCCCATCGCGAGTTGGGATAGACATCGACAGAGTGAGGCAACTTAACCCAAATATCAACTATGTTTATATTGCAGGTTATGGTTCAACCGGTCCCTACAGTCATCGTCCTGCAATGCATCCGATAGGTGGTGCCGTTTCTGGTGGCGCCCTGACTCAGGCTGGGAAGGGAGCCATACCTGATGAAAAGATCGACATGTCTATAGACGAAATTGTGGAAACCTCAAACAGGTTAGGTCGGGCACAGGACGTTAATCCAGATCCAAATACCTCAATGGTAGCTGCCACTAGTGTAGTAATGAGTTTATACGCACGTATGCGAACGAAAATACCGCAATACGTGGAAACTACAATGATTGGAGCAAACGCTACGGCTAATGCTGAAGATTTTTTTGACTTCGAAGGTAAACCGGACAGGGAACTTCCTGATATAAACGGTTATGGTACCAATGCTCTCAATCGCCTGTACGAGGCGAAGTCAGGATGGGTTTTTTTAGCCTGTCCGATGGAGTCCGAATGGAGACAATTATGTCAGGTTCCGGAATTCGACCATTTGTTGAGTGATAAAAGATTTGCAACTGTTGAAAGTCGCCGCGTACATGATGACGACTTAATTGAGCAGCTAACATCTATTTTCGTACTTAAAAATGCCGCTCAATGGGAATTGGAGCTTGCTAACCAATATATAGGATGTGTGCGGGTCGAGGATACGAACATGTATAACTTTTTTGCTAACGATGCTCATGTTGAAGAAAATGGATTTACTACAGAAGTTTCACATAAAAAATTTGGCACCTTCTGGAGATATTCCCCGGTGCTAGATTTTTCTGAGACTCCCAGTAAAGCGGAAGGGGGGATTTTAAGGGGGGAACACACATTTCCAATTCTCCAGGAACTTGGCTATACGATGGAAGAGATCAATTCTTTTAGAGAGAATGGGATTTTAGATTGGGAGTCATCTGATCAGTCATTGTAGTTATGTAAAACGTTTTGTAAATATAGAGATTTAGATTGATAAGAATGGCATGGGTGCTAAGAAATCAAAAGATTGTTGGGGAACCCAATTTTAATCTGATGGAGAAACGCTTCTCATTCAGTCGCTCGAGCTTGTTTATAAGTTCTCAAAATTAGGAGTAAGGAAGTTATGCCAGTCAGTGAGGTTTCTGTGTTTTTTGATACACCGGTAAGAATGCCGAATGGATTGCAGTGGTTTAAGGATGAACTATTTGTAATGGATCAACTCACCGATGATGTCTTTGTGCTTGATAAAAATGGAGAGGTGCAAAGAATAATTTCAACCGAGACTGAAAACGGATCTGGTATTACGTATGGCGGCGGATTCTTATGGACCGCATGTAACGGTACGGCAAGTGCCCGTCCTTTTAGACCCCACGATGATCATGTATCGAAGATACGTAAAATTGATCCTGCAACCGGCAAGACGGTCGATTGTTTTCAGACGCCTGATGGAGGAGGTATTCATGGCCTCGAGTGGGATGATGGGAACATATGGTTAACCGCTTTCAACCCTAAGGCTTTAATCCTGGTAGATGGGAATACTTATGACGTAATTCATAAGTTCTCTTGTGACCTGAACGTCTTACATGGCCTGGCTCTAGATGGTGATGGAATATGGTGTTCTGATCGGGCGGGAAAGGTGATAGTTAAATTTGAAAAAAC
>CAYWYV010000038.1:0-12449 GCA_964462705.1 uncultured Dehalococcoidia bacterium
GATTGGGAACTATGGGCATATTCATCGGAATACTCGGCATAGTGATATCAAGCGCTTTAGGATTCGGTACAAATTTTGAGGGACTCACCGGTTTAAATGAAGGATATGGAGCCACTCTTAATCTCGTAGGGGGCGCGATCCAAACTTATACAGGATTAATCTTTTCAATTGGGTCCCTTTTGATCGCATGGTCAGTAGCTTCCAGCCGTGAAGGGGGTCACCGAATCTTTGCCTGCCTCATGGCTCTGGTAGGAGTAATCAACATCGTAGTAGGTATCATCAACTTAATCGACACATCAACATGGGAAATCGGAGCAATAGTGACTCCAATAACCTACGTTTTATTCTCAATATGGTCGATCACATTAGGATTGGGTCTGTTCAGTAAAGACTAAGACATCGACACTGTAATGCCCTATATATAAATTAATAGCTTCCAAATCGTTAAAAAGGTTTTAACGATCTTAAGAATTCGATCGTGCAAAGCACGAAGGAGGAAATAACATGGGAGATATCTCGGTAAACAAACTAGGCGGTCTATCTTTGATAGTCGGACCCGTCGTTGCGCTGGTATTTTATTTTATCCAGCAACTTGGGGTCATTGGCTCTGACGTCGACCCTGCCGATGGAAATGCAGTAGTGATGGCTCTTACGAGCAATTCTTCATTAGCTACAATCACGGCAATCGGAATCAGTGTCGGTTTGATAATTCTGCTACATGGCATTGTCAGGCTGGCTATGGAGAGCAGTGACGCACTTTCTAGCCTTGGCATGAAATTCGTCATCGTCGGTACAGTCGGCTGGGTAGTTGCATCCGCATTAACAGCTGCAATCGCTGGAGACATAAACAATGGAGGCCTCTACGGGGGATCCTTGGGGATTAACCAGTTTTCATCCATAGTATGGTCGCTAGGATTTTTACTAGTGGTCTTGGGTATATCTTGCAAGGACTATATCAACACAAATGTTGCCTTAGTAGTCGCGCTTGTCGCCTTAGTAAGCCTCGTCGTTTCTGTCATTGGCGGTTTCGACAGCAGCACACTTCAGACAATGAATTTGATTGGTGGCATTTGCTACATCATTTTCACTCTCTGGAGTATCTGGCTCGGTAAGGATATGTTGGCTAGAGACTAATTCTATAGCCACCGTTTCCATGCAGGGACTGGTCAGTAATACTGGCCAGTCCCTTTTATTTTGTAAATTTTTCTGTACATCACTGGTTTCAAATGCCCGAAAGAAATAGAATCAGTCCGCGTTAACCAGAAAACCACAGATAATAATCAGGAATCTTCTAATGAAATTCGGCGCTTCAGTATCGAGCTATACAACTACCTGGGACACCATCAATTCAGCTATTCAAACCATGGAATCCGGCAGATGGGAAAGTATATGGTTTCCCGATCACTTTATTCCACCAGCCGCCTGGAAAGGGGCTGAAGATGAGCCGATATTCGAATCATGGTCATTACTCGCTGCGGTAGCGGGTATGACGGACAAACTCAGAATGGGACATATGGTCAATGGAAACACCTATCGGAACCCTGGTCTCGTCGCAAAAATGGCCACAACAATTGACCAAATTTCCAAGGGCCGATTTACGCTAAGTCACGGAGCCGCATGGTTTCAACGCGAGCACGAGGCCTACGGCTGGGATTATCCTTCTTTACGAGAAAGATCTGATAGGTTCGAAGAATCCTGTGCATTGATTCGGGAATTATTCAGTTCAGACAAACCGGTAGATTTCCAGGGCAAATATTATCGTTTAGAAAATGCTCCTCTCTCCCCTAAATCCGTACAATCCCCTCACATACCTATCATGGTTGGCGGAATGGGTGAGAAAAGAACACTACGTACCCTGGCCAAATACGGAGACATCTGGAATTTAGATGGTTTCGCAGTCGGCCGACCCGAGATCGCTGAAAAAGGTGGAATGTCTCTAGATCTATATGAACACAAAGTTAATGTCATCAAACAGCATTGTGACCATGTAGGCAGAGACCCATCGGAGATAAAATATACAATTTCAATGCCGACCAAACTCTCATCTGATGACACTGAAACATCCGAGTTTATACAACGAGTAGGCCCTGGCACTGTTGCCGGAACCAGGGATTACATAATTGAGCGAATTGGCGAATTCGTAGAGGCAGGAGTCGACGAGATAATGTTCTCTCCTAGACCAAGTGATAAAGAAGCATTACAGGAACTGGATGAAGAAGTCTTGTCAGCATTCGAATAACCGAGCAACAATTGAAATCTTCCAGAAACTGTAGCGACTTGAGATCAGCTCCAGTAGTTCTCCATCAAGTCTGTCATCCACATCGGTTGTGTAACAGGTCCTCTGGGACCAAACTCCCGTACCCACGGCTTAATATCTAACACCGGCGTGCCGTCAACCGCATCCAACCCTTCTAAGTAAAGCCTGCTTTTTTCTACTCCGGAAATCCTGCATACTGTGACACCAATCTGATTTGTTCGATTTTTTCCTCTCTGAGCAAACATTCCTGTCTTAGGCCAATCCTTTCTTCCCCTAGGATGCCTGGCAGCATTTTCAATCGCTCTTGGGTCAACCTGGTCCATAAAAAAGATAATTTCTGCGTGTGAGAATTCGGAGAGTCCTAAAAGAGACTCTTCACTAAATTGATCAGATACTTCTATAAAACATTGCTCTTTATCCCAGAAATCGTCTGTTGCTTCCGATCTAGTGGATACAACCAAACCTATAGGGTTAAGCTGAATCTCTAAATTGTCAGATAATGTCATACGGACTATCCCCACCGGTTGAATTGCTTCGAAGGTAAATTCCCAATAGGCTGGGCCCAGCCCTGCGCATCTTTCTGCGCAGGATGAGATCTTATCCAGTCTTCATTCATTTCTCCTCCCAATCCTGCAGCTGTAGGAACCGGAAGAAAGCCATCTTTTTGAATTGGAAAGTCGCCAACGAAAGCATCCTGAAACCAAGGTTTCATACCACCTTCGTGAATCATAAAGTTAGGTGTAGATGCATCGATGTGCAGAGCAGCGAGAACATCCATTGGTCCGTGAATGGAATGGGGTTGAAAACCTACATACTGGGCCTCTGCCATAGCAGCTATTTTTTTTAGTTCCAGTATTCCTCCACCCTGAATAACATCCGGTTGAATCATAGCTACAATCTGCCTTTTCAAAAGGTCTTCATAGTCCCACTTTGTATAAAGTCTTTCTCCGGTGGCTATCGGAATATTCACTGAATCTGCCACCCTTTTCATTGCATCCATGTTCTGGAAAGGAACTGGTTCCTCGAAAACAAATGGTCGATAAGGTTCAATCTGTTTACCAATTCTAATCGCAGCCGCAGGAGTCAGGCGCCCATGCACCTCCACAAGTAACTCAATCTCATCCCCTACCGCTTCCCTTACCGCTCTAAAAGTATCTATAGCTTTTTTTTCAGCTTCTTGCGTAATAAACAGGCCCATGTGATCAAAAGGATCACCTTTAAGGGCTGTAAGCCCTTCAGAAACATTTCGTAGGGCATGTTCAGCTGCCTCTTCTGGAGTAAGACCATCCCATCTACCGTAAGCCCATATACGGTCCCTCATGAGACCGCCTAGCATCTCATAAATCGGCACCCCCATAACTTTTCCTTTGATATCCCATAGAGCAAGTTCTATTCCGCTAATTGCAGATATTTGTATTGGGCCTCCCCGCACAAAAAAATGATGGTAAAGTGTCTGCCAATGCTCTTCGATACGACCGGGGTCTTTACCGATTAGCAGTCTTCCAAACTCTTCCACCATTGATGCAACACTGAGGGGTCCACAAGTTGCATCACCCCATCCGGTGACACCCTCGTCTGTTGTGACCTTGACTGCAACATAGTTCCTTGTAGCAGGGATCCCGTATGAATCGGGGATTTTGTCCGGAGCAAAAGGTAACGCACTGACAGATGTGATTTTCATCTATTAATCCTTTAAATATCTAACCTTCCAATGAAGACATTAATCTATTCAGTTAATTTCCTAAAAGCATCCACTCCCGTTTTAGCGACAGTTGCCAGCAATGAGTAATCGGGCCCATAACTTATGTATTTAACCCCTTGGTGGATCCTATCTTTTATACCCTCAGGAGAAGAAGCACCCGCACCCGCTACAATTTGGAATCTCTTTGATAGTTCGACCATTCTCACAACTATGTCATCTATTTCTTTATGGGGAAGTTGAAGAGGATCGAGGCCGAGAGCCAAACACATATCCCACGGCCCAATGAACAAAACATCCACACCTGGAACAGCTGCAATATCTTCGAGGTTATCTAGAGCCTCAGCTGTCTCTATGATTAAAATGACAAGGATATTGTCATTGGCGCTTTGTAAATAGTCGTCATTGTCAAAAGTATATTTTGATGCTCTAAGAGGTCCCCAACTTCTTTCTCCCACTGGAGGAAACCGGGTAGCCGAAACGATCTTCATTGCCTCATCCGCTGTTTTCACAGCTGGCACCACTATTCCCATCGCACCTATATCTAACGCTTTCTGTATATAAACTTTTTCAGATGATGGAATCCTGACAATTGGTGTGGCCTCAGTATTACCCAGAGCCATCAATATGTGCTCTATCTCCGCCGATTCGATCGCGTTATGTTCAGATTCAACTACAACGAAGTCAAATCCTGCATGCCCCAATAATTCCGCTACATGAGGACTTTGCAATCCTACAAAAGGCCCCAGAGCAGGCTCTCGCTTTAATAATTTGTCCCTAGTTTTATTTTTTTGCATATGATCATCTCCTATAAACAATCATCTAAGACCGAAAAAGACAGAAAGGTTCGTTTCGATGTAGCATATCGAGTATCTTACTGATAAATTTCAGAAAGAACACCGATTGCGACTTGTTTTGGGTATTGGATGTATAAATAGCACCATTGAGAGGCTAAATAGATGAGCTACCAAGAAATCAACAAAGATTCCGTTATCTGGATGTACGAAAAGATGTTTACGATAAGGCGTTTCGAGGAACAGGCCCGCCGGGAAGCCGATGCGGGAAAGCTGCGAGGTATTCATTCTTCAATAGGGCAGGAGGCAGTACCCACGGGAGTCTGTGCTCACCTAAGGGACGAAGATTTTGTACTTGGTACGCATAGAAGCCATCATCATTGCATAGCTAAAGGCGTAGATCTGAATGAAATGATGGCGGAGTTATTTGGAAAATCCACTGGAACCGGGAGCGGCAAGGGTGGAACAATGCATATTGCAGACATCAATAAAGGGATGCTGGGAGCAAATGGTATCGTAGGTTCAAACATACCTGTCGCTACCGGTGTTGCCTTAACAGCGAAGGTTAAAGGAACTGATAACGTAAGCGTGGTTTTCTTTGGGGATGGTGCCTCCAGTCAAGGTGCTCTGCATGAAGCTATGAACCTCGCAAGCATATGGAAACTCCCTGTTTTGTTCGTTTGCGAAAACAATCGATATGCAGAATCCACTCCATTTGAATACTCGGTTGCAGGTGGCTCCGTTTCAAATAGAGCAGATGGTTACGGAATTCCAGGTGTTACGGTAGATGGGCAGGCCGTTTTGGACGTTTTCGAAGTCGCAAAAGAGGCGGTTGGACGAGCTCGTGCTGGAGAAGGTCCAACTCTTATAGAGGCCCAAACCTATAGATATTTAGGGCATGCGGGACATGATGATCCTCTTACCTACAGATCGGAGGAAGAGCAAGAGTATTACATGAACAGAGACTGCATTGTAACGTTCAAAAAATACATCTTGGACAGTTCCTTAGCCGACGAAGACGAGCTCGCCCAGATCGAAAAACAATGCGACTCTGCTATTGCTACTTCGGTTAAATTTGCCGACGACAGCCCCTACCCTAGCGATGATGCGCTGATGGAAGATGTGTACACAACATATAAAAACTAAGTTTCATACACAAACTATTAATTGACTCACGCTATAAATCGATTGCCAGTCTTGGTTTTAAATAGGTACAAGGTGGGTTGAGGTGAATTAGATGAAATATGACACCATAGTAATTGGAGCGGGTTCTGCTGGTTCGATTATTGCCACTCGTCTAACAGAAGATCCCAATCATTCTGTCTTGCTTCTAGAGGCTGGAGATGATTATTCACAAATCGATGCCCTTCCAGAAGAAGTTAAATTTGGTTACAAAACAAGTAATGAAATATGGACCAGTGACCACAACTGGCAATTTACTGCGCGTGGTACTAAGGACGCCACCATCGAGATACCCAGAGGCAAAATAACCGGTGGATCCAGCGCTATAAACGGCCAGGTTTTCCTTCGAGCCATACCTGAGGATTTTGATAGATGGGTAGCCTGGGGAAATGACCAGTGGGGTTTTCAAGACGTACTTCCTTACTACAACAAGCTGGAAACGGACATGACTTACAAGGAAAATCCGGGAGATTTTCACGGTTCAGAAGGACCTATAATTTGTCATCGCTTTTCAGAAAATGAATGGCTGCCAGCATCAAAAGCTTTTGTCGATGCATGCCTGGAATCTGGTTATCCTTACTGCGAAGACGCAAATTTTCCAGACACGCATGGTGTGGGGCCTATACCACTAAATAATCCAGATGGTATTAGGTGGTCAACAGCGTTAGGCTATCTGAGTATGTCTCGATCAAGGTTGAATCTGACGATCAGGGCAAATGTCTCAGTTAAAAAACTTTTATTTGACACTTCCACAACCACCCCGACGGCATACGGAGTAGAGGTTGAATCCCAAGGTGAAACCTTCACAGTAGAAGGAAAAGACATCGTGCTTTGTGCAGGAGCGATCGGAAGCCCCCATATACTCCTTCTCTCTGGAGTAGGGCCAGAGTCGCACCTGGCAGAACACGGAATAAAGTGCATACTTGATTCACCTGGAGTAGGTCAAAACTTACGAGACCATCCGTTACTCCCTTTGAAATGGGCAACAAAGCCTAATGTAGAATTGGACCCCTTTGGCCCCAGCGGACAGATCCTCTTAAGATACACCGCCGATGGCTCCCCCTTGAAGAACGACATGATCGTATATTTTGGGGCTGTTACCAGTAAAAGAAGAGACCAGGGTGGCAGTAAATCGGAACCCGTTGGAATAGGTGCAGGCCTAGGCTTGAATATGGCCTTATCAAAAGGCGAACTTAAATTATCAACTACAAGTCATACGGATCAGCCATACCTGGATTTCAACCTGCTAGACGATCCTGAAGATATGAGGAGATATCGAGAGGGAGTAAGAATGCTGGTGTCTCTTGAAACTCATCCTTCAATCAGGGAACTGGTCGACCATCGTTTGGAGCCAACAGACGAAGATCTTGAAACGGATGAAAATCTTGAAACGTGGATCAGAAAAAACGTCGGCACAGGCCATCACGTTTCCTGCACAACTAAGATGGGACCTAAATCAGACCCTATGTCTGTAGTAGACCAACACGGTAATGTACACGGTATCGAAAATCTCAGAGTTGCTGATGCTTCCATCATGCCTGACTGCGTCAGAGCAAACACCAACGTGACGGTTATGGCTATCGGCGAAAAAATTTCAGACTTTATTAAAGACGGGTTTTAGGACTATCTCTGAATATAATTCAGTCTCCTTATTTTCTTTAGAAGCGCCATAGAACTGGTGCGTGAGTAGTAAAAAAACACTGTACCTTCAAGTCACGGAAGATTTAGTGGCTACTGAAATCATCTTAAATATTTTGTTTGTGGAAGCACGTTATTACTGTTGCAAAATTTCCGCAATTTTTGCCTTAGCCGCATCTTCATCTATGTCGATCCCAATCATGACTGATCCATTAGGTTCACCAAGGTCACTGGTTTTACCCACATTTTTCCCGTCACACGCAACTGACACCTTTGATGTCTTCCATTGGATTAATTCCGGATGTAAAACTGATAATACTGCTATAGGATCATGTAGACTAAAATAGTTTCTATCGGTAAGTTTCCTGAAAACAATATCCAGAAGTTCTCTTATCAAACGTTCTCCTGGGGAATCACCTTTCAACCACTCCGTTTCTTCTCTCTTTATTGAAGTTTCTCTAGTGATATCAAGACCGCACAATTTTATGTCTAATCCAGAGGACAAAACTTCATTCGCAGCCTCTGGATCGCAATAAATGTTAAATTCTGCATCTTCTGTTATGTTCCCAGGTACATTCACAGCGCCACCCATTACGTGGACTGCTTTCACCCAATCGATTAAATTTGGCTCTTTTTCAATAGCTTTTGCAATATTTGTCAGTGGCCCAATAGGCAGTAGGACTAATTCCCCTTTGTTAGCCTCTGACTCACTTATAATAAAATCTACAGCATGACCATCCATGGCTTTCATAGTTGGTTCTGGTAGATCTACGTGAAGACCTGTGTCACCATGGATTCTACTTCTGTGGGACTTGAATTCATCCAGTTTTATTGAAGAGGTCAATGTCTCATTCATAGCACTTGGATAGCCTACGTATACAGGGACGTCTGTTCGTCCCATATAACTTAGCAAACTCAACGCATTGTTGGTCGTATCGACCAAAGAGGCATTGCCGCCCACCACCGTTAAGCCTCTCAGATCGAAACGAGGTGAGCTGAGAGCCATAACTATAGCTAAAAGGTCATCATTACCAGGGTCAGTATCTATTAATATCTTGGTCTTTTTCATTCAACTCCTATAAGCGATTTGTCACCTGGCAGTAATGTAGGCAAATAAAACCTATGATCTCAGAAATGCTTTCTGCGGCTAAACTATCGTCTAAGGGCTGAGTCTACCTTATTAAGAGCCTTCGCCATAAGGCGAGCATGATCTTCTGTCATATTCATATTGAAATCAAACCTTAGGGTTCTACCCAAAATATCCAACGTTCTCGGACACATGTCTTTAGAATATTCAACGTTTCCTTTGTAAGCAGGATCTTTCCAGGGATATCCAGTAGGGTGCGGAGAGCGTTTCTCCAAAATGGCATCCCAGTAGCTATATATATGTCGGTCTGGGAAACCATCGTTATAGATAGTTGCAACTTCCACTCCTTCAGCCTGAATGGCGTGCGCATATCCGATAGCTATCGCCTTATCGTGGAGAATTATAGAAGCAGAGACCCCTGTGTCACCGGTAGGGTCTTCAACATACTGATGAATGTAACTTCCAGATTCATCCAATTCATTGATAAATGCCCTTTTTAAAGTGCGTTGGTGGCAGATTATATTACCAATTCTTCCCATTTGTACTCGAGCAATGGCTGCCAGAACCTCACTGGGTCGATAAGTTTGCCTAGGAAAAGGATCATTGTGCCACTCTTCTACGTGATCCGCCGTTTTCCACATGGGAAGCCCTGGATCAGCTATCAGACAGGCCCGTTCAAACACATCGCGGTCATTTGTATAAACCAACCCGCCCTCACCTGCGCTTATGGTTTTATAGTAGTTAAGGCTCCATGCCCCTGCGTCACCCAGAGTGCCTACCTTCTGACCTTTATATTCAGCACCTACACTTTGACAACAATCCTCAACCACCTTCAGATTATTTTTGTACGCAAGATCGATAAGTGCTTCCAGTCGGGCTGGCACACCCCTCATGTGGACAGGAATTATCGCTTTGGTAAAGGGAGTTATCCTTTTCTCTACATCTTCAGGATTCAGGCCAAGTGACTCATCGATCTCTGCAATGATTGGCACCGCCCCTGTAGCAACTACAGCTGCTGCTGTGGCGATGAAAGTGTACCCGGGAACAATAACTTCGTCTCCAGGTCCTACTCCAACTCCGGTGAGAGCACAAATGAGAGCACTAGTCCCAGAGTTCACCATAAGAGCATGTTTCACTCCCAGATAATCAGCTGCTTCTTTCTCCATTTGAGTGGCCTCACTGGATTCACGATGCCGAAAAAGTTGTTGGCTCCTAAGCAAATCCGACACCGCAGCAATTTCCTCTTCCCCAACAATACTAGGACCCGAGACACCCGAGGGAATCGGGGTATCTATTATTGGCGATCCACCCTCTATCGCAAGTTCTTCTTTAGGCATATCCCTTAAATCCCTTTGTAAGTTAATAATCTAGAAATGCGATGGTATCACTATGGCTAATCTTTCCATTCACACTCAAATCAAACCCTTATCACGCTAACAGGCTTGATCTATAAATCCTCTCGCTGAATCGAGACTCTATAGCTGACAAAACCTTTCCCCCAATCCGAAGTCAAACCTGACATAATCTCAAGAATAAAAGTGATCAATATTTGGAGAATCGTAAATGCAAAAAATATCAGCCACAACTGAAACCGGTGTATTTGTGATAGGACCATACAATGAACCAGTGGCAAAGGTAGCCGTTGGTGAGACAGTCACTATTGAGACTATGGATGCATTCGGGAACAAGATAACTTCACCAGATGACGACATTACCCAAATAATAAGCCTCCCGTTTGTAAACCCGCTCACGGGGCCCATCTACATCGAAGGAGCAGAGAAAGGTGACACCTTAGTAGTAACGATACACACCATCGATGTAACACGAAATTATGGCGTGAGTGCCCTTATCCCCGATTTTGGTGGGTTATGCGGAACTGTGTTCACGCGAACTTTACAAGCCCCATTACCAGCAAAAGTTATGCTCCATCCTATCAATGATAAAGGCATTACATTTTCTGAAGAACTGAATATACAAGCTATTCCATACGAACCATTCTATGGCACGATTGGAACAGCTCCAGAGATAGAGGCCATATCATCCCTAGCTCCAGGATTTCATGGTGGCAACATGGATGCAGCGGATGTCTGCCCTGGTAATAAAGTTTTTTTGCCTGTGAACGTCCCAGGTGCCATGTTCCACATTGGAGATGGTCACGCGGCTCAGGGTGATGGAGAAGTCTGTGGAGTTGCCACTGAAATACCCACAAGAGGTACTTTCACGTTCGAACTGATTAAAGCGAATCTCATAGGTACTCCGAGGATCGAATCCGATGAATTCTTAATGGCCGTGGGTAGTGCCCGCCCCATGGAAGATGCCGCACGAATTGCCTTTTATGAACTTATATTATGGCTTGAACAAGACTTTGGAATTGATCGTATGACTGGGTATCAGCTTTGTTCCCAAGTCGCAAGGGTTCGATTAGCCAACATGGTCGACATCTTATATTCAGTAGTCGCCAAATTCCCCAAAAAATATCTACCATAGTTCCATACCCCTTATGACACTTACCACTTGTCTTAGCAGCAGATGCCATAAGGGAAACTCAAAGCATCAGCGAGCAGCCTCCGCCTGTATTTTGAGTAAATTATCGAGGTCAACCCACACAGAGTCAGGAGCATTAGCTAATGCGGTGGGGTCATTCAAAAAATTCTGCCATTCTTCGTCATCTGGAATATTAAGTGCGGCTTGAATCTCATCTCGCGTTTGCGCATGCTTAACAGCTGAGTTGTGAATTGTCGCAATGGTCATTAAATCCTGTGCAGCCCAATAGCTTGCCTGGTCGTGACCAGGACCCATACTGGTTCCAGTAACTTCGGAATGCCAAAGACCCATTGCATGTCCGAACTCATGGATTAAAGTGTGGCGGTTCGATCGTTGTCCTGATATCCGGATATAGCCATATCCAGTGGTAAGCATGCTTCCATCTCCCGAAACCCATTGATCCGAAAATGCACCAGAAGGACCTTCGGTGTTACACCATTGATCAGCTTCCTTTATGACATCTGTGCAGGCTATGAAATGGATAGGTAAATTAACTTCTGATATGTGGTTCGCCCATGCAATATCTAGATTTGGAGCAACAACAGCCAAAACTTCTATGTAGTCCCTAATTGATTCATAGTCTTTAGATCCCACATCTCCAAAAAGCCCCACCTTGAGTGGTATTTCAGGCTTACGAACCAGAAAGTCGTTAGTATTTGAAATACTCACCTTTTCATAGGAACCGTTCCAGTTACCTTGAGATGTGGCCAACATAACACCTTGGGCCGTGACTGAAGGCATTACAAAAGGCTTATATTTGTCGCTGTCAGTAATTGCATTGCTGGGCACATCCAAATCAGCACTAGGGTAATAGTCATCAGATCGAGAGAATTCTTCATATATTGTGGTAGAACACGCATTACCATCGGCTCCTTCCCCTGAAACCACAATATTTAAATCTATTTTAAAAGGAACTTTTCCTTGCGGAATATCCACAATATGCTCACTCTTAGATAAGTCCAATTTAGTACGAGAATATTGATGATAGGCAAATCCAAGGGAATGGTTTATAACTGAAGATGCCTGCTGCGAAGCAGAAGCCGGTATAAAATCTAAATTTAAACTTTTAACAGATTTACTACTAGGTGCATCGGTGGCCGAGAGAAAGATCATTCCTCTACTCACCGAAAATCTCGATGACCAATCACAGACAGAAAACACTGTAAATTGATCTTCTGATGGTTTGGGAGCGGGAGTCGGAGGTACTGGTGTTGCAGTCGGAGGTACCGGTGTGGTTATCACAGCAAC
>CAYWYV010000039.1:0-12315 GCA_964462705.1 uncultured Dehalococcoidia bacterium
CCGTCTATTTGCACAGGTTTGATTTTTTCGCCTGCCTTAAATCCAAAAACCTTAGAGTAAAAATATAGTTCAGCTTCCAACGTGCGTTGAATGTTTTTGGATATTCTGAATCCGTGTTGCTCACCTTCAAATGGTAGATAGGCGACCGGTATCTTTTTATCTTTGAGAGATGCGACCATCATCTCTGCTTGATTTGGAAGTACTATTTTGTCTTCAAGACCCTGGAACAGAATTACAGGGCACGAGAGTTTTTCGGAGTGAAAGATTGGTGATCTCTCTCTGTAGACAGCTTTATTTTCAGGATAAGGCCCAACCATTGAATCCATATATCGAGATTCAAATTTATGAGTGTCTTTTGCGAGAGCCTCTAAATCACTAACTCCGTAGTAGCTTGCACCTGCGCTAAAAACATTCCTGAATGTCAAAGCTGCTAATGTTGTGTAGCCACCTGCGCTGCCACCTCGTATACTCATTTTCTCTTTGTCGATGTCTCCTCTTTTTGCCAAATATAGGGCTCCGTTGACGCAATCATCAATGTCTACAATTCCCCATTTTCCATTTAGACGTTTCCTATAGGTAGTTCCATATCCTGTGCTTCCTCTATAGTTGACATCAAGAACCCCAAATCCTCGACTGGTCCAAAATTGAATCGAAAGGTCCAAAGTGGTACTTGTGGCTCCTGTTGGTCCACCATGGCTAAGTACAAGAAGGGGTGGTAGTTGAGTCAGTCCCTTTTGATCGTAGTCGGGATTGTGTGGAGGGTAGAAAAACCCATGTGACTTCAGATCTTCTGAGGTTGGGAATGTTATTGATTCTGGACGTGAGAAATATGTCTCATCCACTTTAGGTCGAATCGCACTCTTTAGTTCAGTAACTTTCTTATCTAGGTAAAGGTAAACTGAGAATGGTTTTATGGAGGATCCCGCTCCCAGCACAGTCAGTCCGTTCTTTGACTCTAGACCAGATCTATTAAATTCAGTGAAAGCTGTTTGAATACCTTCAAGTTTGGAAGTATTTACATCTAGTTCTGCAAGATTCCATTTCCCATTCGTGTTATAGGCACATATTATGCGGTCCTCGGATAGGAAACCATAATAACGGGAGCCAAGTCCCCATTGAGCCTGTGTGAATTCTGCTTCTATTGGAGTCAAATTCTTTGACTTGGTCAAATGAATATCTTGGTACCGGTATATATTCCACCAACCAGAGGCGTCGGAAACAAAATACAATAAGTTATCTGGAGACCACCTTGGATGGCAGATGGATTCTTCTGAAGCACCCCTAACTTTTCTTTGATTTTCAAATGTTCCGGTTGCTGATAGGTCTGCCACCCAGAGTTCTGTGGAATCCCAGGGCATATTGGGATGGTCCCACTGTATCCACGCGACTGAGGAACCATCTGGACTTACGGAGGGAGATGAGTAAAAGTCGGCTCCTTCCGTGAGTATGATTCCTTCCGTTTCATCATTCATATCTAGAGCCACCAAGGTGTTAACGGCTTCACCTGTTTGAGAGTGATCCTCTCTGACATAGATAATCCTATTTCTTGATTCGTCCACAGAGCCATTTGCGAATCTAATATCCAATCCTTCTGGAGTGATAGGTATTGGATTGCCGTCTTTAGTTTTTACTTTATAAACTCGCTGATCGGAGTAATTAGAGAAGAATACAGTTCCTCGGTATGCTAGATAAGATCCGCCTCCGTATTCATGTACCGATGTTCTAGCACTGAATCCGAGTGGAGTCACGTCGTTTATCAGGCCTTCAGAAGTTTTTCGCACTACGACGTATCTTCCAGACTCTTCTGGTCGGGTTTCTAGCCAGTACATGTCACTTCCATCTATATCCATGTCCCCAAGGCCCACAGCTTCAGACACTATCATTTTTGTAGATATAGGGGATTCCCAGGAACCGTATGGGGCTATATTTTTTTTTTGCATTTTTGATTATTCATTTTCGGTATTATTAAGGGTTGTATTTTTCTGACGTGCCTGTTCTTTTGCAGCTCTACGGGATCCTCCAAGATCAGCTCCAGGTAGGGGAACTGTTCCAATGATTTCCATATGTTCCATTAATTCAATCTTACTTTTTGAATAGCCAAGAATGTCTCCCAGTATGTAATTGTTATGCTGGCCAAGAGTTGGTGACGGATTGTGGGTCACAGAACCGTATGAACTATTAAAGCGTAGAACTGGCCCAGACATGGGAAATATCCCAGCTTCAGGGTGTTCAACTATTTGGAAAAATTCCCGTTCATTTAAATGTGGATCGGCATAGGTGTCTGGTCCGCAATTTAGTACCACTCCCGAAGGAATTCCTTTAGCTTGTAGTGCATTCATCACGTCATACCTCTCTCTTACCGAGGTCCACGTAGTGATAACAGAGTCTAAATCATCATGGTTTTTGATCCTGCCTTCTACTGTTGAAAACCTTGGGTCTTTGTCGAGATCCAAGGAGATTATTTCGCAGAACAAATTCCATTGTTCCCCGTTAGTAATACTTATAGCGATCCAATTGTCCTCACCTTCACATTTATACGCTCCTTGCGGAGCATACCCGGGATGTCTATTTCCTCTTCTGTCCCTCGGGATGCCAGACATTTGATATTCGATGAACATTTCACCCATGTGGGTCATAAATGACTCGGCCTGAGACATATCTATGAATTGTCCTTCGCCTGTAAGTTCTCTATGAACTAATGCTGTTGATAGAGCGAGTGTTGCATTTACTGCAGCAGCGGCATCCGGGTGATGCACGAGGGAATTACTTGTGTGGTCCATATCTGGATATCCTCTCAGATAAGAATGCCCAGTAATAGCGTCAATTGCCATTCCCATGCTTCTGTAGTTCTTGTACGGTCCGGTGTTTCCATAGCCTGGCATGAGCAAATATATGATGTCAGGTTTTATACTTTTCACCTGTTCATAGCCCAAACCAAACCCTTCCATGACAGTTCTAGCGTAATTACAAAAAACTATGTCACTTACTTTTACAAGATCACTGAAAGCTTCTACACCCAGCCGAGTTTTTAGATCTAACGTGAGTCCCTTCTTGTTGCGGTTAGTTGAATTAAAGTTTGCCTGTCTGTTCCATGGATGGTTTCCAGGATCCTGTTCTGGGTACATCCCGTCTGGTGAAGGGTTTATCGGACCTCTGGCAATTCGTTGAATAGATTCAATTTTTATTACTTCTGCGCCCATGTCACTCAGCAAACACCCGCAGTATGGGCCAGCCCATATTTCAGAGAGCTCAAGTGCTCTCATGCCTGATAGTGGGAGATCGTCGGTGGAGTTGAAATTCACACTATTCCTCTTTCTCTCAGCGACATAACTTGGTTCGTGTCTATACCGATCGTTTCTGTCAAAACCTGCTCAGTATGTTCTCCAAGAAGAGGAGCAGGTCTTAAGGGCATTTTATCCACTGCAGACAACCGAAAGGGGTCTCCAGTTAGTTTTATCTGACCTTGTTGAGGGTGATCTACAAGGGTGAAATATTCTCTGTTTAGGAATTGCTCATTTTCCATTACTTCGTCGCTTCTAAGTATGGGGGAACCGGGTATTCCTGCTTCCTGGATTGCTTCAAATATTTCTTGACGGGTACGTTTGTTCAACCAACCTTGAAATATCGATTCTAGTTCTATCCTGTTGGCGGTCCTTTTGTCCGAGTCCTCAAATAAAGGGTTATTTATGAGATCCTCACGATCAATCATTCTCGCTATATTGGGCCACATTCGTGCCCCAAGCGGTAGAAAGCTCATAAAGCCATCTTTACAACGGAAAGTACCCACGGCGTATGGCTCCCTTGTGCCCGAAGCGGAAATTCTAGGTTGTTCCCTAGGGTCAAGCTCACCGGAATATATAAAAGGTGCTCTTCTACCTATCTGATGAGGATGTCCAGCCATGCATTCTTGGATTGATATATCCAGCCAGTCACCTTTTCCCTTTCTTAAAAATTTTAAGAGTGCTGATACCGTTGCGGCTGCAGCCAAGTTTCCCGAATAGTACTGAGCAACTTCTGCTCCGTATCGTATAGGGTATCTGTTTGGGAGCCCTTCCCTGTGCATAGCGCCAGACATCGCGAAAACCGTTAATTCTGTGTAGTCGAATTCACTGTGCGGCCCGGTCTGTCCGTACGGGGTAACGGATGTCATTATCAAGCCAGGATTGGTATCAGATATAGATTTATATGAAAATCCTAGAGACCCAATTCTCCCAGGTTGGAAGGTTTCGATTAATATCCCGGATTTTTGAATTAATATACTTAAAATATCTCGCCCTTCGGGGGAATCTATGTTTAGTGTGACACTTTTTTTCCCAGCGTTTAGATGATGGAATAATGGACTGTCTCCGAGCTCACAGGAGTTCGGACTGTCGCTCCATTTGCGCGTCAGGTCTCCTGAAGGAGGCTCAATTTTGATTACTTCACAGCCGTAGAGTCCTAGCGTTTTGGCACAAAATGAACCTGCCAGTCTGTTGGACAAATCCAAGACGGTGAATTTTTTCAGAGCGGTGTACGGCAAGAGTGGAATAGCTCCTAGCAGCTGAAGTTGGAATTTTTAGGTAAACGTATTTACTATGAGCGACATTGTCTCGAGGTCTAGTAAGAGTGTCAATTCCGTAAGGCAACTGTCGTTAAAAATAATTCATCTTGTTGAATCTAGGAGAGTTAGTCAACGTCTTAAATTCCGTCATTTTTTTTCATGGCATACCCTAGGTTCTCGGTGTAATATCTCCCTTGTGCGTAAGGGTTTGAATGCGGCGCGGTTGTAGCGCTGAAGGATTCATGCGGAGGGCAGCATGGTGAATCATAAGCCTGTATATTTGGATTTTACGGATCGTGACCTAGATTTTTTAGTTTCCATTGTTACCCCTCGCGCTTCAAATACTTTCTCAGTGCGGGAGGCAATTAGGAATGACCCGGAATACAGGAGAGCAATCGTTTCAGATGAACGGGTGTTTTCCCAGGTCATAAACGACAGCGAATCTTTCCTGAAGATATCACCTTCACTCTATTTTGAAGTGTTGCTGAGAAGAGCTCAGAAAGATCTGATTTCTGCTGCGTACACTATTGAGCGTGAAGGCAGGGGAAACATCCCTGTGTTTGATACGGGGAAAGTGGCAGGATTCCTTGACACCCCGAATGTTCTTGAATACTTGGCGAACATGCTTGCTTCGTTCACTCGAATTCGTAGTTTTGTAGTGCCTGTTCGTGTAAGGAGGGGCATCCGGCGTAGGGTCCGATATAATGATATGGACGTTGATAGTCTGATAGATTTTGCCGCAAGGGCAGATGAGTCCGAAAGGTTTTCTTATTACAAGAGGATCGGCGACGTTTGTCTATTTTTGACGGGCTTGTTTCGGGACTCTACTTATTCCCAGAAAAGCCGTTTTAACTCAAATTTTCAATCCGGAACTTACCAGAGAACTTCTCTCATGAGGAAAAGGCGGCGTAGCCTTGAGGAGTATGAAAATGAAGGCAGACGGTTTTATAGACTGGCTGAAGAACATCCCACTGCCAGTGTTCTTGAATTGACAGACGTTTTTTCAGTTCTTCGGGACGAATTTGCAGCTGCGAGAAAACCTTTGGCCTTCCTCTCGTCGCGTTACTTGCACTCACGGCAGAATAATTTGTTTAACGTCACGCATTCTGCCTAATATATGTTCAGGTTTTTTTATTTGGCAACCCTCATTATGGTTACATCTTCAGAAGTAAATACGGGTAGTAATTTCCCGTCCAGCCCTGCCTGGAGATGTGCGATCCCTTCAGCAGGATAATAGAGTTTTTCCACTTGGCCAATGTACACATATTCTACTTTGTATTTGTCTAGTAAAGCACTCGCCAATTTTGGCTCTGAATAGATTGCCTCAACGTCTCTAATTCTTTTAGCTACCATTTCTCTCTGTCCCCATCTCTGTTGTTCCTGATGCCATTTCCAGCCTATTACAGTTGGCAGTCCCGTATTTATAGATACGCGCCCGCCCCACCTATAAGTAGGGGTAACACCTTCAAGTACCACGGGAGACCCAGGTATGTTTTTCCGTATCCAATCGATTCCGATCATGTCGGAAGAAAGGTCAATATCTCCTTTCGGATCTTTATATAAAGATTCGTCTATATATGAGTACCCATTTAGGGTGAATTTTCCGTTTTCATTCTGGAAACGGTCGCGGATCCTGTCTCGGCTACCCATTACTGGATAAATTAGGCTTACTATGATTAAGCCCACTGTGACTCCAACCCAAATCCATCGCGGTAAGGGAGTCACAGTGGGCATTTTCAGGAAGGCTCTATAAAGGAAGTAAGTGGATGAAATCCCCAACAGAATCCATGCTTGACCGTAGAACTTGAACACTGTGTTCATCCGGTCAATATCTCCCTCCAATCTCCATATTTCCACAAAGACCAAAAGCCCCAGACCGGCTATGCCCAGGAGATGAGCAAAAATGCGAATTGGTAGGTGTCTATATTCAGAGGGAGGACTGGAAAAAAGGCTGATAGCCAAAATCAAAATAAGACCTGTGGAGACGGGGATAACACCGCCCAATTTTCCAATCCATATGAACGTTATGAGGTATCCAAATAATAGGAGAAATATCGTTAATCCGATGACCTTCGTGGGGCTAAGATTGTTATGATTGATGACAGATAAAAAAAGTGATTTTAGACTCGGAATGGAGTTCTTTAATTGTGTTTTTAATAGATATAGGCATCCTGATGCAATTAAGAATATAAATAGGCCGTTGACTGAGATAATTTGACCAAAAGTAGTCATATTTGTCGTGGCCTGAAAATTAGTAAAGAAATTTATACTCGTGGTGTGATAGGGAAGGAAAGCAACAAAAGCCACTAAGCAGGTGTAGCCAGATTTCCAAAGAGTTATTGCTATTGGTGAGATTCCAAGTCCCCCATGTCGTACAAGTTGTCCTATACCGATACAGAGAAACGATATGACCATGTAGGTGGGGAGGTCCCAGGTATTTATGACCCTTAGGGATCCGACAGCTAGGCCCAGTATCGATAATCTTATAAATTCTTCCTGTAGTCGAAACCTCTTTGGTGCTTTCTTCTGTGGGGCAAGAAATATTGCCATACCCAATCCAAGTACAAGTAAGACGAATGGTATAGCTATTAGGTGTGCATGTAAGTCAGCAAAAAGGAAGGTGAAGAAAGGGAATTCAGTTATTTCAAAACCGGGAGGATCAGGAGCCATCATTCGGCTACTACGCCAGAAGTCAAATTCGCCCCCGGTCATACCATGGATGAATCTATTTTTCGCTAGAGACACTGTTTGGATAAGACCGTCAAAGTTTCCAATGATGCACACAAAAATTACTGCTACAGCACCAATTAACCAATCGAGTCTTTTTCTGAAATGTGCAGATATTTTGGACGAATGAAGCCTGATAGAGGACACGCTGACAAGATTTGACCCAATTGTGAAGGCTCCACCCACTGTAAGTGCGAACAAGGTTGGAATAGCAAGGTTATATGCTATTTCTGTTGTGATTCCTGTCAGATGTATAAAACAGGCTATTATCAGCTGCCCCCAGTAGTAATAATTCAAATACCCACCGGAAAACCAAGGATCGTATGGAGGCATATAGCTTGATTTCACCACAGCGTTCAGATAGCCGATATCCATCGGTTTTTCTCCTCCGCGATAAGGGTGCCAGAGGTCGGGATTTGCCATCCGTATTAACAAGAAGGCGATGAAAGCGAGGAGAAATATGCTTTCCAACAGAGTTATGTCTCTCCATCGTTTTTTTATAAACAGCAATATTTCATCTTTGTAGAGATAAGTCGTAAAGGAAGAGATAATAGCCAACGTTCCAATGCCGATCCAGACTGCTAACGTTCCGAATGCAACGATATGTAAACTCGCCAGTATCCAAGCAATGAATGAAACTATCAATATTCCCAGCCCCTTCATAAGAAGAAAGCCACGATTGCTAAGTCCTCGGAAAACCATAAATCCGATAGGAAACGTCAACAAGGCTATAAATTCCACGTAGAGAATCCAGATTAAAGCTGGCATTTTTGTAATTACTGGATTTGTAGTGAAGATCTCGCTCCAGGTGCCCCCTTTCTGCTGTTCCTGAGACAGCCAAGGCTCCATCATAAGATTTTTTTCATTAGCCTGATTTTTCGCTTCTACACTTTGCTGAGGCTGTAATTGATGGTCAGAAGGGACCAATCTATTGGTCTCCGAGTGTATCGACTCATTGATTTCTATGTCAGACAACCTGGAAACATTTTCGAATATCATGACCTTGGGATGGTCGTATACTGAAAAACTTTCATCTGCAAACCCAGCGTTCAAGCCCCTAGATATGTCTTCGGGATGAGGGATTGTGGGGTCAGGCAGATTTGGCCTGGTGAATGTATCCTCTCTGAATGAAAAACCCATTAAATTTAGGTGAGAAGTTCCTATAAAGACGGGTTCGTAACCCAATTGTCCCGTGAATAGTGCATTGTAGTATCCAATCATAAGTGGATAGCGGTCTATCAATCTGGTGACTGTTCCATAGAGCCGATTACTATAGATAACCAAGTAGTCGCCGGTAGCCAGTTTTTCAGACATTTTTTGAATTTTGAATTTATTGTCTGTCTCATAAATTGCGAGTTCTTTGACTGAAAAACCACTCAAGTTTGGAAGACCCTCTTCCCAGTGCTCCTTCAATATGTGGGAACCTGACGGAGCATTATCGTTCAGCCATACAGATGCCTGAACACCCGTATGTTTTTCCGAATAAATTGAAACCATTGAAGCGGCACATAACCCAGTGATGAGTATTGTGATTGCCAGAGTTGTAACACCGGTCAATCTTTTACGAATTGAGTCAGAGGTAGCCCAGTGGACGAGGAATGCGGAGGCAAAAAGAGTGGTCAGCGGTATGAAGGGTAAGGTATACCGGGTGAATTTTACGTCAAAGCTACCTGTGATGAGAACGTATGGAATAACCCATGATAGAAGAAGCATTGATACTCGACCCGATTCATTTCTAAAAAAAGAAGTGAATAGAAGACCCCCGAGAGTGATGGTCATTGCGATTACTACGTAGAAGATAGAGTTATTAAGTATCAGAATGGCGGCTGGAATTATCAGGGAAAAGAGCAGGAAAAATAGAGAGGCTTTTGGGGAAATTCCTCTACAACAGGCCCAACCAACCCCAACGAATGATAGGACCGCTAGGGGCCAACCTAATCCCCAACGACCTAGTTGTATTAGCTGGTATAGGTAAGGTGTTGTATCTATGTATTGTCGCGTGTACGGATAATCACTAATTCTCCTGACCATATCCGATTGCTCTTTTATGTCCTGCGTAAAACGCCCCCAATCCAGAATTGCGTAGGGTTCTACTAATATAAAAGTAATAACTAAGGCAATAACCCCCCAGGCGGCAGATGTTATTGTTCGAGTTATAACGGATTCTTTTACTCCCAAACCAGCAGACCCTATGGTGAACGCATGTAGTAAATGGGCGAATACATAAGCACCAAGAATTGGCATAAGACTGATTTTTGATGCTAATCCAAGGCCTATTAAAATTCCCGCAATGACAGAAGCTGATGCTTTTCCGGTTTGAAGAACTTTTAATAGAAAGAATAATGACCATACGCAAAAGAAAGCTAGAAAAGTATCGAAGGCAAAAAAGTGGGCGAGTTGGATGTGTATGACTGATATAGAAACCAGTCCAGCAGCAAGAATAGATACTCGATTGCCGAATGCTGATCTACCCAACATGGCTATGCCCAGAATAGTTCCTAAGTCGGCTAGAATCGACAGAAATCTCCCTATGCCTCTTAAATCGTGAATTTCCTGCCCGGTTACCTTGGAGGCTATTTCCTCAACAAGTTTCAACAGATAGATTGGGAAGGATCCGTACGGGAACCACTTCGGATTCCATGAGCTTTCTTCCGGATCAAACAGGCTCCCGATGTCTTCGATAGCAGGGAAATTTATTTCCCCGGCCTTCATAAGGATTGCTCTCTCATCAGGATGGGGTGTAAATGAAAAACCTTCATCCCACGAAATCCCATAAAATCTTATTAGTGCACCAAAGATTAAGATGATAAGAAGGGCTGACCAAAAGAGCGTGCTTGATCTTTCGAATTTGCCTGCGGAAATTAAATTATTAGGGGAAATTTGTTTCATTTCTATATAGTTTTACGTTAGTTAGTCATCTTTAGCGAACGCAGTTACTTTAAATTATATTGCCGTTGAGACTCTGAGGAGCGTTGACGTGACGATTGATGCAGGTAAAATCCAGATAAACATCTAATGGGAGAAGCAATTTATGGTGCCTGACCCTAACTACATTTGCAGTGTCGAAAAACCTGAGGATTTTGATTCGTTTTGGGAAGACGTCACGAAAACTCTGGGGAATATAGATATTGATATCAGCTGCGTTCTAGATGATTTTAGGTCTACTGAGGACATTTCAGTTTATGAGGTTTTCTTTAATAGTCTCGACAACATACGGGTATCCGGTTGGTATGCAGTTCCTTCGAAGTATTCAGGTAAACTTCCCGGTCTCATGTTGGTTCCGGGCTATCAAAGTGACCCTCCCATACCGAGGGAGTGGGCCAAGAAGGGTTATGCCTGTCTTTCTGTAAATCCTAGGGGTAAGGTTAGGAGTAGGTCACAGTTTGATCCTGGTTATCCCGGGCTACTTACTTATGGGATAGTCGACAGAAATACATACTCGTACAGGGGCTTCTACTGTGATGCCTGGCGGGGAATTGATTTTTTACTTGATAGGGATGAAGTTGACTCTGAAAGAATTGCTGTGACCGGTAGTAGCCAGGGTGGGGGACTCACGATTACGACTGCGGCAATGAGAAAGGAAGTTAAGGCGGCTGCGGCCGGGGCGCCTTATTTATGTGGTTATATGGATGCTATTGAACTGACTCATACCTATCCATATGAGGAAATAAACGACTACTTGAGATCTAACCCAGGAAGTCGTAAGAGAGTAGAAGATACGCTCTCTTATTTTGACGGTATTTCGTTTGCAGACAGGATCAAGTGTCCTATTATCGTAAACATCGGTTTGCAAGATAATGTTTGTCCACCGGAAACAGGGTATGCCTTGTTTAATCAGATCGGTAGCAAAAACAAAAAGCTTTATGAATATGATGGTCATGGACATGAAGCTGGCCGATATATTCATTCTAGGATAGTGGACGAATTCTTAGAAGAGCATTTAGGTCAGGAGTAGCAAATGTCTAAAAATAGGCCTTCTGATTTCGGTAGTTTTTGGTATACGGTTGGGAAGGAACTGGCCGAAATTCCCGTTGCTCCTGAGGTCGAATCTATACCACTGCGTTCCACAGATTTTGCCGACCTATACGGAGTTAGGCTCTCAAGTATCGGCCCCTACAGACTTTTCGGCTACCTTAGTATTCCCAAGGGGGATGGTCCGTTTCCAGTAATCTACTATGTGCCCAAAAATGCAAGTGTTTTGGAAATAATTCCTCAGGGTACTTCCAATGAAATACGTGGCAGGTACATAACATTTTCGCTTGCCTGCCGTGGGATGAGAAACTCAGATAGTCCCTATGCTGCCATGTATCCCGGCCAGCTTACTGATGGGTTGGAAAGCCATGAAACGTATGTCTATAGGGGTATCGTGGCTGACACAGTAAGAGGGGCTGACTACATAATGACAAGGCCCGAGGTCGATAAAAACAGAGTGGCAGCTTGGGGGAATGATAATGCGATTTTAGCTGCTGCTTTGCATGACTCAATTACCCATATTGTGTCAACGCCGGCATATTTGTTTGATCCTATCGAATCTGTGTCGAAAACAGATTCATATCCTTTGGCGGAATTCGGAGATTACATTCGTTCAAATCCTTCAAATTCAGACATGGCTCGTTCAATACTGGAATATTTTAATCTGAGATGGCATGCCCAATCTATTACTGCAAATACGTTGATAATGGCTGACCACGAGGATGGTATATATTCTACTGAAACACTTTCAGATTTAAAAGAATTGATTCCTGGTGAGATAACCCTTCATGGATCAGAAAGATCGAGTTTTAAAGATGGGTTGTTTGCAGAAAACTGGATAACTTCCGAGATGTTTGGAAAAGAAGTTTCTCCAATAGTTCCAGAACACTGGAGATGACATAGACTCAAAAGCTCTTTTACGTAGAATGTGGATTTTATGACCAACACTAAATCGAAAATTTCGTTTGGCATATCTGTACCACAAATTTTCACGGAAGATCAGATAGATCTGAACTTGGTTCGGAGTTTTGCGACTCAAGCTGAAGCGTTAGGGTATGAAAGCTTATGGGTCCAAG
>CAYWYV010000040.1:0-7444 GCA_964462705.1 uncultured Dehalococcoidia bacterium
CTTCAACACCTGCCCCAGCAGCGACTTCCGCACCAGCACCGACCCCAACCCCGTTTACTCCCGATGATAATCCAGACTACGATTTACTTGCTGAGAACATAGAAAAATGGATGCAGACTGGTCTTAGTGGATTTGTAGTCGGGTCTTATGGGGGAGAAGAATTCCATCTTTCAAGTAAGGAAAAGATACATTGTGTGGAGGTGGTTTCACAGGCTCATAAAGGGAAGCGTTTTGTTATAGCTGGTATTGATAATCCTTCACCTACTTCAGCTCTATCACAGGCCGAAGAATATGCCAGCGCAGGGGCTGACATGATTAGAGTACGGATTCCAGACATACCCGGAGATAAGTCAGATAGAGGTGTCGTGGAATATTTTGATCAAGTTGTTTCTATGAGCCCTCTGCCAGTTATTGTTATCCATCAGCCAAAGCAGGCAATGTCAGTAAACGCAACTCCAGATGAAATATTGGCAGTTACCTCTATGGATAATGTTTATGCCTATATCATGTCGTTGAATTTTAGGTGGGAATGTAGGATCCCTTCATTCATACATGAGTCGACACAGTTGTGGACCTGCAATGGAACACTGCTACTACCTGGTGCAATGATAGGAGCTGAGGGGGCATGTTTGTTCTTTGCAAACTGGGCCCCTGATATTTGCCGGGAAATCATTTCTTTGGTCAAAGAAGGTAACTACTCAGAAGCTAGAGATATCCAATCGAAAGTATCACATGCTGACTTTATTGGTATGGATAAAGGGGTGGCTGCGTTGAAGTCAGGTCTAAATATGCTTGGGTATGAAACAACCGTACCTAGGAGACCCACTCGTCCCCTGAATTCCGACGAGGAGTCGGAACTCAGGGAAGCATTTAAAACCGCAGGAATATTGTGAAGATATAAAGGGTTAATAGCCTCTTATACCATCTCCACTTTTAAGCATTTCGTTGACCGCATCCCTTAAGGCTATTGTGGCATCGATTGTTACCATTACATCCTCATTGCGATGTTTGCCAGCAGCATGTATTTTTGCGGTCCCTTCATCTGTGACTTTTATGCAGTCTGGATGGTCGGGCTCCCCCGGGTATCCCATGGACTGTGCTAAGTCATTTGGTCCCCCGGCAAAAACGTTGATACCTTCAACCTGCAATATTTCGTCGAGATTGTTATAGGCTTTGATGTCTTCAATTTGTGGCATTACCAAAAGATCATCATTTGTATCGTCCATCATTTTCTTTAAGTCATCCACTAAGCCGAATCTCATAACGCGTTTGCTGGTGTAACTTCTGTGGCCTCTGGGCATAAAATAACAGCAGTCTACGACAGCTTCTAGTTCCTCTTTCGTGTTTACAAACGGTACTGTAATAGCCTTTATACCTCGATCAATATAGTTCAATATATTACTGGGCATTTGATCGGGAACACGCATCGTAGGGGTGACTCCCCAGCCGTCGCATAAGCGACAAAATCTATCGATTGTTTCCGGAGTGATCGGTGCGTGCTGACCGTCATAGTTTACGAAATCCAGCCCCATTACCCCTGCAAGCTCGATTATTTCGTCCGCATAATAGCTCATACCTATCCCATAGGCCTTTTCACCTTTCTGCATTTTCTCAATTACTTTGTTTGCCATCTTTTAACTCCTCTCCTTGATTGGGCGGGATCATAACATCAGAACGCATAGATAGTGTAGCTGCGTTATTTCGAGATCTAAGCCTTTTTCCCGCCATGTCTATAAGGCCGCGACTTGTTGTATTCCATTTTTTTGGTCAATGACTCTTCCAAGTCTAGTCCGTAGGCTCCACACATGTCCGCGATACGAATAATTGCATCTGCAAGTTCCACAGTAAACCCTTCTGGTTTACCGTTTTCCTCGTTCCAGTTTTTTGATAAGCCTTCTTTTCCTAGATCCCGATATACCTCGAGTGCTTCACTTATTTCACTGTGCACTAAAGCCAATAGTTCTCCTACACTTTTATCCGGGTCTTCCCACCAGCCGTGGTCTTTTGATATTTGATGAGAATCCCGTATAAGTTCTTTGATTGTGAGATTCATGTGTTTTCCTGTCAGAATTAGTTAATCAGATGAATTTGCCAATTGACTCAATTATGTTGTGGTATCCGGAAGCGTCTGGCTCGTTAAATACTAGTCGTATTTCATCTACCCCATCATCGTAATATCTTTGCATTTGTTCCACACATTCATCGGCAGATCCTATTAGTGAAGTGGCTGATACCATCTCGTCAGTTACAAGGTCTGCGGCTCCTGTGCGATCTCGATTGAGGTATTTTTCCCTTATGGCGTTTGACTCATCGCCGAAACCTATCCTGTGCATATATTCGTGGTAAAAAGTTCCCATTCCCCCTATATAAAAAGCAATGTGTGGTCTTTCCCTGTTGAAGGCTTCTTTCTTATTTTCCGTAATGTAGATTGAAACTTGGGGTGACACTGTAATGTCTGCGAGGGATCTACCCGTGATTTCCGCGCCCGACTTTAACTTATTGTAAGAAGGGGACATTCTTCCGGGAGAGTAATATATGGGTAACCACCCATCTGCGATTTCCCCGGTCATTTGCAAGCTCAATGGAGTAAGAGACGCAACGAATATCGGTAAGTTCTCTCTATACGGGGTAAACCGTAGTCTAAAACGTTTCGTAGAAAAAAATTGACCATCTTGCTCTAGCCGATCTCCCTTAAGGGCCATACGAATAAAGTTAATGTATTCCCGCATACGGGAAAGAGGTTTCTCAAATTTCTCACCATGGAAGTCCTCTATGACCAACTTGCCACTGGACCCGAGACCAAGAAAGAAGCGACCTTTTGACATTACGTCCATATTTAAAGCTGTCATGGCAAGATTCGCAGGAGTTCTTGCATAAACTGGAACTATGCTAGTTCCTATGGCTATCCTGTCTGTTACGGTCGCGAGTTGTGCCAGTGAAGTAAAGGCATCTTCTCCCCAGGCCTCACCCATTGATAGGCTACTAAATCCCAGTTGGTCAGCCCGGGTCGCGATTTCTTTCGTTACTTCCCAGTCACTGCCGGGAGGCCTAAGGCCCATTAGCCCGACTTTTCCACCTATTTTTGCCATCTCAGTTTTCCTTGTTCATTAGGTTGGCTTAAAGCCTTGCAGGAAGCTCCAGTTCAGCACTGATACTACGAAACCAATCTATGACTTCTGGATGATATGGGATTCCGTTTTCTAACCGCTCTTTTTCTTCTTCGTGTTCTGGGAGACCAGCATATGTGACTCGGTCACGACCAGGAGCTGGCTTAGATTCGGTTAGAGATTTCATGTATTGGTCTAAATCGTCTTTAAATCCATCTACATCCGTAAATGCATCAATCTTGTATGCTACAAAATGATGGGAGGCCCCTGCTCTCCTATGAGGCCCTGCCGCTCCTCCAGATAATACCCCTGAGAGTATTTCTATCATTACCGCCAAACTATATCCTTTATGGGATCCTACCTCTCTGGTTCCACCGAGCGGAAGTATCATATAGTCATCTGGGATATCAGACTCATCCATTAGCGGTGTTCCGTCTGATTGAGCTATCCATCCTGGCATGGCCTGGACACCTAACCGCTTTGCCAGCGTGATTTTGTTTCCGGCAACTGAGCTCATTGAAGCGTCAAAAATAAAGGGTGGTTCGTCTCGGGTTGGAGCAGCAATTGCAATAGGATTCAATCCTACTAATCTCTCCGCACCATGAGTTGGAACTACAGTTACACCTCCCGTTGTCATGGCGATACCTATCATGTCTTTTTCTAATGCCATAGCGGCGTGGTAGCCTGCGGCACCAAAGTGTCTCCCGTTTGTCACCGAGACTGATCCGATACCATATTTGTCAGCTCTCTCGATTGCCTCATTCATAGCCTGAGGTCCCACTACGAGTCCGAGACCCTGGTCACTATCGATGGTGCAGACCGCTGCTGCCTCACGAACTATTCTGGTCTTGGGGTTAGGATTGATTGTACCTTCTTGAAATCCAGTAACATACGCTCTCATCATGTTACTGACACCATGCGACTCCACCCCACGTATATCTGCATACATGAGAACGTCTGCAGACTGGTCCGCATCATTTTTAGGCATTCCTAACTTGGTGAATATGTCAACGAGGGTAGCCCTCATATCCTCCTGATTTACTCTGACCGCTATATCTTCCGGAACATGAAATCTCTCTAGCATATTAAAAAGAATCCTTTTACTTCAAATTTGTTTATTGCCTATCGATGGTTTGCTTCTGGAATATGTTGGTGGCTATGGAATCCTAGCATTATGTGACCGTTATTTGTTCGTAGTTCTTTGACATTGTTCTAAACCTTTAGTGAATCTAGGTCAGATCCCGGGAAATAGGTAGAAGGAGTGACTGATGTTACTGAAGTGGCTCTCTTTTCAAGCCAGTAATCGTATGCTGGTGGAGTTACTTCATATGGATTTGCAGCTCCTAGCTTTAACGCTGCGTCGAGTGCCCAGTTTGGGTTGTGGAGAAATTCTCTTGCCAAGGCAATCAAGTCGGCCTGTTCATTTTGCAAGATGCTCTCTGCTTGCTCCGCATGTACTATCAGACCTACTGCCATGCTCATCATTTCTGCTTCATATCGGATTTTTTGAGCGTAAGGAACCTGGTACCCATAGCTCACTGGTCCCGCACTTATGACGGGACTTCCTCTCATGCCTCCTGATGAGCAGTCTATGACGTCGACACCCCTGGTTTTTACCAGTCTGGATAGAATTACACTTTTATCAGGATCCCATCCCGCATCGTCTTCAACGGATAATCTCATGAACAAAGGTTTGCTTTCTGGCCAATTCCGGCGTACTTCTTCTACTACTTCTGTAGCAAACCTCATTCTGTTTTCTTCAGACCCGCCGTAAATATCATCCCTTTGATTTGCTTGCGGGGACAAAAATTGATGTATTAGGTAACCGTGGGCCGCATGTATCTCTAATACATCGAATCCTGCGGCATCAGCCCTCGCCGCCGCACGCCCCCACATTCTTACCAATTGTTCCACTTCTATAGTCGAGAGGTTTCTTGGAATAGGTTCTGTTTCACTTGAGCCTACAGAGCTTGGAGCTATTAACTCCCAATTGTCCCAATCGGTAACCCCCTCTAATTTTGCTCCTTCTGGAGTTAAAGGGTGCCCGCCTTCCCATGGCCTAAATCTTCTGGCTTTTCTTCCACTATGCCCGAGTTGGATACCTGGAACGGAATCCTGGTGTCTTATGAAGTCGGCGAGTCTTTTGAAGTGAGGTATGAATTTATCATTCCAAAGTCCTAAGTCTCCTGCGGTTCCACATCCCCTTCTGTCAACCTTGGTTGATTCTATAAAAACAAGTCCGGCTCCTCCCGCTGCGAATTTACCTGCATTCATCAGATGCCAGTCGGTGGGAAACCCATTAACTGCGGCATATTGATGCATTGGTGCGACAACAACCCTGTTTTTTAGCTTCACATTTCGTATGGGAATCGGCTTGAAGAGCTTTGGGTTTTTTGGCATTAATCTACCTTCCATTAAATCGTGATAGCGATGGTAGCATCGTTTTGTCTTTAGGTGGCAGATTTATCTCTTTGGATGAATTTGCGATGATGTGAAAATTGGATGCGCATAAGATTATATTTTTCTAATTTGGAGTTAGAATTGAGCACATATGTTTAGAATGGAATTACTGGTCTCCGCTATAGCCAGACTTTTGGCAGGTGTTTTCTTTTCTGCAATATTGGTCGTTCTGGTCTGGTCATTCGTAAAAGTTTTCTTGCAACCTGCGGCTTCGGACACAACTATGTATTTCTTGAAACATGCACTGCTGATCGGAGGCGCTGCATCAGTAGGGATTATTCCGGCATGGTGGAATACAGATACGCCGCTGATAACTAATTTTAAGATGGTACTTGCAGTACTTATTGTTTCTATACTTTCATCATGGATTTTGAATGAAATTAGAGGTGTAGAGACTCATTACGCTCTTTTTGCTGGAGTCCATAGAGTGGAGGTTTTCTCGGTCAGGTATATGCTTGAAGGAATGATGGTCGGCGCTGTCATCAGTGGGAATTTAATAGGGCTTGGATTCTATATCTACCGAGGTCTTATTTATCGGGAATTCTAAGTTCTGTGTTGGTTGGCAATATAGTCGCGTCTGATTTTACTCTGGTACTACAAAGTATGGACAGTGTGACTTTGGGGTTTTATAAATTTTGATTTAACTATGTAAACATTCAAAAAATATGAGGCAGTTAACATGCTTTTTATGGTGATAAGTAATCCCGAACCTGTGCGTCCCTCCACTGTTGTTGAGAACAGGAAAAAATATTGGCCCTGGGCTCAGAGCCAATTAGACTCGGGAAGAGCGAAGTCATTTTACGCCAGAACGGGTAGGGGGGCCGTCGCTATTTTTGACGTGGACTCAAATGAAACACTTCACTCTCTGCTGAATGAGTGGTCAGAAATAGTGCCGGCTGAATTTCAAATATACCCTCTGATTTCCCCAGATTCTATCCGTCAATTTCTTGAACAATAATTTACATATTATGTTATTTGTTAACCATTACATGAGGTAGTCGTATGGATAAGGAAAAACTTCGAGTAGCAATAATTGGTTGTGGTGAGGTCTGTTACAACCATGTGCGAGGCTATCTCAGATCCGGGAGGTACGACTTGGTTGCACTGTGCGACGTCAGACTCGAAGCTATGGAGGCTTTCGATGAGTCTTTCAATGGGTACCCCGATTACGCCCCGGCCCACTTTCTTGATGCAGAAACGATGCTTAAAGAGGCTTGTCCAGATGTTGTTTCCGTGGGTGTTTGGGACGGTCTTCATAAACCGATGGTCGATCTTTGCGTAAAAGCAGGAGTTAAGGCCATCATGTGTGAAAAACCGATGTCGGATAGCACTTTACACGCGTGGGAAATGATCAAAAATTGTGAAGAAAACGCTGTAAAACTTGCTGTGGGTCATCAAAGAAGATTTTTACCTTCTTACAATTTGGTTAGAGACGCCATAGGAAATGGATATATTGGAGATGTTCATCTCATAACATCCTTTGCTCGTGACGGTCTCCCAAATTACTCGTCACATCTGTCAGATACCTTCCGTTATTTGTTGGGTGACCCAGAGTGTGTTTGGGTAATGGGTAACGTGGAGAGATCCACTGACCAGTGGGCACGTGCAGTTCCTATTGAAGATAAAGCGTTAGGAATCTTTGGATTTGATAGTGGAGCCCAGGCCTCTATCCTTTCTGGCCTGACTGAGTATCACGGATTCGGGGGACGTATTTATGGTAGCAACGGAACTATTGAATTTACAGTTGATGAAGTGAAAATCATGAATGCTGATTCTACAAACTGGGTGACACATAGACCAGATGGGAACTTTGAATTGTATGGTGCTGAAGATTTTGAAATGATTGAAGCGGGCGCAGCGCAAATGGCGGAATTTGC
>CAYWYV010000040.1:7454-8910 GCA_964462705.1 uncultured Dehalococcoidia bacterium
TGGATTAAGGGAGAAATTTTAGACTTCAGAGGAGAAGCTATCAATGGGTATAAGGCCCTCGAAATGGTGCATGCTGTTTATGAGTCTGCCCGTACCTACTCTCAAGTTATTCTCCCGATGAAGCCTGACCTCAATCCTCTTGCAAAGATGATTGATGCTGGTCAACTACCTGTTGTTAAAAAGGGAAAATATGACATTAGAGCCAGATCTTGGGATGATGTGCCTAGTACCCCCTCCAGAGATTGAATTCTAGTAGGAACTTATCAAAGGGGATCAAATTGGAAAATAAAATAAAACTGCTTGTAACAGGTTTAAATGGAGTAGTAGGGCAGGCACTTTTTCCGGCGCTGGAATCTCGCTATGAAATCAGTGCACTGTCTCGAAGCGGAGTGGAGGGCATACCATCTGAGAAAGTTTTTCTAGCTGATATCGCTGATATTGGTGCCATACGACCTGCATTCGCTGGTATAGATGTTGTGCTTAATCTTGCTGCAGACGGTGGTATAGGTAGTCCAGTTGGTCAGGCCGCTCCGTGGGATTCAATGCTAAACAACAATATTATTGGTACTTACAATGTTCTGCAATGTGCCCTGGATGCGGGAGTTTCCCGTGTGATTCTTGCAAGCTCGGGTGCGACGGTCAACGGTTATGAATTGGAAGAACCCTACAAACAACTGGTAGCTGAAGAGCCCGAGTACTTGCCGGATAAATGGGATCTTATCGATGAATTTGCTGAGCCCAAACCTATTAATCTCTATGGAGTTACTAAATTGTTTGGGGAGGATTTAGCACGTTTTTATGCTCTTACTACTAATATGTCTGTATTGAATCTACGTGTTAGTGACTGCACTTCTGAAGATAGACCAAGACCAGGCAGATCGATGGCGAATTGGTCGAGCTACCGGGATTTGCAACAACTGACTATAAAATGTATTGAAGCGCCTTCAGAACTTAAATTTGATATCTTTTGGGCTACCTCTGACAATGCCAGAATATACAGGGACAACTCTCATGCAAAAGATATTCTTGGATATATTCCGGAGGACGGGGCTCAGTGATTAAGTAACTTTGCTATAGTCAAGGCTTGAAATTAGACGTAAATATAAAGGAATAAAAAATGGCATCTTATTTATTAGTGCACGGTTCATATCAAGGCGCTTGGATATGGAAACCCACAGCTCAAAAATTAAGAGAGGCGGGAGAAACAGTATATGTGCCCACTCTTGACGGATGTGGGGAACGCTCTTCGGCGATAAGACCGGGAATAACCATAACCTCACAGGCACGGGAAATATCAGACATGATGTTCTATGAGGATCTGGATGACGTGATATTAGTGGCCACTAGTACGGGGGGACTGGTTGTTTGCGTTGCGGCATCAATGAGTAGGGAACGGGTATCTAAAGTGGTGTTTGTGGATGCACTGGCTCCTCAACCTGGAGAAAAAGTTACTGAT
>CAYWYV010000040.1:8920-12094 GCA_964462705.1 uncultured Dehalococcoidia bacterium
GTGAAGCGGAACCCCAATACCCCCAGGGTTACTACAGATTTGACGGAAGGACCTTCAAAGGAAGAATTAGAAGAACGACTATTCGGAGAGTTGGACCCAGAACTGAAATCTTGGGCGGTTGAGCGGGTAACTATGCATCCAATTGAGGCCAAGGATCAGCCAGGGGCCCTTGATGAGTTCTGGGCTCAGGATTGGTCGACAACAGTTGTACGTTGCAAAATGAGCGCGAATCCTCCCCTTGACCACCAGAGGAGAACAGCAGATAAATTAAATGCAACTTGGCATGAACTCGATGCTGGTCACTACCCAATGTTAAGCCATCCAGATGAACTTTCAGATATATTGCTTGGTTTGAAATAGTTTAAAAAGGTTTAACTTCAAGAAAAGGGAATCTAATTTATTAAACTAGGCGACAGACGTATTGGGGGCTTTGGTTTTTGAATTAATGCGAATATTAATGTTCCGGTTACATACATTCCAATAAATATCCATATCACGATAGTGTAGCTGTCAGTTCGATCAAATATATATCCAGCAAGTACAGGCATTATTATCATTCCCCAGCTGTAAACCAGGCTTAAGAATCCTCTTAGGGTTGCAAATCGTTTCCGTCCAAAATAATCGCCGACAAGAGCCCAATTCAGAGCACTTAGACCTTCAACTATTGCGAAAACACATATAAATATCCAGATTTCCTTTGACCCCTGTGCATTTTGGAACCAGAGTAAGGATATTGCTCCCAAAGCCATTCCAGCGGAGAGTATCTTTGGTCTAGACCACCGGTCCCCTAACCAACCTATCCCTATTCTCATTGGGATGCTCAGAAAGGCAAGAATGCCTAGCATCATTGCCGCTGATTGTTCAGAGTTACCTTTCCATACCATCATTGGTACAAAATGTACGATTATCGTCCCGAGCGTGCCTGTGCGAAGCATTGTCCCTATAGCTAATACCCAGTAAGACTTGGTCTTAAGAGCTTCTCGAACTGTGAAATCGACTATTTCTTCATTTACTTCCTTTTTCTGATGATCTTCTTCTGAGGGGGGACTCAGGCTGTCGCCGTCAGGTTGAAGCCCCATGACTTCTGGGGATGGTTTTAGGAGTTGAGCAAATGGGACTACTATTGATGCGAGAAGGACCCCACTAAGAATTAAAGCTGTTCGCCATCCCAAATGATGGATTCCGAATGCCAACAGGGGTGCGATTATTGATCCTCCAAGACTAAATGCAGCGATTGAGATCGCCATCGCCAGCCCCTTGCGACGTACGAACCAATTGTTCACAACTGCCATCGTTGAACCTGAAAATGCTGCATTAAAAGCCAATGAAACTATGCCTAAGTAAACAATGAGAAAAGTCGTGAAACTATTTACCCGACTGAGGAGCATATATCCCATTGCAACTATTATTGATCCCACCGTCAACATTCTTCTGGGACCATATCGATCGATCAAATAGCCCGCTAGAGGCCCTTCAACAGCGCCCTCAGCACGTGAGAGAGAAAATATTAAGGAAGTGGACGCGCTACTTAAATTGAGAGCTTGTTTTATGGGAAGAAAGAAAACCGAAAATCCGTAGAAATACACGCCACCACCCATTGCGTTTACCACGCAGGTAGCGGCTACTATCCACCCATAAAATATTCCTCCACCTTTTTTTTCGTTAGTGCTTGGAAGCATGTTGGGGGGATTGGATCCTTTCATGTTTTTGATTCAAAGATAGGGTATCAATCTATAAACTCGATTACCTTGACACGATCCATCGAATCGCCATTTACTTTCTCAGATAGTAACATCCGTTTTATTTATTCGACGTGCGTCGTCATATTTTTCAGCTGATCAAAGTATGTCAAAAGATTAACGTCACTAAATAAAGAGTCTTGAGACCCAATAATTGCCAAGGGGAGTAAATTTTTTATGACGTCTAATATTCGTTCCTGGTTATGCGGACCTATGGTTGCTGTAGCCACTCCATTTAAAGAGGATTTATCGCTTGATCTGGACGCTTTGACTGAAAATATACGGTTCATGGTCGATGCCGAAGTTGTTACCGGCAAAGGAACTCTTCTGGTTGGTGGAGCAGGAGGGGAGCATCCGGCAATGAACCTTGAAGAAAGAAAAACAGTGATGACTACCGCTGTTGAAGCCGCAAACGGTGAAGTTCCCGTTCTGTCGAGTGTTCAACATACAGATGTTCGGACAATAGTCGACTTAGCTCAACACGCGTCACAAATAGGATTGAATGGTGTGCAACTCGGCCCCACCTATTACTATGAGCCATCAGAAGCTGACGTGGTTCGTCTATTTCAGAAGGTGGATGAGGAATCTGATATTAACCTTATGATTTACCACACGTGGTGGGAAGGTCTTACTATGAGTCTTGCACTGATAGATGAACTCTCAAATATAGGGAGTGTTAATGCGATGAAATGGTCTGCTCCCGAAGGTACCTTGTACCGAGATGGACTCGATAGATTTGCAGGTACACTCGCTATCATAGATAACTCCGGTGAACATATTCTGAGCCATGTTTTGGGGGCGTCTGGGTTTATAACACATCTCAGTGGCTTTTGGCCTGAATACCCTGCCGAGGTATGGAACCTACTTAATGATAGAGACTATAGTTCTGCCAAAAATAAGTTAAGTGAGTTCAAATGGAAGTGGCGAAAATGGGTGGTGAAGGTCCTGTCATATACAGGTGGGGAAGGACCATTTATTAAAGCTGCGATGGAGCACGTAGGGCTTCGGGCTGGTCCTCCACGACCTCCCTCAATTAGACTACCCGGCCATCTTCTGGAAGAGATGATTCACTTATTTGAAGAGGCAGGCGTGCCTACACGGAGGAGTTGATCGATACGATCACCAAAGAATGGAGGTTCTGTTATGAAATTTGGATTTTATCTACCTACCCATGGTTCTTTGGCAACCAGAGAACCACTACTAAAAATAGCTTCCCACGGAGAGGCACTCGGTTTCGATTCTATGGTTGCAGGTGATCACGTTATAGCTCCTATCGACCCAAAATCACAGTATCCATATTCGGTAACTTCTGAAGTCCCCTGGGATCAAGACGGAGAGCATCTGGAGATGATTTCAGAATTAGCGTTCTTGGCGGGAGCAACAGAAAACACGAGTTTGGTTACTAGTGTATTAATAGTTCCTCATCGGAATCCGG
>CAYWYV010000041.1:0-11929 GCA_964462705.1 uncultured Dehalococcoidia bacterium
AGGAGTATCTTGCATTGTCATACTTTAATTCTCGAAGATCTGCCGTTGTTGCCCGTAATGGCGCGGTCGCCACTAGCCAGCCCATTGCTTCTCAAGTGGGGCTTCAAATTCTCCAAAATGGAGGGAATGCCGTCGATGCTGCGGTAGCTACTGCGGCAGCACTCAATGTACTTGAGCCCATGTCCACTGGCATTGGTGGCGATATGTTTGCTCTCATTTGGATGTCAGATACTAAAAAAGTTTCTGCAATTAACGGTAGTGGTAGATCTGCTATAGCTGCTAATCCAGAAGATATCTTATCCAAAGGATATGGGTCCATACCAACAGAAGGCAAAGGAGCTGCTTTTTCGGTTAGTGTTCCGGGTACTGTAGATGGATGGCAAAAGTGTTTGGAAATGCATGGAACTATGACTATGGGTGAAGTGCTTCAACCGGCAATTAAATATGCAGAAAATGGGTATGGAGTTTCGGACATAATAGCCCATGCTTGGTCTGCTTCTGAAAATAAATTGAAGTATCGGCCCTCAGGTAGTGAAATGCTCCCAGGTGGAAGAGCTCCGCGACAGGGAGAGGTAGTACAGCTACCGGAATTAGCGCGTTCTTTACGGTCTATAGCCGACGGTGGAGTAGATGCGTTTTATAAAGGTGATATAGCGAAGAAAATCGCCAACTATGTTCAGGCAGAAGGTGGATGGATAACTCAACAGGATTTAGAAAAACATCACTCAGATGTTGATGAACCGATTTCTACGGAATACAGAGGTATTACAGTGTGGGAATGCCCTCCTAATGGGTCCGGTATTGCGGCTCTAATGGCCCTTAATATTGCTGAAGGATTTAATTTGCCGGACATGGGTGAACAATCCCCTGATAGGTATCATTACTTGATTGAGTCTATGAGATTGGGATATTCAGACGCCCTACAATATGTTGCTGATCCTCGTGTGACAGATGTGCCTATTGAGGAAATGATCTCTAAAGATTATGCGTCTAAACGTCGCGAGGCGATTAACGCTGATGCTGCTATGAAGGAAGTTGGTTTCGGGTCTCCTGCAGGCAATAGTGACACCGTATATTTGACCGTGGTAGATGGGGAAGGCAACGCCTGTTCATTCATTAATAGTCTTTACCAAGGGTTTGGGTCCGGTTTGGTAGTGCCTGAAACTGGTATAGCGTTGCAGAATCGCGGGGCATTATTTTCTTTGGATTCATCACATCCAAATTATTTGCAGGGAGGCAAACGCCCCTATCAAACGATAATTCCCGCTATGGCAACTCAAGGGGATGAAGTGTTATTAAGCTTCGGGGTAATGGGTGGATTTCAGCAGCCTCAGGGTCATCTCCAAGTCATTTCCAATATTGTGGATTATGGTATGGATTCCCAAAGAGCTCTTGATTCCCTTAGATTCAGCATCGAGATTGAAGGGACAGGGGTAGTACGTGTGGAAGAAGATATCGATCCCAAAGTTGTGGCTGAACTTAAGAGTCGAGGTCATGAAGTTCTCGTTCTAAGTGGATATGACAGGGGCACTTTTGGTGGTGGCCAGGTAATTAGCCGGAATCCAGAAACTGGAGTACTTGTAGCTGGCTCTGAACCACGTAAGGATGGTATGGCTGTTGGCTGGTAGTTCTTTAAAATACATGGTTGAGAATAGAAATGTACCTATTGTTCCCTCCAAATATCAGTCATCGAATTTCACGCATGTGCGAAAAATAAGAAAAGCTGTTTCGGTACTTTTCATTCTCCTATTTGTTGTGGGGTGTGGGGAAGAAGATTTGATGAAAGTTGCCTTTGTTTCTGGGGAAAATAGGGACCAAAAAGAGATATATGTAGTAGATGCTACTGGTGGCGATGAAAGTCGACTCACCGTTAACGATTGGGAAGATACCTCCCCTTGCTGGTCTCCGGATAACACAAAAATTGCATTTAAATCACAGCGGGATACAACTCTCAACCATAGTAGAGAGGAGTTGTACATCATGGCTGCAGATGGAAGTAATCCTAGAAGGGTTACTTATTTTAATAACCGTATTAAACCTGGAGTTAATGATTTATATCTTGGACCAAATTGCTGGTCACGCGATGGGAAGAAGATAACGTTTTCGTTTGAGAACATCATCTATAGTGTTGACGCTAATATTACCAATTTAAAACCTTATGATCAGGAAGGTAAATATCCAGCGTTTTCAACTAATGGTAAATATATTTCATTCTCTTCCGAAACCAACGATTCTTATTCTGTCTATATTATGGATGTAGAAGGAAATAACCCGAAAGAAGTGTTTTACTCTGAATATGAATTACCTCATTGTTGGTCCTGGTCTCCTAATTCAAAAAAATTAGCTTGCACCAAAGGTTCAGAGCTTTTCGTAGTGGAGGTTTCCAGTGGAGAAATAACATTGATCCAATTTAATTCAAGTTCTTCAGACAAGGTCGTTTTTGGGGCGGATTGGTCCCCAGACGGGAACAAAATACTCTATTCAGTTAGTGAAAAATCCACAAAAGAGTCTATCCAGTATGTTATTGATGTAGAAAGTGGCATCTCTACAATGTTCACTCCAAAGTTATTTAGCGGCCTAGGAACATGGTCTAATAGTAACTAGTAAACAAAATATATGTGAATTCGTACCTATGTATGTGTTACGTACTATCTTGAATGATTTATTGAAGTCTTAGGAGGGTACAATGACCACAAACTTCGTGCGTACCTCAATTTTAAATATTGCCTACGAAGAACATGGTTCTTCAGAAGGATTTCCTGTTGTTCTGTTGCATGGATTTCCCTACGACGTTAGATCTTGGGACAAAGTCGTACCGGCTTTAACAGATGCGGGGTACCACATTTTAGTACCTTATTTGCGCGGGTACGGGCCAACCAGGTTTCTAAATGAAAATACCCCTCGCGTGGCGCAGCAAGCTGCGATTGCTCAAGATATTGTGGATTTCGCGCATGCTTTGGGAATTGATCGACTTGCGTTAGCTGGATTCGATTGGGGCAATAGAGGCGCATGTATAGCTTCAATTCTTCACCCTGAATTGGTGGCATGCCAGGTTGCTATAGGTGGATATGCGGTCCAAAACACTACAGAAAGGAGTGTACCCTCCGATCCAATAACAGAGGCAAGACTCTGGTACCAGTGGTATTTCAACACAGAACAGGGCAGGGTTGGGCTCCAAGAAAATCGTAGGGACATAATTCGGTACCTTTGGGAAACATGGTCTCCAAAATGGGAATACACGGATGAAGTTTTCAATCGCTCCGCTCCGTCATTTGATAACCCAGACTTTGTTGACGTGGCAATACATTCATATCGGCACAGGCATATGAATGTTTCTGGAGAAAGTAGATTTTTAGAGATAGAAGAACACCTTTCAAGCCAACCTCCTATATTGGTTCCGTCAACTATTCTTAGGGGAATGGATAGTGGATTTGGGACCCCTGAGATGAACCTAGAATCAGATAGGTTCCATTTCCCAAACCTTGTAGGCAGCAAGATAATTTCTGGCGCCGGTCATGATTTGCCGGTCCAACGCCCTTTGGAAGTATCTTCAGCCTTAATCGACCTTATTGGTCAACTCTAATTGTCTGCGCTCGGCTTGATCAATTATTTTCATTGGTTATCATAGTCATCGATGGCGGTGGTTGATTGGGCCGGAAGATATGCTTTAAAAAATATTTGGATCAATAAAATAACAAAGAACGCTTTAAGCGAAAGCTCAGTGGGAGATGTAATGACGACTACACAAGCAGCAACGCAGGAAGAACTGGTAGCTCATCTATTCAGACGGGCGGGGTTCGGTGCCACTCCCAGTGAGATGGAAAGCGTTAAGGGAATGGACTACGACGAAGTTGTTGATAAGTTAATGGATTTTAGTTCTCCTGATGTTTTCCCGACGGATTTTATTTCAAGATTTCACAAGGATCAATCCGATTTGAGATTGGCGGAGGCTGCAGGGGCACACTGGGTTTATCGGATGGTGATGACAGACACTCCACTCAGAGAAAAAATGTGTTTGTTCTGGCACAGAATATTTGCGACTGCCGGGACGAAACTTATTCAACATAGGGTGATTGTTAACCAGATAAATATGTTTAGGGAGAGGGGAGTGGGGAAGCTCGATGATCTACTCGTGGGTCTTTCTCAGGATCCTGCAATGATAATGTGGTTAGATAATCAAGATAACCATGGCTCTAACATAAATGAAAATTATGGACGTGAAATTCTTGAATTGTTCGCTATGGGTGTTGGTAACTATACGGAAGACGATATTAAGGATACAGCTCGGGCATTCACTGGCTGGACAGTAATTAACCCAGAATACATGTCTATTAAGATGAGGAACAATACTGTTCGACCATACGGATACATTTCATGGCAATATGAGTATGACGCTGAAGATCATGATCAAGGGTCTAAAACGATACTTGGAGAGACAGGGAATTGGGATGGAGAGGACGCTGTTCGAATAATATGTGATCAAAAGGCTACAGCGGAATATATAGCCCGGCACATGTACCATTTCTTTGTCGCCGATGAGGTACCTGTTCCGCAGTGGCCTCATCAAGGTCCAAGAGATGAAGTGGCTATTAAGCTGATGGTTAATTCTTACTTCAATAATGGTCACAGTATCAAGTCGATGCTTGAAACCATGTTTAAGTCTGATTTTTTTAAGGATGAATCTACGAGATATGCCCGGATAAAAAGTCCCGCGGAAATGGTGGTAGGAACTATGAGATTGGCCGGCCCCATAAAATTGCCGTCAGATGAGACGTATTATGCCCAGTCTGTGTGTGCAAATATGGGACAAGGATTACTTCGACCTCCTAGTGTTGAAGGGTGGCAGGGTGGCAGCGAATGGATTAATACTGGGGCATATGTAGAGAGAATAAATTTTGCATCTCGAATACTTAATGATTCAGACAAAGAAGGGGTTAAGGACCTATTAACTAGGATAAAGAATAGCAGTGGTAGTGGGACACTTACCTCGGATATGTTGGTTGAAGCGTGCCTAGCTGTATTGGGACCAATAGAGGTTGCAGAAACCACACGAGACAGGTTGAAAATATATGCTTCAAAGTATGGGAATCTTTCCTGGGATAACAATGAATCAGATGAGAGATTCAATGCTGCAGCGATATCAATAATTCAACTGATTGTCTCAACCCAAGAATACCAGACAGCTTAACAAACATACTCGGAGTTATCCTCACATGGTTGCAACTAAATTCACTCTTCAATACAGCTCTAATATAGGATTTGCTACCGATCAGGGCGGCAGAGGTTTTCAATTGCCGGCTCACATCGCTGTCAGATCAGACAATCGTATTTTTGTTGCAAGTAGAGGGCGTGGTCCCACTGTAGGCGTCCAAATGGTCTCCAGAGATTTCGAATTTTTTGGGAAGATTGGTTCTCAAGGCAAAGCGACTGGTGAGATGATTGAGCCTAGCGCGATAGCTTTCGATTCTGTGGAAAATTTATATGTTGCTGATGAGAAATTAAACCGCATAACACGCTTTGATTATGAAGGTGAGGTAATAGATTCGTGGGGAGAAACCGGATCTGAACCAGGTCAATTTGACCATCCAACAGGTCTACTAATACGCGACGACATTGTTTTTATAGTGGACGCGTTAAACAACCGTATTCAAAAATATACAACAAGTGGTGACTTCATAGACCAGTGGGGAGGTCAGGGTTCTGACAGAGACTCTTTGAAGTATCCCTGGGGTATCACGGGTGCTACCAACGGTGATATTTTTGTGGCTGACTGGGGTAATGATAGGGTGGTTCGTTTCACAGAGGACGGACAATTTGTATGCGACATTCATAAAGGCCAAGGCGCTGAACTGCCTTTAAATAGACCAGCTGACGTGGCTGTTGATCAGGACGATAACCTATTTGTCGCGGACTGGGGAAACCAGGTGCTTCAGGTTTTTGATGAGAATGGGAATTTTCTGGATATGAAAAGAGGTGAGGCTGATCTAAACCCCTGGGCCCTTCAATATTTCGAATCCCAACAAGATGAAAAAAGAGCTAGATCTAGTTATGTCCCAGTGTTTGAGACCAATACGGATGACGTTAGGGAGGTATCAGCGAGAATTGAACCCTTCTTCTGGGATCCGTGTTCCGTCGCTCTGGACGAAAATGGAAGCGTATATGTACTGGAGACCTGCAGACATAGATTTCAAATTTTTGACAGGGTCTAAAGTTGCTGTGTAGCCGGATTAGTGGGCACCACTAATCCGGCTACACATATTTATTCGTCTCCTCTGGAACTATCTTCGACATCCATGAAAACACTTAGTTCTGACCCGAAATCCGCCAGGCTATCACTGTCTACCCCGCCTTTTTGCTGTACAGCTTTTTTGAATTTCTCAAACAGCCAGTCTTCGCTCCGCCCTTTAGGGATTTCAAAAAATGGATTATCAAATTTTGGGAGTTCTCCTGGTCCAAAATATCCCCCTCTGTCTTCGAAGGTGAACCCTTCCAGATTGTCGGTATTTTTGCCAAGAATTTCCCCGGTTTCAACGTAGTATTTCATCACGGGTTCCATGCCGTATCTTTGGATGGGGCAAACCTTCATACAGACTCCACAACCCTCATATTTCGCCATCACGGGCCTGCAACGTTCATACATTAGTTTGTTTTTCTCCGCGCCTCTCCACCAGACCTTTTCTTTGACGAGAGCTCGACCTGGACAGCGATTCACGCAAACCTGGCATTCGTCGCAGAATTTATGGATACCGTAGTCGATTGGAGAATCGTATTGAACAGGTGCGTCTGTGGTTACGATAATAAGGCGAGACCTGGACCCAAAGTGAGGCGACAGTAATTGACCGTTGGCTCCCAGTTGTCCTAGTCCAGCCTCGACAAACATTGGTATATAGGGGGCGCTGTTGTCATTTGGGCTATGTATCTGGGCGTGGTAGCCTTTCGTCCTAATGAATTCAGATAATACTATGGCCAATTTGTTTTCATCTTCGTATGCCCCGTAGTGAGCGTATTCAGCCTCCATGCTAGGAATGGTTTGGGTTTGCCTATAATCCTGTTCATATGCTAGGCAAATGGCATGTTCAAATTTGACCCAGCCCTTTTTTACCTTAAAGGTGTAGCGACGGTCGTAGCGAGTAAATCCCACTTCCCCAAACCCAAGCTCGATAGCCTTGTCTCTAATAACATCGGTGATGTTTTCACTGGGATCTATTTCGCCTGTCGGTGGGAGGTTTGCGGAGGCTTCCGCTATGTCCACGAGAGGCTTTGTTACATCTATGTGATGAGTTAAGTACTCAGCTACTTCCTCAGAGAAAACTGACCATGTCCAAGCACGATCAGCCGTTTTTGATATCGACTGGCTTTCTAAAGGTTCGGTGCGAGAATAAAATGACAGATCTTTTTCTCTTTTTGGCACCCCTGGAACTGTCGCCAGATCTTCGGCAACGAGAATCTCTGCTTCATTTTTTCTGTCGACACGCCCAGGTCGGTTAACGATGTGACTGACCTTTTTGAGAACCATAACACTCTACCTCCCGATAAAACTAAACGAACATTCCAATCCTGCCCGCTTATAAGTAAATGTGGCCGCTACTACCATATATCTTTGCCCATTATACAAATAATCCAGATTTATTATAAATAGGCGTCGTCTGTTGTTAAAGCAGGGTTTATCATTTCAGGAACTACTATTCCTAAAAAGGATGTTTCATGATAAAAATACCGTGATTATTTTTTCATAAAAGAAATATTTAGGATTGACGAAAACAAACGATGATTAGGAGTGTAATTTCATGAGTTCTGATAGTACTGCGCTGATATCTCATTTAATGAGGCGAGCAGGGTTTGGAGCCAAGAAGTCGGATCTTGGAAATTTAATGGAATCTACTTATGAGGAAATTGTCGATAATCTTGTCGAACCTAAAATGTCAGATTTGGTGGACGACGCTCTTGTAAGAAGATATCACCCAGATCAATCCACCAGTCATGATATGAGTGGAGCAGGGTCATACTGGCTGTACAGAATGGTGTCTAGCAGGAATCCTTTGAGGGAAAAAATGGTGTTGTTTTGGCACAATATTTTCGCTACTGGCTACGCTAAAGTTACTAATGGTAAACCTTTTACAGACCAAGCTAAAATGTTTCGCAACCATGGATTGGGAAGATTGGATGAGTTGCTACTGAGGTTGTCTAAAGATCCGGCGATGATTATATGGCTGGACAATATAGATAATCATTCCAGTGAGATTAACGAGAACTATGGTAGAGAATTGCTTGAACTGTTTTCTATGGGTGTTGGCAATTACTCGGAGGATGACATAAAAGAATGTGCTCGAGCTTTCACTGGTTGGACTATAGCCAATCCTGATTACATAAAACAATTAGCTCAAAGAAATTCGATAATGCCCTATGGAAAGTTGGCATGGAGGTATGAATATGATGCTAATGACCATGACAGCAGAGAGAAGACATTTCTGGGTGAACAAGGTAATTTCAATGGTGAAGACATTATAAGGATTATTTGCGAACAACCTGCCACCGCCAGGTTTATTTCACGACATCTGTACCACTTTTTTGTAGCAGATGAACCGCCAGTCACCCAGTGGCCCTATATAGCACCCCAGGATGAAGAAGCCATTAATGAGTTAGAAAAAGTCTACTTCCAGAGTGATCATAATTTAGGAAGTATGGTTAAACATATATTTAACGCTGACTTTTTTAAGTCCGAGCAATGTTACAACATGAAATTAAAAAGCCCCGCTGAATTGGTGACCGGAATTTTGAAGATTACTGAGGAGTTTACTGCTCCTGGAATAGAGATTTCCGCTAGGAACAGCCAGATGGGATTTATGGGGCAAACTTTGTTTAATCCTCCCTCAGTTGAGGGATGGCATCAAGGTACTGAATGGATTGAGACCGGCTCCCTGACTGAACGTATTAATTTCGCATCCGGACAGATAGGTGATGTAGAGAAGCCCGGAATTAAAAAACTCGTCAGTGATGTCATTAATGAATTGAATGATCAATCGCCAACCCCTGAGAACTTTGTCGATAGTTGTCTCGACCATCTTGGAGGATTGGAGGTATCTCCAACAATCAAGTCGAGCTTGATTGAATTTGCTGATGATACAGGTGTAACAAGTGGCGGGGATGACAGGATTGAACAAAAAGTTACTTCCCTTTTAGCATTAGTAGCAGCGACACCTGAATTTCAGAGAACTTAAGAGAAAAAGGTCACACTGCTGACTCTTTTCGGAAGATCATTAATAGGTGAGAAGATATGGTTGTTGAGCCCTCTTTAAAAGAGACATTTTTAAACTATAGTCATACTGTGGGCCTGTGTGTAATGCAGGATCGGGGATTCATGTATCCCGTCGATACCCTACTGGCCAAAGACGGGAAAATGCATACCGTCAGTAGAGCATACGTGGCAGCTAGAGACCAGCTCAGAGTGACGGTGTATAACGCCGACAGTGAATATTTTGGTGTTTACGGAGGCTTTGGAGATGGGCTAGGACAATTTCAATGGCCTTCGTGCATAGCCCAGGATAGCCAGGAAAATATCTATATAAGTGACGAACATCTTAACAGGATAAATGTTTTTTCTAACGATGGAACACCGATCAAGCACTGGGGTGAAACAGGTAGTGATAAAGGTTATCTTGATGGGCCGTCTGGAATAGCATTTGATAGCGATGACAACCTCTATATCGCAGATCATCGTAACAGCAGGGTACAAAAATTTACAAAGGATGGAATATTTGTCAGTTGCTTCGGTGACAGCCAATCTCCGGATCCTTTAAATATGCCTTGGGGATTGACTGTATCTTCTAATGGAGATGTTTACGTAGCTGATTGGGGAAATAGCCGGATAAAGAGTTATTCCAGCGATGGCCAATTAATTTCATGTTACGGTGAACCTGGATCTGGAGATGGACAGCTTAAGAATCCTTCAGGTGTCGCCGTTGATGAAAATGGCTATGTTTATGTAACCGACTGGGGAAATGAGCGGCTTCAGATATTTCATAATAATGGCGCCTTTATATCCAAATTTCGAGGTGAAGCCACTATTTCAGTTTGGGGACAGGAATATTTGGATGGTAATTATGAGGAAGCAGAACCGAGATCCAGGTCTAATCTTGAACCTGACTTAGATATTTTTGGAGGTGATCCTCACGAAGAATCAGCGCACACTGAGAAGTTCTTCTGGGCTCCTACTTCTGTAAAACTAGGTGACAGTGGGAAAATATATATTACTGAAAGTAACAGGCATAGAGTACAAATTTACGACAGAGCGTAAACATGAATTCTCGAGCAATGATGATTATTAGAGGGATTTGATGATAGATGTGGCAACGGGAATAGCAAGAGTTTTACAGCAAGAAGGTATTGGATGGGTATCCACCTTTCCTGTCTGTAAAGTCAACAATGCACTCGGGAAAGAAAACGTGCCAATGATCATGATGAGAGATGACCGATATGCGGTTGCCTTGGCAGATGGATTTTCTCGAGTTACTGCTGGGACTCAGATTGGAGTTTGTACGGTTCAAGGTGGAGTCAATGCCGCTGGTCTACAAGTAGCGTACGCGGGTCTAGCGCAGGCTTATGAAGATGGTTCTCCGGTACTTTGCATTACGGACGGGGTTCCAATAGGAAATACTGAGAATAGCTACTTCGACGTTACGTCTAGTCTCAAGTCAGTGTCAAAATGGTATGGATATATTGATTCTCCTGAGCGCACCCACGAATTTATGAGAAGAGCATTTACGATGCTTCGTAATGGTTCCCCGGGTCCCGTTGTAATCGCTGTTCCTGACCCGACTGGAGAATATGATGAAACTAAGGATCCATACCACCCTGTTGAAAATTGGAAATACGGTCCGATTGACCAGGATATTTCCCGTGCAATAGATTTACTTTCAGAGGCGTCTCGCCCAATTTTGTATGTAGGTGAAGGAGCTGTTTATTCGGGAGCTTCTCAGGAACTTTTGAAGTTCGCCGAATTGTCTAACACCCCTGTTGTAACCACCTTAAAAGCGAAGGGAATATTCCCAGAGAATCATGCGTTATCTGCTGGGGTTAGAGGCCTTCACACCGCTCATTTTCTTCAAACCAGTGACTTGATCATATCGATTGGATCAAGTCTTTCACCTGGCAGATTCTCTCATGCTATACCAAACGCTGCGGAAAAGAAGATCATCGTTTGCGACATCAACGAGAACAACGTAAACAAGATATATCACACCGATCATGCTCTTATTGGCGATGCGAAAATTACCCTACAGGCGCTAATAGAAGAGTTAACTAAAAGAACATCTGGGTCTGGAATAGAAAGAGACAATATAATCGACGAAATTCTTGGGGAAAGACAAAAAGACGAAGCAAAATACCATGATGCTTTAAATTCATCAGAAACACCCATTAACCCTTACAGGGTATATGCGGATATTATGAAGGTGCTAGACCCTCAAAAATCATTTGTAACGCATGAATCAGGGAATACAAGAGACCAACTTAGTACGGTATATGAAACTCAGATTCCAAGAGGATTTCTGGGTTGGGGCAACGTGTCTTCGCTAGGTTTCAGTTTGCCGGCGGCCATGGCAGCAAAAATTGCATATCCGGATAGGTATTCTGTGGCAGTTACTGGAGAAGCTGGACTGGGATATATGCTCGGGAACTTGGAGGTTCCGGTAAGGGAAAATATCGGCATCACCGTTATCCATATAAGCAATGGTGGATTTTCAGGATATGGTCCAGGTTTCTGGGGTGATGGACATGATCCATACACTCACAAAGTACTTTCATATGAAAACGTGGACATGTCGAAGGTTATCGGTGAAATGGGTCTCCACAGTGAGAGAATATACCAACCGGATGACATAGTTGGAGCAATTGAAAGAGCTATGGCAGCGAATGATAACGGTCAGCCAGC
>CAYWYV010000042.1:0-11661 GCA_964462705.1 uncultured Dehalococcoidia bacterium
TGTTAAGAAGAATAGAGGCAGGGCAATGAGGATAGAACCTACACCTAGCGTCTTCCTTAATAAAGGAGGGCCTAAAAGCCTCAGGTACTTAGCACGGGAAGAAACAGAGGCTACCTGAAGAACACCCATGCAGGTGATAAAACAACTGAGAAAATATGATAAAGCAAAATCCATCGACCAGATCCTTACCGCTGTAGCTCTTTACAGCAAAATCTAAACGGCCGTGCACCAATCCTTAAAGTCAGGGTGATTACCCCTTATCGCCTCCTGGTAAACATTATCAATCGCCGTGGTTATAGGACCACTCTCACCCGAAGCAATCGGCCTATTATCCAAATATCCAACTGCTTGTATGTGTGCTGCCGTACCAGTTAGAAAGACCTCATCCGCGAAGTATAATTCGCTTCTTCTTATTCGTCTTTCAATAACCTCCAAGCCCAATTTTTCGCTTGCAATTCTTATCGCTGAATCCCTAGTGATACCAGTCAAATTATTATCTGATACTGGGGGTGTAAAAATCGATCCATCTTGGATCATAAAAAGATTTTCACCAGACCCTTCTGAAACGTATCCGTCCTGGGTCAGCATTATTGCCTCGTCAAACCCTGCCAATGTTGCCTCCGTTTTTGCCAAGATACCGTTCACGTAGGTACCAGAGATTTTAAGTCGAGGGGGAACATTTGTGTCGTCTACTCGTCTCCAAGATGAGGTACAACATTTCAGAGCGCCGTCCGATTCCAAATAGTCGCCGAATGGAACCATAATTAAAGTAAAGTCACTATCAATTTCCTGTAATTTCAGGTTTGCAACAAGTTCCTCACTCTTATATGCCAAAGGCCGTATATATAAGTCTTGTTTATACCCACATTGCCGAAGTAGGTCAGTCGTTATCTTGCATAGGTCAGCAGCGGTATATGGGATATTTAGCATCAGCATACGGCAACCTTGAAGGAGCCTCTCATAGTGCTCCTCCATCCGAAAAACATAAAGTTTTTCGTCTGTTGAATTCCAGTTGCCTCTGATTCCTTCAAAAACTGCAGTGCCGTAGTGAAGCGCATGAGTCATTACATTCACTTGCGCCTTTTCGATAGGAACTACTTTCCCCTGAAAGAAGGCAAGGGATTGGGGCATAACATCCTCCTTTGAGTAAAAACCAAGGAGTATTATATAGATGACTCGCCGCAGAATGAACTATCTGCGTGCGATAAGTCGGAGTCTGTTCATAATTATTCGTGAATTTATAGCTAATCTAGCCCATCAATACTCGTTATAAGACGGGCAATAATCTTTGATGAAATCGGTCGGGGAAAGGCCGTCATGGCCCACCTAGACTTCAATTCATTCACTATCTGCTCTGTCGACAACCCTCGATTCCTCGCACTCAAAATAACTTTGATGACCGCTTCGGCAACTGGTGTCCTTGCGTCTATATAATCGAGTTCTTTTGAACAGTGTTGAACGATTGTATTGACAAGATCTTTTCCCGTTTGATCTGATTTAACTTTTTGTTTCTGACAGGACTTGCAGAGATGGTTCCACAAGAAAGTCAAACTCGCTGAAGTTATTTTGCGGTCAGCAAGTCCAGTGAATGAATAACGCTTTTCTGCTTCATCTGGCATTATGCAAGACCCCACTTACTCATTAAGCATTTTTACTACGTCGTAATTAGATGATTTCTTCAGGCCAATCAAGCATCATAACTTCGACCATATCCCCTACTTCCAGCTTAGATACGTCTTCAGGACAAATTCCAAGACCGTTCGCATATGCTAATGCCGTGAGTATGTTAGATTCCTGTGAGCCGGTTGTCTGGGCGTAGTATACCCCGGCATCCTCGTCCTTCCATACACTAACTCGAGCATAGACTCTTCTTCCGTCATAATTATGTATTGTATCCACGAGGGAGGCTTTTAAAATAGGTCTCTCCAAAAGCGGCTTACCCATCATAAGTCTTATTGCTGGGCGGGCGAATTGTTCAAAAGCGACAAACGTACTGACAGGGTTACCGGGCAACCCCAGCAATGGTACGGGGTCCGGTCGTTTTAGAAAATTCAAGTTTCCAAAAGCTAATGGTTTAGCGGGTCTCATACGAACAGACCAAAACTCCAGGTTCCCCTGCTCCTCAAGGACATCTTTAACCAAATCGTAGTCACCTTTTGAAACTCCTGCTGAAGTAATGATCAAATCACAGTCCGCGGCCTGTTCAAGTTTTGATCTGAGAGTGACCGCATCATCAGCAGCAACACCAAGAGAAAGCGCAATTCCTCCTACACTTTCCACCGCCGCAATTAACGTGCTCGTATTACTGTCGTAAATTTTTCCCTTTACATAATCTGAACCCGGTTCAAGAAGTTCATCTCCTGTGGCAAGTATCGCCACTCTAGGCCTTCTAACGACCGCTACTTCGCTTAACCCAATGGCGGATAAAAGTCCTACCGTTGATGATTTCACGACTGAACCCTTGTCGAGAACTTTTTCCCCTTGGGTCACATCCCTTCCGGCTACTCTTATATCACTACCCTCGAGCACTCTGGTGAGGATGCCGATAGAATGCTCCGGGCCTTTCAAATTAACCATAGTCTCAGTAGTCAGTTCAAAAGGTACAACCGCGTCTGCACCTGCCGGAATCGGAGCTCCAGTCATTATTCTTGATGCTTTGCCAGCGCTGATTTCCATTGTAGGCAGCGATCCGGCGGAAACAGTCTCCAAGACTTCTAGGTAAATCGGGTGGTCTGGTCCAGCCTCCAATGTGTCTCCAGCGACGACTGCATAACCATCCATCGCAGAATTATCCAGAGGAGGTATGCTTAAATAAGAGATAACGTCGTTGGCCAGCACTTGTCCAACCGCTTGAGTCACCTTCACGGTCTCTGGTTGTAAGGCGACAAAATTCTTCAGAACTCGTTCTTTTGCTTCCTCCACTGACAACATATCTTCATCATGATGATGGCTATGTGACTCCATAGTTTCCTCGTTACATAACTGTAAATTTTCTTTTTCGAAGGTCGAATCTAATTAATCGGAAGAGAAACGTTCAGTGACATTTAGTTGATGTTTAAGACTCCGCATTATTTGGGCCTGTGCTTTGTCTATATCACTAGTCTCCAACGTACCTGTGTCAGACTGAAATATAATGCGGTACGTTATAGATTTATGTCCCGTAGGAATTTCCTCACCGATATATGAGTCGATTGGGAAAACGCCGCCTACGAGCCGGTGGGCCCCTATTATCGACTCTATTGCAGCTGAAGAAGTGTGTGTGTCAGCTAGTAATGCTACATCTCTAGCAGATGAAGGAAACTTCGCTATAGGTGCAAACATATTGGGTTTTGCATCTACGGTCTCCCCAAGACTGGACAAATCTATTTGAAAAATGAAGGTTCCTTCTTCCGATAAGTCGAAATGGTTTGCCACATTCGCACTTATTTGACCTAAATAACCAACATCACGGTCATTTACCGAAATAGAGGCACAGACTCCCTTCTTAAAGGCCAAATGGTCCGCAGGCAAAAAACTTAAACGGAGACCATTCAAAGGTAATGCGACCTCCAAAATGCCTTTCAAATCAAAAAAGTCGACCGCTTCTTCCTGTTGTTGCCATAGGCTAATTGATGAGCGTAACCCTGTAATCCCGCCGACGAGCTGTTCCGTCTCGTTGGGGAGACTATCATGAGGTTGATTAGCTCTCCACGCAAAAATATGCCCCATCTCAAAAAGTCTAACCCCTGATGGAGAAAACCTCTGGTTTCTTGCCAATCCTTCACAAAGATTACCTAGCAAAGTTGATCTCAGCCATGGCCGTGTTTGGTCCATTGGATTAAGAAGCTTCATGGCCTCATCATTTTCCGGCCAAGCGCCCACAACCTCTAAGTCCTTTCGAGTTGAGACAACATACGAAACTATTTCTGACAGACCCGATGCCACAAAGTTGTTGCGTATTGCCTCCTTGAAGCCTAAATAGTGATTGGGTTTGTGTTCCGGAACTTCTGAGGTTAGCTTCTTTGTGGGAAGATTGTCATACCCAAAGATTCTCGCAAACTCCTCTATAACATCTTCTTCAATGTTTATGTCGGATCTCCAATAGGGAGGCGTTACTGTAATAATATTCTCTCGACTTCTCGCGGAAACTGGATCAAGTGTGTCGACCAAGTCATTCATAGAAGAGCTATGTTTTATCTCCTCAAACCCCAGTTTTTCCAACACCGACAAAACCTGGGAGGTAGAAAATTGGGCTCCAAGCAGTCGCTCGAGTTTTAATAGGGAGAGAGTAATATGCTTTGGGGCAGAAATATCAGGATAAACATCGATGTAACCTGGAGCCGCTCTCCCATTGCAAAGGTCAACGAGCAATTTAGTAGCCCTTTTTAAGGCCTTTAAAGCTATAGCTGGTTGAAGAACTCTTTCGAACCGATAGGAAGCCTCCGTGTCTAAGTTGAGCGCCGTGCGGGACCGCCGGATATTAGCTGCAGAAAAATTGGCCGCCTCTAAAAAAACATCCTTAGTGTTATCGTCAACCTCGGTGTTGGCACCACCCATAATTCCTGCCAGACCTATAGGACCTGACTCATCCGCAATAACTAACATATCTTCTGATAAATTTCTGACCTGTCCGTCCAGAGTTTTAAGTTTTTCTTTATCTCTTGCTGACCTGACAAAAATTGTGTCCCCTTTGACTTTTGCTCTATCAAATGCATGCAAGGGTTGGCCCATTTCCAACATCACATAGTTGGTAATATCAACTACATTGTTGATTGGACGGACGCCTGATTTCTCCAGTCTGTTTCTAAGCCAATCTGGTGAGGTCTGAACATGTATATTTCGAACGAGTGTTCCTGTATAACGTGGGCATAGTGACTGATCATCAACAACAACCTTGGTTGACACGAAAATTTCTTCCGAACAATCATCTTCTTTGTAGGACACATCGGGATATTTAACGATTTGATTGGTCACGGCAGCAACTTCATAGGCCGTACCAATAATCGACAGACAATCAGGTCTGTTTGGTGTTAATTCGCTCTCTAAAATATGGTCTCCTAGAATCTGGGTGAGAGGAGTTCCAGGTAGTAGTGTCCCGTCCAGTTCTAAAATACCCTCATGATTTCCACCTAGCCCAAGCTCAAGTGCTGAGCAAACCATCCCAGAGGAAGAGACCCCTCGAATTTCTGCGGCCCTTAATTTCTCCACTTTACCGGTTTTGGGGTTTCTGAGACGCGCTCCCTCAGCGGCATATGCAATTGTTTGGCCAGTCCTTATATTTGGGGCCCCACAAACGACCGAGACCAATTCCTCGAGACCCACATCAATTTCAGGAATCTGAAGGCGATCCGCGTTAGGATGCGGTTTTATATCCACAATTTTGCCGATTACTATAAAATCTTCCCAAGTCCCACCGACAACCTCAACGGAGCCAATTTCAAGGCCCGACATGGTCAATTTATGAGACAGCTCTTCTATAGGTATATTAATGTCAACGTATTCAGACAACCACGACACTGGGACTTTCATGTTAGGAATTCACCTTTATTTCTGAGCAAATTGCTGGAGGAATCTCAGATCATTGCCATAAAAATGGCGGATATCATCGATCCCATGCCTAAGCATAGAGATTCTTTCCGCACCCATACCAAATGCAAAACCTGAATATACTTCTGGATCGTATCCTACCCCTCTCAAAACATCCGGATGTACCATCCCGGCACCGAGAATTTCGATCCAACCTGTATTGCTACATACCCTGCAACCTTGTCCTTCGCATTTGAAACAGTCTATTGACATTTCAGCACCAGGCTCGACAAATGGGAAGAAGTCACAGCGAAATCTCGTTTTCCTACGTTCACCGAAAATTATTTTGGCAAACGCGTCCAAGGTGCCTTTTAAATCAGCAAAACTTATCCCCTTATCTACTGCAAGCCCCTCTATTTGGGTAAACTGCCATTCATGAGTAGCATCTGTAGCTTCATATCTAAAAGATTTTCCCGGCACGATAACTCTTATGGGAGGGGACTCTCCTTCCATTATTCGTATCTGCATGGGCGACGTATGAGTTCTTAGTAAAAAGGGTTGTAAATTTCCTTCATTAGGATATTCAACCCATAAACTGTTCCACATATCTCTAGCTGGATGATCGGCTGGAATATTCAATTTCTGGAAGTTGTAAACATCTAACTCCACCTCGGGCCCTTCGACAACTCTAAAACCCATCGGAGCGAAAGCCTCTGCAATCTCTCGAACAATGAGCGTTGTCGGGTGGACTGAGCCTCTCATTGGAATTCTTCCTGGAAGGGTTACGTCAAGGGAGGAAAGACCAGCATTTTCATTTTGACTCGCGTTTACATTTTGAAGTTTATCCTCATATTTTTCTTGTAACAGAGTCTTAAGGTCATTCGAGGCCTTGCCCATTATTCGTCTTGAATCCGCGTCTAAGTTCCCTAACTCTCGCATCACAGAAGAAATGGAACCTCGCCTGCCTAAATAGGTCACCCTCCATTCTTCAAGGGAGGCAACACTCTCGCATTTAGCAAGGGTTACAGTAGCCTCTTCCTTGAGCTCATCCAACATATTTTGATTTCTATCTGTCACGTGTTTCCATTCCCAAAACTCTCAGTCCTTTTGATTTCTTATATAGAGAATTATAAGAATCCTTCCAAAATTGGGTCAACATGGCCCTCGAAAAAGGGTATAAGGTTCTCTAACCTTGTGTAGAATCCTTAAGCATAAACAGTTATTTAATTAACGAGGAAGCCCCACGTATTTGATGGACATGACCAATGCTAGATGAAATTTTAACTGGAACCTCACTAGTGAAATTGATTAGTTCACTTATTGCCTTAATCGGATTTGTGGGCGTCGGGATAGCGTTTAGACTTTTTGCTGGGGTTGCTATAAGGCGCATGGAGTCGAAAGCGTCCCTCTCCGTTGCTGGGATCGTCCTGAAATCTGTTCAAGGTCCCGCTTCACTCTTATTGGCTTCAATTGGTTTGTTGCTGGCATACTTGATAATTATTGACATCCCCAGTGACCTAGTCTCCTCGATTGCAGGAAGCGGAGATCTGGCCATTGGAACATGGCAACTCGTGGCCATTGCTCTAGGAACCTTGACGACAGCACACCTTTGCGATTCCCTCATTGAATGGTATCTGCTCAACATAGCATCCAAAACAGAGACCACTTTCGATGACACCTTGCTTCCAACCTTGAGACGCGTTCTACCCATAACCATCTACGCGATTGGTGTATTAATTGCCATCGATAGCTTTGGAGTTTCGGTAAGCCCAATTTTGGCCGGCCTCGGAATTGGTGGTCTAGCTGTCGCTCTTGCAGTCCAGCCGACCCTTAGCAATTTCTTTGCCGGAACTTATGTTGTAACGGAAGGGGAGCTAAAAAAGGGTGACTTCATCGAGCTGGAAGGAGGTCCTTCAGGTTATGTGGAAGAGGTTGGATGGCGCAGCACAAAAATAAGAAGTAGATTTAACAATCTGGTCATAATTCCCAATTCCAGAATGGCTGAAAGTATCGTCACCAACTACTACAGCCCAACACCAGCGATGAACGTAGTCGTTACCTGTGGTGTTAGTTATGAAGCCGACCTCCCAACGGTTGAACGATGTGCACTTGAGGAAGCAGCTAGCCTTATCTCAGAATCTGAACAGGCAATAAAAGACGTTACCCCATTTTTTGGGTTTTCTAATTTTGGGGATTCGAACATAGACTTCTTTGTTTTCCTACAAGCGATCGATAGGGCGGGAACGTTTCAGCTTAAAAGCCAACTCATAAAGAGGATTCATCAAAGGTTCGGAAAAGAAGGAATCGAAATAAATTATCCGGTGCGAAGGCTGGTTTTTCCAGAGAATAAAATAGATTTAGAAACCGCCTCGGATTTATTTGAGACGGGCGACCAATAAAGACAAGTAGAATCCTAGAATATTAATAACTTGGACTTTACAGCTGCCAATACCTCAAGACTTTAAACATTTGTTTCCAATCTCCTTTTCTGGAAAAGATACTGGTTAACGTATCCGGAATCCATTCCAAATTTTTTCTGTGCCCACTCACGTAAACCGACGTCTCGCACAGCTTCCTCCTTGGGCACATACTCTTCCCTTAACACCCTACGGATCCAAACATCCACTGGGAAAGAATTATCTTGGTCTAAAGAAAACAACATTACACAGTTTGCTACCTTATCCCCAACTCCCCGTATTGATATTAACGACTCATAAGCTTCCAAGTATGGTGAACCTATCAATTTTTTAAGATTCAGCTGTTGCTGTGAAACGATCTGAGCTGCGTGATTGACGTATTTAGCTCTGAAACCTAGACCCAAATCCCTAAGACCGGACTCCCCAAGGAGGGCAATAGACTCCGCGTCTGGAAAGGAATTGTAAGGGCCCTTCGTATCATTAATAACAGGTCCACAAGCCGCACTTATTCTATCCATTAAAAGCCTTATTCGAGGAATGTTGTTGTTTGCGGAACATATAAAAGCTACAAGGCATTCCCACGGCTCCTGCTTAAGTAAATGAAGACCCCTATAGGTCTTTATGGAGTTCTGAAGATATTCATCTGAGGCAGTTCGTTTATAAAAACCTTCCAGGTCATCATTAATCCTGAGATAGGAATTAATAAGACCTCGAAGCTCAGATTCTGACAAGGGATTCTCACGTGTTGGGTAGGCTGTGACCAAAATGTTCCTCTTCTCTTGGCACAGGGTAATCCTCCGACCATAGATTATCCCTTCGTATATGGATTTCTCGTCCAAGGATTGAATGGTCGACCAACGAAAGGCCTGCCCGCTGTAAAGTGTTTCAGCAAGATTATAAGGCTGCTCAAGAGGCAAATTGATCCTTAATTCAGTAGCCAAGTTTTCGTATTGTCCCCTATCTCGTTCATGGAACAAGTCTTCATTGATGTATCTGGTAGGCCTTCTATAAAACGTTTACCGTAGTTTCTATTAACTATGCGGTTATCTAAGACCACGAAAACGCCCCTATCAGTTGAAGAACGAATCAATCTGCCAAAACCCTGCCGGAATCGTATTACAGCCCTCGGGATGGAATATTCCATGAATGCGGCGTAGCTGTCTCCATAGGTTTCAGACCGCGCCGCAAAAATCGGATCCGTTGGAACTTCAAATGGTAGCCTTGTCATTATCAAGGCCTGCAACCTATCTCCTTGAATATCGATACCTTCCCATAAACTATTAGTCCCAAGGAGTACTACGGGTCGATCTTCTTCCCTCATACGTCTAACCAATCTATGGGGAGTGCCAGAGATTCCTTGCGCAAGAACTAAAATATTGTGCTTTTGCAACCTAGCTCTTAATGCAGAATAGGTGGCTTTTATAGCAGCATTTGAGGTAAAAAGTGCCAGGGTACTACCCTCGGCAGCTATTGCCGTACTGGCAATACATTCAATAATTTCCTGCGGATTTCTTGCAGTCCCTGGGTTAGAGATGTCGTCTACCAGCAGTGTTTGAGTGGAGACGGCATAATTAAATGGTGAATCTAGTCTATATTCCTCATCCGGTGTAAAGCCAAGACGCGTGCAAAAATGATCAAAATCCCCTCCAGTAGAAAGTGTGGCACTAGTTAATACAACAGAAGACTTCTCGCTGAATAGATCTTGGGAAAGTATCTGGGCCACTCCAATAGGAGCCATATTGAGACTAGTTCCAGACCTAGCATGCGAACTGTCTATCCAATAAACAGACGATTCGCTCGGAGGGTCAGCAAATTCTTCTATGGAAATCCTAAGGTCAACCAAGTCGGAAATTAGAATTGTTAGTTCATTTATGACATCTCGTGCAGGCGATGCAAGCTGTTCGGCGTGAATCAGGTCGTTGAGTTTCCGCACACATCCGGCCGATTCATCTAGAAGTAGCGACGTGTTTTGGACCGCCAACTTCAGAGGTGTAAATGTCTCATCTCGGTCGTCCTGAGAAATTCGCCAAACTCTCTCTGAGTCCCTTGCGGCAGCTTCCAATTTTAATGTTGCAAAATTACTGGCCAAAAGAAGTGTATGTGAGGACGTCTCCGATAGTCGTACACTTATTGAATTGAGCTCAGCAAATAGTTCCTCCAACAGAGTTCGAGTACTAGCAGATGTGACTACAGACTGAAGTAATCTATTGGCAGACCTGATATTAGCATTCTGCGGTCGAATCCTATCTACCAATTCCCTGAAAGAAGACTGGTTGATTTGGAAACCCATAGCCGCTGTGGCCTGATCCTCCAGATGATGGGCCTCGTCAATAACTAAATGAGAGTATTCGGGAAGTACGCCACCACCAGAGACCAAATCTGCCATTAACAAGGCGTGATTGGTTAAAATTACGGACGCATTATTAGCTTTTTGTCGAGCCCGCGCCAAATAGCACTCCTTGGAGGCAAATTGACAGAGACCTGCTCCTTCCGAAGATAATTCCCTCCACAAAGATATAGCGTCCTTACGATTAATATTCATTTCTGAGGAATCGCCCGTCTGTGTGTTTTCCATCCAGACAGCACATTTTGCTAAAAGAAGTCCATTTTCTCTAGGTATACTGGACTGTGAGACCGCACTTTCGAATCTCCTAACACAAAGATAGTTGGCCCGCCCTTTGAGCACGGTCACAGTTGGGTCTCGATATTCATTGAACTCGGGAAGGTCTGTTGCTGCCAAAGATAGGGGAGCGTCCTTATTCAAAAGTTGGTCCTGAAGATTAAGAGTTCTCGTCGAAACTATTACTCTTTTTCCCGTACTTTCTGAGAATCTTAGTGCTGGAATCAGATAAGCAAGGGATTTCCCGGTTCCAGTCCCAGCCTCCACCATCAGATTAGTGGAGTCCGTTAAAGCGCCGTAGACATGCTCAGCCATCTCCCTTTGAGTTTCCCGTTCCTCGTAATGCTCTAAATAAGCCGCCAGGGATCCTGTGGGAGCAAATATATTAGAGATATCGGAAGTTGAATCCCTCCCCCTATTGGGTAAATCTATTTTTCTTAACTGCTCTTTTTCTTCAGAGGGATCCTTAGATGGCGAAAGAGCATGTAGTTGAACTGAAGAATCGAATAACTCATCAAAGGGCAAGCTCGCCTTAATGCAGAGAGACTTCACAATATCAATAGTGGAATCTGACAAATTGTCTATAAAATCGCTTAGACGAAGAAATAACTCTGCGGTGGCTTTTGCATCATCGAGGGCACGATGAGCCTGTGCCCTATAGATATTATGTCTTGACAACAAGGTATCCAGAGAATAGTCGGGGCTGTCGAAATCGAGGATGTATGCTAATTCCCATGTATCAAACGCGCTACCAGTGAGTTCAAACCCTGCGGCGGACAAGAAGCCCAGGTCGAAGCCAATATTGTGCCCGACAATAATTTTGCCCTCTAGTAACTTGGTTACTTCCAACATTACAGATTCAATATTTGGCTGACCTTCAAGATCATCAGACGTTATTCCGGTCAAATCGGTTATATGGGCAGGGATACCTACATCCAAATGTGGATCTATCAACATCGAAAATTGATCCATCATATTTGCCGAATCAAAAATCTGAATGCCAATCTCAATAATCTGATCTTGTTTGGTGTCGAGAGCGGTAGTTTGTAGGTCAACGGCAGCGAACAACATGTTTTGCAGTGGTTGAGTATTAGACATCGAATAACAGGAGTATAGCAT
>CAYWYV010000043.1:0-4092 GCA_964462705.1 uncultured Dehalococcoidia bacterium
AAATAATTTTCACGTTTTTTTATTTGGTGTCTAGACAGTTTCGGGCCCAGCGTTCAGAGTGGTTCGTTTGATTGGGGCCAATAAAAGCGACGAATGAATCTTTGGGGGATCGATGAAGCGTGAAGTTTTATGGGGATTGTGTTTAAAGTTGAGTTGGGTTCCGTGTTCAGGATGGGGAGGACTATTTGACCCGCGAATAATCGTACCTGCTATTACTATGGGTATTCCTGGTGTGGCCGGCCTCGCCCGACTTATGAGGGCAAGTACTCTAGATGTTATGGGAAGAGATTTTGTACGAACGGCTCATTCTAAAGGGTTACATCCTTTACTCATTGACTACAGACATATACTTCGAAATGCCTTAATTCCTATTGTGACTGTACTGTCGTTCTCACTAGCAGGTATGTTGACGACCGGCTTTATAACGGAGCGTATTTTAGGGATTCCTGGAGTAGGGGATTTCGCTATACAAGCTATTTTCAACAGAGATTATCCGGTAATTATGGCGATTACTATTATCACCTCATCAGCCTTTGTCATAGCGAATCTAATAGCAGATATTGCTTATACATTTATCGACCCTCGTATAAGACTTTCTTGATATGGACGATTTGAAAGCTGAGATTTCATCCAGATCCAAGCCTTTGTCCGGACTAGATGAAAATCGGGGTCACTTAAGAAGGGCCTTAGAAAGATTACTACGAAAAAAACTCGCGGTGGCATGCCTGTTAATAATCGGTGTTATCTACTTGGCTGGTATCCTTGCTCCTTGGATTGCTCCCTACGGATATAACGATCAAGATTACCTTCATATAAGAGAATCTCCTAGTCTTCAACACTGGGCAGGTACTGACATGAAAGGCAGGGATGTTTTAAGCCGTGCATTGTGGGGGATACAAAATACAGTCGTAATTACCGTTGTTACCATGGCTACGGGTGGGCTCATTTTGGGGGTTTCCCTCGGACTTATCTCTGGGTATTTTGGTGGAAAGACAGATTCCCTTATTATGAGGGTAGGTGAGGTATTTGCTTCATTCCCAGATATTTTACTTGTGATCATACTAGCGGCGACGTTACGGTTACGTGTTCTAGAAGTTGTTTACTGGTTGGAAGATAATACTTTTTTAGATGGCTTAGTGAGGATAGGGATTGCCGACTATCTTGTGGTGGCACTGGCTCTGGTTTCGTTTTCTTGGATAGGTATGGCTCGTCTCGTTAGGGGTCAAGTGCTATCTCTGAAACAGACCCAATATGTTGATGCTGCAGTTGCTGCCGGGGCCTCTACCACCCGAGTTCTTTTTGTCCATCTGTTGCCAAACGCTATTGGTCCGATAATAGTCACGGTATCCATGGGTATGGGGGCGTTGGTGGGCACAGAAATTATTCTCAGCTGGCTTGGTCTCGGAATTCAACCTCCGCGGCCAAGTCTCGGAACCATGCTTCTGGAAGCTGGTAGTATAAGCGCACTTAGAGTCGTACCCTGGATGCTCATTGCCCCTGGTTTCGTTGCGTGGTCATTGGTGCTCTGTTGGAATCTGCTTGGAGATGCCTTGAGCGACGTGCTGAATCCTCATACTCGCTAAGGATCATGGCGAAAAACTTTTCATTGGGGATATCTGTCTGGTGATGCTAGGATAGGTCAAATACTATGACCTGCGATTATTTCCCTTATATTATTGAGGTGTGAACTAATGAGTTTTAAGCTTCTTCTTTATGCTCCTGATGGGCACCCGGAACAAAACTTGAAGACATGGCCGGAAACTTTGAGGGGTTTGATTCCAGGTATTGATGTCACCGTAGCAGAGTCAGAGGGAGAAGCGATAGAGTCCATAAAGGATGCTGATGCAGCTTTTGGGAATATTGGTTCTGAAATATTCATGCATGCTAATAATCTAAAATGGCTTGCATGTCCTCAAGCTGGTCCTTCTGCTGGGTGGTATCACTCCGATCTGATTGACAGTGACGTTATCGTGACCAACACGAGGGATATTTACAACGATCATATAAGTACTCATATCTTGTCCTTTATTTTGGCATTCGCAAGAGGCCTAAACCGTTACTTTCCACACCAGCTGAAAGGAGAGTGGCATAGGCCTAATTATCCGATTAGGCATCTTCCGGACTCTACGGTACTGATAATCGGAGTTGGTGGTATAGGAGCTGAAACAGCGCGGCTCTGTAAAAGTTTTGGTTTAACTGTGTTGGGAAGTGATCCTAGAGTTGAAGATTCTTTGGCTCATGTTGATGAACTTGTCCATCCTGATGAAGTGGATATCATGATTCCAAGGGCAGATTTTGTTGTGAGCACAGTCCCGGAAACACCTCAAACGCAGAATTACTTCAATGCTAAGTTTTTCTCGCAGATGAAAAAGGAATCATACTTTGTGAATATTGGGAGGGGGGCCACCGTTGTTTTAGATGATCTTAATGAAGCGCTCAGGAAAGGTAATTTGAACGGAGCAGCGCTGGATGTTTTTCAAATAGAACCGCTTCCTCACGATCATCCACTTTGGACAGCTCCAGGCATTCTAATTACACCACATGTTGCAGGGGAAGGCCCCTATCTTCCAGAAAGACGGACTGAATTGTTTTTAAATAATTGCAAGAGATTTGCTAATGGCGAGGAACTTATCAATATTGTGGATAAGTCCAATTGGTTTTAGTTATCTGAAGAGTCCCATGACAAAAGTACATTTAGTTGATGGTACATACGAATTATTTCGGTCGCATTATGGTCAACCACCAAGAATTGCCCCTGATGGAATGCCTGTGTCTGCAGTTCGGGGACTAATACAAACTTTACTTTCAATGTTGAAAATGAATCAAACCACCCATATTGCTGTCGCTTTCGATAGTGAGGTGGAGTCGTTTAGGAATGAAATTTTTCCTGAGTATAAAGACGGTTCGTCAACTCCTGAAGAACTGAAAATGCAATTTCTTTTGGCTGAGAGAGCTGTAAGTGCTTTGGGCATAGTGTGTTGGCCAATGAGAGAATTTGAGGCCGACGACGCTCTAGGCTCAGCTGCAATAAAGTATTCTCAAGACCCCTCAGTAGAGGGAGTTGTAATCTGCTCTCCAGATAAAGATTTGACGCAGGTTGTCAGTGGCAAAAAAGTAGTCTGTCTGGATCGTAGAAGAAACCAAATACTGGATGAAGAGGGAGTAAAAAATAAATTTGGTGTATTTCCAGAATCTATTCCGGACTATTTGGGTCTTATGGGAGACACGTCTGACGGTTTTCCAGGGATCCCGAAATGGGGAGCTAAATCCAGTTCAACGTTGCTGGCAAGGTATCGTTTCATCGATCAAATACCTTCAGATTATCGTCTCTGGGATGTAACAGTAAGGTCTGCAGCTTCACTTAGTCTTAGCCTTGAAGGGCATCGCGAAGACGCAGAATTATATAAGACTTTAGCTACTTTAAGACTTGATGTGCCAATATTAGAGACTGTTTCAGATTTGGAATGGAAGGGGGCACATCCTGTGATGTTTCCACAACTTTGCACAGAAATTGGGATGGAGAATCTCTCTCGTCAGCCATCTAAGTGGAGTTCTGGCCAAGATTAAGCTATACATTTAATACTTGGGGAGATAGTGGGACTGGAAACTTTTGTTGCTGGTAATGACTGGTGCCCCCGGCGGGACTCGAACCCGCGCACCTGGCTCCGGAGGCCAGTGCTCTATCCGCTGAGCTACAGGGGCACAGAGATAGGATACATACTGAGTTTAACTAAGTCACAGGAACCATTTTAGTCAGGGTCGTTCTCGGCTGATAGTTTCCCAGATTTCCACTGGTATAAAAAGAAAATTCCATATACTGCGCCTATAGCGAGATATATGTAAGTGAAATAAAGTCTTTCTGCCGAGTCAGTGAAAGGTAAATGCGCTATAAATAGCACAAGGAGTATCAGGCCTGACTTCCAGTTAATAACTCGGTGGATAAGGAACATAACTCCTAAAGCTGATACAGCCGCAGTTAACAGAAATTCAACGGACTGCATATGGTTTAGCGGGAAACTTAATATTTCTCCTGCTGAAAGGCTGAAAACGCCCACCATACTACCCACAAGCAAGGTTAGTTGATTAACCTCT
>CAYWYV010000043.1:4142-5184 GCA_964462705.1 uncultured Dehalococcoidia bacterium
GTGTTGTAAGACCAGCAACCGCGTTTGCTCTCAGGCTGAATAATACGGCTATGATTATTTCAGGTGATTCAGATGCTAGTGGCGCTATCCATTGAATAAGGATAAATTCGTCTATTCCCAACTCTAAACCACTTTCTACCAGTGCCTCAACGAATGGATGTGCTGCAACAATAATTACGATCGCGGAATAAATAAAAAGTGAAAGTACCATGAGACGTCTTACTAGTTTGCTTTGTTCACCAATGGCGAGGGAAGGACCCATAAGTTCAGGTTCTTCTGCCTCCTTCGTAGAGCTTATCCACAGATATACGAGGTAGAGCGCAATTAGTGCAACTCCTACTACCACGTGTACCTGTTGCATAAAAAATATCAAAAATGTGACGAGGGTTGCTATTACCAGCATTATTATCTCTAGTCCCATTGTGCCTTTAATATCTAGGCTTGAGCGCCTCTTGAGCCAAAATATTAGTATTACTGCAGACCAGCCAAGACCAATAAGTAACCTGTTGGCCCCTGTTACGTTTGCCGCCACCCGTTCCATTTCGTCCGTAACCGCACTACCTGCACCGAATACCTGTCCAGCAGCGGATGCTTCCAGGTAGGATTGACCCGCATCCCATGCCAAAACTGCTTCAACAGCATATTCTGGGAGTATTGCTATCAAAGCGAGTATTGCTATAGCAAATGAAGCTGATATATCAACCTGAGCTGCCTCAGCTCCCCAAGATATCAAAAATGCTCCACCCACAATCCCAAGACCAAATACAAAAGCTAGAAGAATAGGGTCAAAATGAAGATTTGCAAAAACTATTATGAAGGAAGGTATTCCTAAGGCGGCAAAAGCTCCCATTGTGATCCACGAAGATTTGTAACTCTTTTTTAAGCTTTGATCCGTCTTCTGATTCATTTTGATAAATAACCCTCCATAATTTATCAATTACATAGCGTCTTCTGACATTGAGGCCTGATTTTAGTCGATACGGTTGCAGATTATAACAGTATTAGCTTTAAATCAGTATGTAGATCGTCCACCGCTTAGGTC
>CAYWYV010000043.1:5194-11606 GCA_964462705.1 uncultured Dehalococcoidia bacterium
TGGTGCCTTTCAACTAGAATTTTCTCTGTGTTGCTTGCTGATGAGTGGTATGGTGCGGATGCTGGGATTAGGTCTAGGAATTGTCACTGCCTAAAGTTGAGGTGATAAATGCCTTGACATCCCCTTATGGTGGTTAATAAGATGGGTCCATTCGTGAGTTGTTAGTATTAGCAGCTAATTTAAGCGTCGCGAAAGTGGCGCGATCTTTTTGGTTAGAAAAATCTGGATTCTCCATGTAGAAGAGGGGGTCAAATGAGAAGGCTATTTAGCATACGAGGACTGGTGACAGCCCTGGTTTTCTCAGTATTTATAATTGCGTTAGTTGGTTGTTCCGATGGTGCACCTGGTGCTCCCGGTCTTCCTGGTAACCCAGGTAATCCTGGTGCTGCCGGACCTCAGGGTGAACCTGGTGAACCTGGCGAACCTGGTCTTCCTGGTCTCCCTGGAAACCCCGGTGCACCTGGTGCGCCTGGGCCTCAAGGGCCTGCCGGGGCTGATGGTGCTGATGCACCGGTAATTCCCAAGGCTAGCCTTTCTGCCAGTAGCTCATCCGTTAGTATGGACGAAGAATTTACTGTGTCAGGAGGCGGATTTGAAGCTGGCGAAGCTGTTGTAATCACGTTGGTTATAGATGAGAGTTTGTCTGTAATCGTTGGTGGTGGCCGAGGTGCTCAAGTTGCTGCTAACGGCGCTGGAGCGTTTGAGGTTACTTTCTCTTCCATAAGTGGAGATAGTGATGTCATTGCCCGGGCAGGTGGATCTGCCACATTAGAGGCTCAAGGAGGGTCAGGTAGCGTAGCAAGTACACCTATACTTATAAGTGATGCTGCTGTTAGTGTAACTTCTCCTTCATCTAATTTAGCTATTAATCCTGGCTCCCCTGGTGGGACGACGATAGCTTATGGGTCCGGCTTTAAAAAGGCAGAAACGATAAGCCTTTGGGCCGGTGGGAACATCTTAGCTGGGACAGTGGCTAATAAGTACGGTGCCTTCCAGATCGAGGTCAAAGTTGGGCTTGGGGATGGTATATATACCTTAACCGCAATGGGCTCACATGGTTCTGAGGCTACTGCCCCATTCCTCGTTGCCACTAAGTAAAACATAATTTAGATCTAATTTACTTGGGTCTAAGGAAAAGCCCCCAGTCGAATTAATTCGACTGGGGGCTTTTTTAGTTCCATTTTCCATGTAGAACCATTGACCTATTCTTAATGTGAGAGATATCTATATTAGACAATCATGATGTTTACAAATTGTTTAATTCTATCTTTCAACATCAATTTGCAAGGTGCCCTGAGTTAGGAACTTGATCTGGTAGTAAATTATTCCTTAGCTGTTCGTCAGCCCCTTAACGCGTAAGTAAGTTTAGAAGATCTGGTGGGATGGGTTATAGTTGAGGCTATATACAGAAATTCGACCAGGTTATTGTTATTTTGATCGGGTGTCTCCGACGATTTTTCTTATTCGTAACGATCTAACGCGTCGGCCTGTTGTTGAGAGGATTTCGATTTCGATGTCCTGATACTCAACCTTGTCACCCGCGCTTGGAATTTTACCCAGTTGATGAAGAACGAAGCCTCCGATAGTGTCAAATCCATCTCCTTCAAACGAGACATTAACAATTTGGGATACATCGTCTATATCTGTACCCGCGTCCATAAAGTATTCTGTTTCACTGATCTTTCGGATTTTTGGCCCTCCGCGATCGAACTCATCGTGTAGTTCGCCTACAATTTCCTCTACTAAATCCTCTACCGTTGCTAACCCAGACACCCCCCCATATTCGTCGACCACGATTGCCATCTGCATTCTTTTTTCTTGGAATTCTGTCAGAAGATCTTCGAGGGTTTTTGACTCAGGGACGTACAATACTGGTCGGAGGAAGCGAGTAAGATTTGAGTCTCCCAAGTTTGAAGGGTCAGACATAAATCTTAATATGTCCATAGAGTGTGCAATTCCCTCTATATGATCCAACTCGTCTCTATATACAGGGATCTTACTGTGTCCGCTAGACAACATTATGTTTGCAACTTGGTCTAGTGAAGTGGACACTTCCGCGCAGTTCATATCAACTCTTGGGATCATTATCTCTCGAGCTATGGTTTTATCGAGTTGAAAGACTCCTCGAATCATTCGTACCTCATGCTCCTCTAGCGGTTCCCCTTCGTCATCAAGATGCATTGCTATCCCGTCGGGATTGTTTGTTAAGGTTAAATCCTCTTCAGTAGCAGCAGAACCAATCTCTATGATACGTTCTTGAGACCTAGTGAGAGGACTCAAGAGTATTCCGACAAATGTTGTAAACCCTGACAACCAGGCTGCTATAAAAGGCCCTCTCTGTCCAACACAGGTTCTAATAATTGTTTCTACTATAGCAAGACCGAGCAGGGTTACTGCCGTGGTCAGGAGTGTATGTGTTATGCCCCAAGTTGCTTGGCCACTTTCTCTACTAACTAAGATATTTGTTGCAACAACCGATAACGCTAAAGTTACAGCTTTTAATATTGAGAATGCTGAACGACATTGATCAAATCTTCTGAAAAGAGATTCTAATTTTTCAGACCGATTTCTTCCTTCATTTTTCCATATGTACACCGTCTCTCTTGTAACGGAGGATAGCGCGGATTGAATAAACCCAATCGTTGAGTATAAGAGAATAGAAATGACAAACACTATGATTGGTAGGTTCTCGTTAGTTATGTTCAAATCCAATATCGTTTATGACCTCTCTCCCTCAATGATTCTTACCGGTGCCCCTATAGCCCTGGCTCCTTCGGGGACATTTTTATTTACTATGGACCCTGTTCCAGTTACTGCGTTGTCACCGACATTTACAGGGGCTACGAGCATCGTGTTGGAACCAATAAATGCATTGTTTCCGATAACTGTCGCATGCTTAGTGAGACCGTCATAATTGCAGGTTATTGTTCCCGCCCCTAGATTAACATTCGTTCCAATTATCGCATCACCTATATAGCTGAAATGGCCACATTTACTCTCAGAGCCTAGGGTGCTGTTTTTAATTTCTGCGTGATTACCAACATATACATTGTTTTCGAGAACGGTTCCAGTTCTAATGCGGCTAAAGGGTCCCACTGATACTTGCGCTCCTAAGGTAGCGTTTTCGATGAATGAATGCGTTACTTTTGATTTATCTCCAATTGCTGATGCTTTGACAGTACTGTCTGGACCTATCTGGCAATTTTTTCCGATAGTGGACCCTTGTTGTATGTGGGTATTTGGTAGTATGGACGTATCTTCACCTATATCAACGCCCTGCTCTATATAGATGGACGTAGGATCAACCAAAGTAACTCCGGACTTCATCCATTTAGCCCTAATGTCTTGTTGGAGAAGAGCCTCCGCTTCTGCCAGTTGTATCCGATCGTTGACATTGATGGTCTCTTCTTGCCGGACAGTTTCTAAGGTTTCAACCCGAAGATTCTGTTCCAGTGCTAGAGCTATCAAATCGGTGATATAGAACTCATTGCTTGAGGAGGGTTTAAGTGATTCCAATGCTGACCAAACCCAGGGTGCTTCGAAGCAGTAAACCCCACAATTTACTTCAGTGACATTCTTAACTTCACTGTCTGCGTCATGTTCCTCAACTATAGCTTCCACTGCCCCATTATGGGTTCTAATGACCCTACCGGAGCCTAGCGGATTATCTTTTCTGTTAGTAAGGAATGTGGCAGTCGCTTCCTTTTCTTGGTGAAGAGATATAAGTTGCGATATAGTTTCAGGGCTTATTAGGGGGATATCACCGTTTAGAACCAATATAAACTGGGAATCTTTGGCTGCTTTTTTCGCTTGTAGCAGGGCATGACCAGTACCTTTTGCTTGTTCTTGAACCTCAAACCGTGTTCTGTTCCCAACCGATATTTCGAACAATTTATAATCCGAAGGCACAATTGTGACTGAGTATTCTATGCCAGAAAGTTCTACCGCATCCAGGATCATATTAAGAATTTCTTTTCCGCAAATCTTGTGAAGCGGTTTGGGTGTCTGGGATTTCATACGGTTGCCGTCACCAGCAGCTAAGATAATAGCAGCTAGATCCTTAGCGAGATATGGCCTAGTCATTAGTCAACTCAACAGCGCATTTTGAGCGGTATGAATCGCTCTGAAGAAATACCATTATTGCCGTGCTACTAGGAGGATCGTCCAATTTAGATCAGGCTAGCAAATCATAAAAATGTATGTCAAGTATGTAATAGTCATTATCCCAGCATTAAACTTTTTAAGAACAGTTTTTGAGCGCCCACTCTAGTAGCTTCCATACCTCTCCAACGTTCTCAACATATGCGTCTGCTTTTTTAAGTAAGTGTTTGTTCGCAGGTTTAGATTTTACAGCTACAGTAAGTCCTTTAACTACTCCGGCATCCCTTAATTTAATTAATTGGTCGATTCCGTCTATGTCAGTAGTGTCATCTCCTATAAATAACATAGATTCGGGTTGGTACCGTTTTAATATATCTCGGACAGCATAACCTTTGTTAACTCCGGATAGGAGACGGATTTCCAGAATCTCTTTCCCCCAAAATGTTTCCAGTCTATGAATATTTGGAGCATGTCTTAAAGCTTCAGATAATGTAGCTCTGGCTAAATCATGATTATCGGAGAGCCTGTAATGGACAGAGGCACTAAAAGTTTTATCTTCAAAAATTAGCCCTGGCAGAGACACTTCAGATTTTAGGAAATTCAAGACTTTACGAATGTGATCTAAATTCATATCTGCCCTCGAACGGGCTATGAGTTTTCCTGAAATGAACTTTTCTGCACCGTGATTCCCATATAACTCTACTTGGTTAAGTTGAATTTTGCTTTGTAAGTCTTTAACAGATCTTCCTGAAACAATGGCGATGACAGGTAAAAATGTAGAGAGTTTTTGGAGAAGAGTTAGACACATCGGATCTATGACGGCATCTGATGGGTCTGGTGTCAGTTCTGAAAGGGTGCCATCGAAGTCAATCAACAAGGCTGGTTTGCCAACGCCTATTAAAGACTCAAAGGCATCGATATGATCTAAAAAATTAAGTGCCGTATTAGTCAATACAAATTACATGTGATCTATTGAGCGGTCATTCCTCCGTCTATGACAAGCTCTGACCCAGTCATGTACGAGGATTCATCAGTAGCCAAAAATAAAACTCCCATTGCGACGTCCTCAATACTTCCCACTCGGCCCATCGGTATTCGTGATTCAGTGGACTTTCTTCCTTCAGCGGTAGAAAGATTGTCAGATATCATGTCAGTATCGATTGGCCCAGGGTGTACGGAGTTTGCTCTTATTCCTTCTGAGGCATGCTGAATTGCCGTATATTTTGTAAAAGACCTAACACCACCCTTGGAAGCTCCATATGCTCCACTACCCACATTACCTACGATCCCAGCCGTGGATGATATGTTGATGATAGATCCTCCCCCGGACGTTCTCATAGCGGGTATTGCATGCTTTGTTCCAAGGAAAACCCCGCGCAAGTTCACCTCTAAAATTCGATCAAATTCCTCAACTGAGGTGTTTTCGATCGGGACACGACTATAGATACCTGCGTTATTAACAAGAATATCGAGTTTTCCAAAAAATTCTACTGTTTGTTCTATAACGCCTATCCAGTCAGGCTCACTTGTAACATCCAAGGTCATAGAGACTGCACTTCCCCCAGAAGAAGAGATTTCTTCAGCAGTTTTACCACAAGCTTCTACGTCGATATCGCATAGAACGACAGTGGCTCCTTCATTAGCGAAAAGTCGGGCTTCAAACTCTCCCTGCCCTTTCGCGGCCCCAGTTATTATTGCCACTTTATTTTTTAGTCGACTACTCATCTTATTGGTTAAATTTCCTAGACTTTTGTTCTCATTACTTTACGCCTCTCTGAATTGTAGCATTCGAGGGAAAAATAGGTATGAACGGTTGAGCCCATATGCTTGGATTGACAGAACACTTGTTCTGTTCTAAAATGTTCTAAAACTCCTATGATAGTCAGAGATAATTAAATGGCGATAAAAATTAAAATAAATCACTTAAACCCATATAAAAATTCTTTTGGGAATAGATGGAAAGTATACGAATTCAGAGGCTTAACTAGACTAGTAGTGTGGACTTATATAAATGAAAAATACAAATTCGATACAACTTAAATTGCCTGTGGAAGTGGATCAGGGTGTTCTCTGTGAAGCCGTGGTCAACTCAAAAGGTGTTGGAACCGGCCAAAAAGTCTTATATACGGGAAATGTTAGGGGTGGGCCTAGCACCGGATCATCGGGGGTGGTCAAAAAATTGTATGCCAATAAGGCAGTGGTAGATTTGGGTATTTTAGGGATTTGGAATGTCCCGTACTATTTTTTAGGGAAGCCTGTAGTTATAGGCATCGCCTAGGTTTATTCATCGAAAAATCCGCTCTCAATATGA
>CAYWYV010000044.1:0-11343 GCA_964462705.1 uncultured Dehalococcoidia bacterium
TTGAAATCATGGCCAATTCTAGGCAAGGCAAGCGTCGTCCCTGTCTGAACAGAAACAGTTACAAAGGCAGCCATACCTACGGAGGAGTAAACCAACCACTTATATGAAGATTTGGCAGTGATATTGGCAAAGATACCGATCAAACTATGAATTCATTGGGAAGACTCAATTGTATTCACTCATTACGGAATCAACACTTTTGCATAACAAAGTAGATATTGCCTTTACTCCCACTGCTATGGAATGCTCTATTGCCACTTTGTCCTCTTCATCTGGTACTCCCAATACGTATCCTATTTGGTCTTCTCCAGGTTTTGGACTACCAACTCCGATACGAATTCTGGGAAACTGGTTACTATCTAGAGCAGATATAATCGAGCGTATTCCATTATGGCCACCTGCACTCCCCTTTGCCCTAATACGAAGTTTCCCCACAGGTAAGTGTATGTCGTCATAGACCACAACTAGTTGAGTTGGGTTAATCCCATAACGACTTAGTAGATAACGAACAGCTTCTCCAGTCCTATTTACATAGGTTCTTGGACGCGCGAGTACCACCAATTTTTTGTCTATTTCTACATCAATTGAGTTAGTTGTTTTATGAGTTCGAGAGAAACGCACTCCCTTTTTCTCAGCTAGAGAATCAATAAGCCAAAATCCCACATTATGCCGACTATCAGCATAATCAGGACCAGGGTTTCCCATTCCCACGACAATGAGTTCAGGTTTCAAATTAACTTTATGCCCTCTAAACAAATTCTTGATGTATTCCAATCCAATCCCCCGAATAGACCCTATTTAAGTAATTCACAACTCTTCTCCACGTCTAGGAGTAATTGATATCAGCCTATCCAGCTTAAATAAGAGCCAAATTTAGACGTTTATGGCCTCATCAAAAGCAGTTACATCGTATTTGCTGCCAATAAGGGAAACTCTAGTCATATTAGCTCCAGCGAAGTTAGCTCCCCGAAGGTCCGCATAGTCAAACCTAACCCTGACTAGTATAGATTTTCTCAAATCCGCACCTCTTAAATCCGCACTGTGCAAATTTGCTCCAATAATCCTAGAAGTCGTCTGCTGTGAAGTAGAGGCAGCTCCACTAAGGTTAGAGCCCCTTAGGTCTGCATGTTTCAAATTAACGCTCTTCATGTCAGCTACAGAAAGATTGGATCGTGAAATGTCAGAGTTCTCAAGATTTGCCTGATCCAACATACATCCACGTAAGTTCGACCTGGAGATATTACAGTGAGCAAGGTTTGCAGATTGGAAATTGCATCCGGACAAATTGCATCTGGAAAGATCGAGGCCAGATAAATCCATCCCTGCAAATGATCTACTGGAAGTAGCCATTAATATAACTTCTTTCCGCGTCAGCTTAGCCAATAGCTAATCCTATGTAATTAGGTAATTTTTCTTTATTTCCCAACGGAATACAGATAATGAGCCTAGCTACTTTAGCGCATTTGGTACTGTTGATCTGCAACCCCTCCTTCAGGAAGGCCAATAGGCAACTTAAATTCTATTAGATAAGGCCGGTTTTCTTCATTGACGATGTTCAATCCTCGACGTACGGCATCCGCCACTTTAGATTCGTCATCAACCGATTCAGCTTCCAAACCAAATGCTTCGGCGATTTTTACTGGGTCCATCCCTTCTAGAACAACGCCTCCATATTTTCCGGTATCGCTCATGCGACCCTCTGCCTCCCCAAAAAATCCAGCTACTATGCCATATGCCCTATTATTGGTAATGATATAAAGAACGGGAATATTGTGATGAACTGCTGTCCAAATGCCAGAATCAGCGTAATAAAGCGACCCGTCTCCCACAAATCCCACTACTGGCTTGTCTGTTGCTGCAAGTTTAGCCCCAATAGCGGCTCCAACGCCCCAACCCTCCGATCCGCCCGGAGGTCTCAAATAAACATTATTGTTCTCCCCAAGCCCCGATGGAACAGACTCATGGGACACCGCAAACTGCTCATTCGTAACAAATCCACCACCGATCGCCTCTAGCTCAGCATCAACCACATCGGCTACCACTCCTGGCCTAACCACACCATCTTCCAGATTAGGTCTCATGGACTCTCGTCGGGCATTACGCCAAGACGTACCTGCTTCTATAGCTTTTTCTCGCCGCGAGTCATACCTTGCTGAAGGAAAATCTTTCTCAGCTAGAGACAACAACCTTTCCAAAGCATCTTTTTCATCTCCGATGATAGCCAGATCTAGACCTGGATAATTGGTTACATACTCTAAATCAGAACCCAGAGCTATATGCCTTCCTCCGGAATTGGATAATCGTTTGAATGGAATGTGGTCGCTGGAATATCCGGAACCTTGGTGTCTTGCACCAACAGACAAAATAAGATCGGGTTCATATGCTGATGCGGCTTGGTCAAATTGACCGATGTGCTGTGGATGCTTAATAGAAATACCCCGGTAGTCGGTATGACTATTCGCTACGGCAGCACCGAAGTGAGTTGCAAACTGGGCAGCGAGCTCCTCGCCACCACTTTTCCATATACCATCACCCGCATATATCATCGGCTTCTTCGACTCCTCCAAAGCAGTTAGAATACTAACGAGATCTTGGTCCGATGCATTACCAGACCGTAACCCAACCTTCGAGCCTTCTACTATGTCGGTTGTGATCTGTTGCTTGCCCAACATCGTGTCGTATACAGCAAGGTGAACAGGACCATATGGCGGTGTTCTAGCAACTTGTAGGGCTCTCTCGACAGCGGAAGGTAATCCCTCAGGATCTATAACTGTCCAGTTAGCTTTGACCATAGGGGCGGATATAGAAGACGGACCGAAAGAATGATCCAAATCTAAATTAATCCTATCCACCCAGCTCCCAGTATCTCCAGCGAAAGTGATGACTACTACTGGCAAGCCCCCAAACCATACGTTGATTAGTTGACCCATGCATTGCGCCAAGCCAGCACCGAGATGCACGACCATTACTGCGGGATCGTTGTGAACTTGTGCATATCCACCTGCCATGGACGTAACACTTCCCTCATGTAACGCTAATATTCCATGAATATTTGGGTTGCCATGCAATGCATCAAAAAATAAGGCCTCACGAGATCCTGAGTTATAAAAGACATATTTGACGCCAGAAGCAACTAACTGCTCGACAAGTATTTCAGAGGGAGTTCCTGTCATTTGCCTTGTATTCATCCGATTTAGCCTCACTATTAAATTACTTAAAATGGATCTATTTGAATCGAGGTTAGTATATCTGAAGTTCACATAAACACTTTAATCTCAATCAAAAAACAATTTCACAAGCAACGTAGTACGATTTTGTTATGCGTTTTGCTATTTATGAATCAGCAAATTACAAATGGATTGTATTTGCCACGGTAGCACTAGGCTCAGTTACTAACGTCACCCACCATGGTGGTGTGAGTATTGCTTTACCTACCATTGCACAAAGTCTCTCTGTGTCTCTCACTACTGTTCAGTGGGTCATTTTGGCAGAGTCTCTGGCAATAAGCGCTATGTTGTTACCCATGGGCAAATTGTCAGACCAAGTCGGAAGAAAACCAATCCATTTAATCGGTCTTTGTCTTTTTGGAACTATGGCTTTTTTTTCTGGAATTTCTCCGTGGCTTAGTGATTCTATAGGTTCATTAGATCCTATTATTTGGATGATATTTTTTAGAGCTTTACAAGGAATAGGAGCAGCAATGACACAGGCCACAGGAATGGCCATGGTCACTTCTGTTTTCGAAAACAATGAACGAGGCAAAGGCCTCGGGGCTCACGGGAGTGTCATCGGGACTGGTGGAATAATAGGGCCCATACTAGGAGGCTTATTAGTCACTTACGCGGGGTGGGAATGGGTCTTTTGGATAAACGTACCCTTATGCGCAACAGCCTTGGCAGGAGCAGTTATATTTTTGGACCCGTCTAGGTTCAGTATAAAAGACGACAAAAATAGCTCATTCGACTGGATTGGTGCCGGATTGTCGACATCAATAATAATGGTTTTCCTATTCACTCTTTCTAATGGTTCAAACATAGGATGGCTCTCAATACCAATTCTGGTCGGTGCACTGCTCTTTATACTCTCAGTTGTCGGATTCATATGGTGGGAATCAAAATCAAAAGAACCTATGCTTGACCTAACGCTATTTCGACGACAACACTTCACGGTCGGAATAGTGTCAAACTACCTTTCCTTTCTCGGTGTGACTTCCTTCCGATTCATAATTCCATTCTTTCTCCAGGCAGTTTTCAAATTAAGCCCAGCTCAAGTAGCTTATGTCCTCATTCCTAACGCGATCAGCAGGATCATATTGGGGCCATTAACGGGATATCTATCCGACCGGTATGGTATTAAGCCTTTTACTACTTTTGGGTTAGCCCTTTGCGGTGCGGGGCTCTACATGATGGGACTTATGGTACCCACATCGTCACTAACGTACACACTGTCAGCTATAATCGTCTTCAGTTGTGGGTCTGGAATCTTTATGTCACCAAACAGCGCTGGAATATTCATAAGTTCCACCAATAACAGACACGGCGTCGTTTCAGCACTCGTGAATCTCTCCCGAAATTCAGGAAACATTACAGGTATCGTCATAGCCACAGCCATAATCGCCCAAACGATGTTGTCTGGTGGATACTCATCAGATGTGGATCAAGTACTTAGTGCCGACCCTCAGAGCGAATTAATATCCTTATTCATATCAGGAATGAGAATCGTTTTCTTTACGATGGGAACATTACAGATTCTATCGACTTTCGCCCATGCAATAACTCCCGGCATAAAATTAGAGCAGTAATGACCCTTACATGTCATTAAAGAATGATTGGCGATTAATCCGACAATGTTTCTGGGGATCCAGGACGAACCTGTTTTGACCGTATCCAGTCATCGATATCGGACCGAAAGAATCTCCACTGATGCCCCACTCTGTTAGCGGGTATGTCACCAGCCTTAAGTAACTTATAAATTGTCATACGATCTAACTGTAAATATTCTGAAAGTTCCTTGGTAGTCATTAAGTCACTCGAAACCATTCTCGCCCCCTTTCAAAGGATATATATGTAAGCCCATTATTTTTTATGACTTATTATTCAATTTTTATGACTTTTATTGTCCAGTATATGACTGGAAACATCAAGTAAATCAGCTTTTGATTTTGTAAATTAATACATAATATTTAATAAGAATATATTCCAATTAATCTTAAACACATAGGCTACTCCGTTAGAAGTAACCTATTAAACACAAGTATTTTATTTATTACACTAATCTCAGGGGTATCCACAAGATTCAACTTGACTCTAGATTACGACAGGAGGAGCATGAGAGTGGTACGTGAAACATGGTCGAAAATCGCAGGGTTGAACGGTTCACTCTTGGAAAGACAGCAAAGGATCAATCCAGAAAGAAGAATTCAAAATCTATCCCACAATGCAAGTAAGGGAGAAGTACTATGCCATACGGGGGCAACGACTGGTTAAGTCTCACAATCGAAGAAATCATAGAACCAAATATAGAGATTTGTGACCCTCATCACCATTTGTGGGATAAAAGATTAGAAAGAATTCCATATCAGCGTTATCTGTTAGAAGAACTACTTCAAGACATAGAGTCTGGCCATAACGTACGTTCTACGGTATTTATTGAAGCAGAATCTATGATGAGAGCCCATGGACCGACCGAATTACGATCCGTAGGAGAAGTTGAATTTGTCCACGGGACAGCCGCTGCGAGTGCCAGTGGTATCTATGGTAACAACCAGATAGCAGCTGGAATAGTCGGCTCAGCGAACCTTAATCTTGGGGAGCACGTTAAACCAACATTAGAGGCTCTAAAGATAGCTAGTCCGAACAGATTCAGGGGAATACGACATCGCCTGACTTCCGATCCAAATCCTGAACTAGCAAATACATCAACCCAAGGGGCCCCTCATCAAATGTCTCAGCCCATATTCAGAGAGGGTGCCGCAATTCTGTCAGAAATGGGAATGACTTTTGAAGCATGGCTTTATCACCACCAACTACTCGAACTTGCCGAATTCGCTAGAGCTCTGCCTGACCTAACCATTATTTTAAATCACATTGGTGGTCTTCTACGTATCGGCCCGTATCAAGGAAAAGACAAAGAAACCGTATCCGCCTGGAAAGAAGGTATCGAGGCAGTAGGTGAATGTGAAAATATTGTGGTGAAACTAGGAGGAATGGGAATGCCAATTATGGGATTTGACTGGCATTTGCGAGATGTTCCCATTGGTTCAGATGAGCTGGCACACGATATGGAACCTTTTATCAGCTACTGCATCGATAAATTTGGAACCTCGAGATCAATGTTCGAAAGCAACTTCCCCGTTGACAAGGTATCTTTCTCATACCACGTAATGTACAACGCGTTCAAAAAACTGTCAGCTCACTACTCAGATACTGAGAGAGCTGACATGTTTTGCAACAATGCCAAACGTGTTTACTCGCTGACATAAAAGAAAGGGGACTGCCCTGTGTGACAACCAAGTCACATATTTACAAGAAACCTTTTGCTTGACCCCCAATAAAATGTTTGAGGGTTAAGCAAATAGAACTGAATCTATCTCGGCTCTCTGGGTCTGGCTTCATTTATCCTGACATCGCGACCCATGTAGTCTTTACCATCCAAGGCTTCGATAGCCTGTTTGGCCTCACCATCATCCACCATCTCAACAAACCCAAAACCCTTAGACCTTCCGGTATCCCTGTCAGTGATTACACGAACAGCGGAGACCTCGCCGTGCTGGGAGAAAAGATCCCTAAGATCATCTTCCGTTGTTGTATAAGCTATATTTCCACAATAGATATTCACGTTCTACTCAACTCCGAACCGCCGGGTAACACTCCGTGCCCCAGCCTACTTAAATAAGAAGGTAAATTCTACCACACTCAGATGAGCGTTGATTGTTACCTATAGGCTAGAAAATACTACATCTCGATATTTTTTGCCACATCGTCACTGCTCGAAACGACATTTTATTCGTAAATATAGAGATATCATGGCCTATGATTTTCATATGCCAAAGAGAATATAAATCATATCTGATTCGTATCAATTCAAACTATTTAGAGAAATAATCTTGTTTTCTTCCAAGAAGTACCGATGCAATAACTAGCGTCAAAGGTGCTAAAGAAACGATTCTCATCGATAACTGTAAGCTTCCCAAATATTCCTGCATATATCCCACCAACGTAGGACCAACGGAGGAACCCAAATGCGCCATAGACATCACCACCGCGACTGCTATGGCAATTTCCCGGGGTTGAACACCTTTTAGATGAAAGGGGACCATGTACAGAATAGGGAAAAACCCCCAACCAATCCCGTTCAAAACAGCAAAAAGAATAAGTAAGGGATACGACCCGGTTATCGTCATTGCGCAGTAAGTGCTAGCCATAATGATCCCTGCGAGTGCCAAAATGGGTGCCCTACCTCTGACACCTTTCAAACGATATGCCACTATGACACCAGTAAATCCTCCTGGTAATACATACATCGCGGCAATCAATCCAGAGCTGCTTAACGAAACATCGTAAAAATTCAAAGCCATAGTAGGGAAAAAGCTGTTGAAGGAAGAAAAAGCCATCATTGCACCCGTAAAGCCGATCCCCGCTATCCAGATCTCCCTGAAAGAAAATGCCTTCTTCACCAATGACAGCTCACTTGCCGATGTAGTGGTGGATTCGCTTACAAAAATTTTTGCATTCTTTCGTTCCTTCCCCAGAATCTGCCAAATAGCACCAAGAACTAAGAAAAAAGCCCCAAAAGAATTCATGGTTGGCCTCCAGTCACCATCAAAATAATTTAGGATGACCGGAGTCAATAAAAGACCCCCACTAACGATAATGCCAAAAAAAAGATTAGATATCCCTCCAGCCATATTTGTTTCTCTCTGAGGAAGCCATTGCCTTATGAGAAGCGACCGAGCTGGCTCTCTAGCAATCATAGTTACACCAAAAGCCAATCTTCCGAAGAATAGAGCTAGGAATGTGGGGGCCCAACCCTGAACAAATAAGAATAAAGCTCCCAATAACATCGTCACCGTGACTAAAATTTTGGGTCGGTATCTTGAAGTCCACCAACTGATCGCAATCATCAAGACGAGATTAGCCCAAAAAGGAGCCGAACTAAGAATCCCCTGCTCGGTTGGTGACAGTGAAATATCGTCTGCAATTGATGGGAGTAAGATCCCAATAGTATTCGCTATCAAGAACCCCGCAGTATTACAAGCAACAAACGCAGAGAAAACCACCCACCTGTAAGGGCCCGCCTCTGGGACTCTCTCTTCTATTTCTTCATTTGTGGGTTTAGGTGAAATATCATCTACCATACCCACCATCCTTTCACTAGGAATTTACGAATTATATGACTTACTAGCCATAAACAAACTCAATGCTCTTAAGAAACATTTTCATTTATGTTAGTTCCCTGATTCAATACATGGGAAATAGAGAACTTATCCGAATTAGTCTATCTTGATCTGTTTCCGCTCCTCTGTCCAAGTAGAAATGCCGTGATTACCAAAGTTATTGGAGACAAAGAAACGATTCTCATAGATAACTGTAAGCTTCCCAGCGATTCCTGCATATACCCCGTTAAAGCGGGGCCGAATACAGACCCTATATGAGCCAAAGACATCACCACCGCGACTGCTATGGCAATTTCCCGAGGCTGAACACCTTTTAGATGAAAAGGAACCATGTACAGAAGAGGAAAAAATCCCCAGCAAATTCCATTCAAGACAGCAACAATAAAAAGGAGGTGGTATGACTCAGTTAAAGTCATAGCACAGTAGGTGGCACCCATCACTATCCCTGCCAGAGCCAAAATCGGGGAACGTCCCCGAGTACCTTTTAGGAAATAGCCCACGATTACACCGGAAACCCCCCCTGGTAATACATACATTGCTATCAGGAACCCAGAACTGGTCAACGAAATACTATAGAACTCTAAAGCCATTGTAGGAAAAAAATTATTGAAGGAGGAGTAAGCAATTAACGCGCCTATAAAACCAAAACCCGCTAGCCAGACTTCTCTGAATGAAAAGGCTTTTTTAACCAAGGAAAACTCACTTAGAGTTACATTAGACTCCTTCACTTCCAAAGTTGTCACAGCGTTTCTTTCTTTTCCCAAAATTTGCCAGACAGCAAATAGAACTAAGAAAAAAGCTCCAAAAACATTCAAAGTTGCCCGCCAGTTACCATCGAAATAGTTCAGGATAATGGGGGTCAATAGAAGTCCACCACTAACGATAATTCCATAGAATAAATTAGATATACCTCCCGCCATATTTGTTTCTCTCTGGGGAAGCCATTGCCTTATGAGAAGCGACCGAGCCGGCTCAATCACGATCATCATTATCCCAAATGCTAATCTCCCCAAGAAAAGGGCTAGGAATGTGGGAGCCCAACCCTGAAGAAATAGAAACAAAGCCCCCACCAATATGGTCACTGAAACTAAAATCTTGGGGCGGTACCTTGAGGCCCACCAACTGATCACAATCATCAGCAGCAGATTTGCTATAAAAGGAGCCGAACTGAGAATTCCCTGCTCTCTTGGCAGCAGTGATAGATCATCAGCTATTGATGGCAGCAAAATGCCAAAGGTATGCACCACTGAAAACCCTGAAGTACTACAAGCAACAAAGACGGAAAAAACCACCCATCGGTAAGGGCTTGCGTCAGGAATATTTTCTTCTATTTCCTCATTCGTGGATTCTGATGATAGATGATCTGCCATACCCACAACCTTTTTGGGACAAAGTAATCGCCTATATAACCTTGTACCCATGTGAGGTGACTGAGACAAGTTTGTTTTCATCCCATGGATGCTCTTTTGCAACATCTTCATTGATGTCAGCACCCCAGCCTGGAGAAGTGGGAACTGTCATGTACCCATCTACAATCTCTGGTGTGGTGGTAGTCAAGTCATCCTTCCATGGAACATCATCAATATCTATTTCCATGATTCTGACATTCGGCAATGACGCGCACAAAGATGCGCTTACAAAACTAGACAAATGACTGTAGTAATTATGCGGTGCAACATTATGCTGAAAAACTTCAGCTAAATCACCAATCTTTTTAGACTGGCTAAATCCGTTCCATGGAACGTCAATCATGAACATATCAGCCGAATGATTTTCAAAATAGGGTAAGTATTGCTCCATGTAGAAAAGATTTTCGCCTGTACATATCCTCGTCGTTGTCGAATCTTTTATTTGCCGCAAGCTATGTGGGTCGTACATATCAATTTCTAGCCACAGCATGTCGAATTGTTCCAAAACTTTCGCTATCCGAAGACACCCCTCAGTTTTAAAATGAAAGTTCAAATCAAGATTAAGATCAATGTCATCTCCCACTGCATCTCTGAACGTTCCGATTAAAGTTTCTATATGAGGAATAAGCCATTTAGGAGCAATTTGATCAGTTGTTCCGGAGCCCCCAACTGAGCCACCTCCAAACGTGGCATTTTCACCAGGGAGTAGTACATTTGTCTTTAGCGCCGTGAAACCTCGACTTTTTACTTCCTTGCCGAGAGCTGTTACATCCGCCCAGGTTTCAATAGGAGGAGTTCCCAAAATATCTGAGTGTCTTATTCTGCTTGATCCACAGTGAGACCAGTACACTCTAACTTTGTCTCGAGTCGGCCCGCCAAATAGCTCAGCCACTGATATTCCATGATATTTAGCTTTTATATCTATAAACGCGCAATCAAGGCCGGCAAGGGCTTTTGCTGCAACTCCCCATCTGCTTTGTCGAGTGTTAATAGCCATCTCAGTGAAACGCATCTCAAACGCTCGTGGGTCTTTTCCAATCAATGAAGGCTTCAAATCTCTTATAACTCCTTCAATGCCATGGGGTGATTTTCCATCAGAACACTCTCCCCAGCCCACTAATCCTTCATCAGTCTCAACTTTGACAAACATCCAAGGCCGCCAACCTGCATCGACGATAAAAGTCTGTATATCTGAAATTTTCATTTTTAATTTTCCTTTGGGTGTAAGACTACTATTTAACTGGATGAATAATATTGAAGCTCAGTCATTTCTGACAAATGTGGTCCTTAGGCCTTTAAGTCTCTCCAAAATTTCCCCATCGAGGGGACCCTTCTCCACTGCGATTATTGCTTGCTCTATGTGATCAAATGACGATAACCCAACTAGGGAAGTCGACATTTCTTCAAAACTAATTGAGAACCTGACCGCAGCCTCAGCCATGGAGGAGGCATATCCTTCTGCGACCAAGAAATTAAAATCAGAGGCTCTATTAAAATCCTCATCAAGTGTTTGACCTGTAGCGATAGGAGCAACAGATT
>CAYWYV010000045.1:0-4257 GCA_964462705.1 uncultured Dehalococcoidia bacterium
ACATAGTTTCGGGAACCGGCCACAGAACCGGAATCCTCTGGAGCAAGTAGCTTTCCACCGAAATTTCCATGACTGGGATCGGAGGCTCGGTAGCCCAGCCGTTTTATAAATTCGTCCGCTTCTTTTTGATTGTCGGTTATTTTTATAGGCATAAGCAACGAGTGTTTTATATCTGAAGGATCTCTACCTACATCCTCACAGTGGCGCTCCAGTACTTCCACTTTATGATGGTATAGATCTAGGGACATTCCCCTGCCAGACCATCCATCAATATTTAGGATGTCTCCATGCTTTGCCAGTGTGCGGAGAGTTCTTTTTTCACCGGTTCCTCCCACTAATATAGGTACGTGAGGGTTGCGGTAGCATGGGGGAGATAAAGGGGCCTCTTCCAAACTGTAATATGTGCCTGAATAATTTACAGGTTCTTTGGATGTAAAAAGGAGCCTAATTAGTTCACAGGCCTCCTCAAAGCGGTCAGATCTTTCCCGCATGGATGGGAATACCCAACCATAAGCTTCATGCTCCCGTGCGAACCATGCTGCTCCCAAGGACAAAATAAATCTCCCTTTGGAAGCTTGGTCTAGTGTTGAGGCCATTTTGGCGACCAGAGCCGGATTACGGTAGGTGTTTCCAAGGACTAGGTGTCCTATCTCTAATTTTTTTGTCATTCCAGCGGCTACCGAAGCCAGGGTGAAACCTTCAAAGGCTGTGCCTTGCTCCTGATCACGTTGACCACCAGGTGACCCTGGAGAAGGTGGAAGAAAGTGATCCGCGAACCAGAGACTGTTCCAGCGGCCCCCTTCAAGAGTTTCAATTGATGATCTAATCTTCTCCCAGTCAGTGTTGTAGCAACTTACCTGCACTCCGAACTTCATATTGTTTCCTTTCTCTGGATAACTAGTAGGTCTTGTCAGACTTATGGTAGCAGTCTTCTTAATCAATGCTTGGCGATATTTCTAATGTTGAATGTTAGTATGCGTGGCCTAACAGCGAGAGCTTCGTAAATTGGAATAAAAGCGAGTGATTAAATGTCTCAACGGATATTTCCCAATGACCCCAGAATCAAGTGGCTAGGTGCTATATCGCTTGATTCTAATGATGAATATGTCATGCCGTGGAGAATTCCATATGAAGAAATTGATCTCTACAACATAGATCTTATGGGTAGAGCAGCCATGCCTGCGGGAGTTCGATTAACTTTTCAAAGTAATGCAGAAAAACTCTTATTTAGTTGCGACTCCTTGGAGGAGAGAAGCCCTGTAGATTTGTTTGTTGATGGGGAATATTTTGGAACCGAAGCTACAGAAAATAGGGAAACATTCGAATTTCATGGACTTTCCCCTGGCAGTAAAGAAATAGAGTTATGGTTGCCACAATATGGAGAATTTAGATTTAAGGGGTTAGAGATACCAGATGGAGCCTCACTGGCTGCTTCAACTCGGCCAAAACTTACAAAATGGGTGACTTACGGTAGTTCCATAACCCAGTGTCGTGATGCTACTTCTCCACGTTTGACCTGGCCCTCTATCGTTTCTAGAAATCGGGGATCAGATCTTACCTGTCTCGGGTATGCCGGCCAGTGTCATCTCGATCCATTGATAGCCAGAGTTATCAGGGATAACGACGCAGATCTTATATCTCTTTGTGTTGGAATTAATGTATATACCAACCCCTCTATGAATGAGAGAACATTTGGTCCTAATATTGTGGCCTTTATAAAGATAATACGAGAGAAGCATCCCTTAACGCCTATTGCCATATTTTCTCCTATTTATTCCCCAGGGCGAGAAGAGACAGCTAATGTTGTTGGATTTACGTTGAAAGGAATGCGAGGTGAAATCAAGAGATCAGTTGATATTCTTATTAGTGTGGGGGATAAAAATCTTTATTATTTTGATGGTCTCGATATTCTGGATGCTGCCGACGCCCATTTATTGCACGATGGTCTGCATCCAAATACAGAAGGCTACGGGTTAATGGCAAAAAATATAATTAAGATGTTGGATGCTATTTGAAGAGCACGCTGTTGGAATATAGGGGATAGTTTATTTACGACCCGTGATTATCTATTTCCTATAAGTTCTCGTGACGTGGCTCCGGTTTTTTCTAGCTCAGCAACTTCTGACTGTGAATATCCCAGCTCCGTTAAAATTGTTTCGTTGTGCTGGCCAAAGCTAGGTCCGGAAAACTTTGGGAGCTTTGGGCGTCTAGTTAGCCTCCATGTTGGCCGTGCGGTAAGGTGTTTTCCTTTTACATCGTGTTTTACGCTAACGAAGTTCTCCCTTTCAATCGAATGAGGGTCTGTGAGCAATAATAATGCCGTTTGTACAGGTGCCGCGGTTACACCACTATTCTGCAAAGAATTTGCGATGTCATAAGGATCCTTTGTGGCTGTCCATTCTGAGATGATATCGTCGATAACCTCCTGGTTATCGAGCCTTCCCTCAATCGAAGAATAGGCGGAGTCGTAAAGTCTGGAATCTCCTACTACTCGAGTAAGTGACAGCCATTCTTTGTCTGATTGGCAATTGATGGCAATCCATCGGTCCGTGACAGTATCTATGGTTTGGGTTTCTAGGTCCTCGTCGTCGTTTGGAAACACGCTCAGAATTGGCCTAGGTTTAAGATCAGGCAGGCATGGATAAATTTCATGTGGAGCGTATCCACTGCGTTTATTGCCCGTTTTTGTTGGCATTCTGCAGCCTAGAGCTTCAGCAATTATGTATTCCCCAATAAGGCCAGTTACTCCATCCCTTTGAGGTAATAGACAATAACAACCCTTTCCAGTGAGAGCCTTATGCATTAGGGCTGCTACTGCTGCTCCTGCACATGTTGCTCCTGCGATGGGGTCACCATAAGATATTCCAGATTTGTGGGGAGCATCATTTTCATATCCTTGAAGTGCAACCAGACCACCCATTTGCTCTATGGTTGGACCAAATCCTACTCGAGATGCATCGGAACCTTGGTGCCCAAACCCAGGCATCGATATGTAAACGATGTTGGGATTAAGATTCCTTAAGTCGTTATATCCCAAACCATTTCGGTCGGCTACTCCCGAAGACCAGTTTTCTACGAATACATCTGCCGTTTTGATGAGCCGCTTTAGTGCTTGCATTCCAGATTTTTTCTTAAAGTCTAGTGTAAGACTTCTCTTTCCCCGGTTATATTCATTGAAATAGCTTGAAAGGTTAATGGCGGGGGCTGTGCGACTTCCCCCTGCGGTCCGAACAGGGTCCGGAAAAGTTGGACCTTCTACCTTTATCACGTCAGCGCCCATATCTGCTAGGAAGCGCATTGCGTACGGTCCAGACCATACTTGTGTCATATCCACGACTTTTATGTTTTCAAGTGGAAGTGTTTGAGAGATAGAGGATATACCAGAGACAAGTGATTTTTTGGGCCCCTTGAGGCGTATTGGTTCAGAAAAAATTTCATCATTATGTTGTCCAAGTAAAGGAGCTGTTGAAAAGTTGCCCTTATCGACTTTTGAGCTAGCATTTTCAGGGTTGAGGGTAAACCATATCGGTCCCGAGGGCACTGGGTGTTTTCCTAGAACTGGATGGGTCACCTCTTGCCAGAAATCTGTTTCCTTATGGTGAGGCCATTTAAGTAGTTCTGCCGGTGTAGGAATCATCGCGAAAGGCGCACGGTAGTCGTCAGCGATTTCAAATATTTCCTGGGCAGTATGTTTCATAGTGAAATTGGGAACTAAAATTCTCAGCAATTCATCAGCATCTGGTGACCAGGCGCTGTTTGCAAATAGAGGATCCTTTTTCATATCGGATAGGCCCATGACGTCAAGAACTGAGTGAGTTTGTCTAGGCATTGACGCGACACCGATCCAGCCATCCTTACAAGGATGAACTCCCCAAAGAGCTCTTGGATTGTTACCTCCTCGTTTTTGGTCACCTCCATACCAGAGAGCAACCGGACCAGCTCCTTCCAGGGTGGCCGTCTGAACTTCTTGTATAGAGATATCTACGATGTCCCCGATCCCTGTGTTAGTAGCCGCATATATAGCAGTCAAGAGTGCTCCAAACGCGTGGAGACTTGCTTGCATATGAGCTTGGTGTCCCGCGGTTAACAGCGGGGGTTTATTTGCATCCCCAGTCAGATACATTTGTCCTCCAGATGCGTATGCTGTGAGAGCACTGGTCGTCCACTGGGAATAGGGTCCTGTTTGTCCGAAGGGAGTCACTTGGACAATTGATAGAGAGGGTTGTATCTCGGAGAGAGCAGTAAGATCAAGGCCCA
>CAYWYV010000045.1:4357-7484 GCA_964462705.1 uncultured Dehalococcoidia bacterium
TAAGCAGCGAATAACCTTCCGACGTTCGCAGTGGCTACATCAGTTCCTAATTCTACTATTCGCAGATTACTGAGAATTTGATTCATTTTTGCGTTTTTACAACTTAAAGGACTATTTTTTCTTCATTGTGACTGTACTTTCTTTGAAAAATCTCTTTATCCACATTAAGTCCTAGCCCTGCCGCATCCGCAACCACATAGTTTCCATTCTTAAATATGAATTCGTCCTCTTGGTATACATTCGGTGCTATACGTTCATCTTCTAGTGATATAAAGCCTTCGCAGGAAGCTCCGTAAATTAAGGCCGCTCGAGTTCCGAAGTTTCCATTTCCGAAACAGTGGGGTTGAGACACGACATTGGTACCTGAAAGCTGAGTCTCAATCTGCTTCCACCGAGAAAATCCCTGGGAGACTATGTCGGGCTGATAACCATCGAAGACTCCTTCCTCTGCCATATCCATGTACACGTAACTGATTGGATCCCTGTCGACTTCCCCGCAAACCAGTAAAGCACTTGATCCTAAGCGTTCTTGTATTCGGCGGATTTCTTTATATTCTTCTAGTGAAGGAGGAATCATTTCTTCCAGCCAACCCAGATTTGCTGGCAGAGTTTCTTTTATAAAAAATTCGAGCAGATCTAGTCTGTTTTTGTACCCGAAATTGGCGTCTACATAGAGAATAGTTTCTGGGCCAACTGCTGCACGAATTGAATTGACCACATCAGCGTCTCTCTGTGCGCCGAATGCAGGGGACATCCATCTACCTCCCCGCCCAACTTTAATTTTCATTTGGCGATATCCGAGGGAATGAGCCTCTTTAGCTTCATCGACTATTGAGGCAATTCCATTGTTTAAATGGTCCGGATTGCGAAGATCTTGAAAATATAAGGTAGTATCGTAGGCAGGTACTCTATCTCTAACCTTTCCACCAAGTAAGTCAATTGCGGAAACTCCCAATTCTCTTCCAGCCAGGTCATAGGCAAGAATGCTCATCCATCCATTCTGTCGGAAGGCCCGTCCAGAGTTAGGTTTTGGCTTAACTACCCTGCCATCCGAGATTTCCAAAAGGTCATCTATGCGAGTTCCGAGAAAAACCTCTTTGAGTAATTTCATTAAATCCTCTACAGAATGCTCTCCGAGATTAGACATGAAAGCATTTGCAATTGTCAGACCCTCGATACCCCCTTCCGTTGTTGCGCGTACCAGCCATTCAATACCAGATATTCCGTGGCCCGCATTTCTTGCATTCCTGCCTATTTCGTGTGGGAAATAGGCAGGAATGGGAGTGACGCTTATCTCAGTTATCTTCTGAGAGACCATTACTTCTCCTCGCTAGTTCAGCTCGTAATAATCTGCCTGATACGTGACTTATCTTTAAGGCAGTGGAATCAAGCTGAATTGATTAACAGATAATTAATTTGAACAGTGGTTAGCAAAATTCGGGCATTACTCGCTTGGCGAATAAGCGCATCGATTCTTGGACTTCCTCGGTGGTTAATCTACCTCTTCGGTTGAATTCTAAAATGCATTGATCAAGAGAGGGTATTTTATCCTCAATTTCCTTGAGTCTCTTTATGCAGCCCTCAGGGTCATCATAAATTGAATGAATGCAGGCCTCATCAAAGTTCCACGTCCCCCATCCACCTGCTCCCGATGAAAAATCGTGCCTTCCTCCACCAATCGCTGAAGAGTGTACGGGAGGCCCCTCTACTATAACGTCGCTGTCGCGCCAGTTACGAGACATGAGCTTATGGGCCGTTTCTCGAGTTTTGGACACAAAAAGTGAGATTGCGATATGAAATGGTTGTGTGTTGTGGGAGGATTTTTCCGGATTTGAGGAGTTACTGAAACTAATGGCGTGTTTTTCTAAGTTGGCGATGGGTTGGCTAAAAGTGGTTCCTATTACACCCAAACCTTCTCCCCCGGCGAAAGTGAAGCTGGTGTCACTGTTTGCTGCGAGCAGCAATGGTGGATGAGGTTGTTGCAGCGGAAGAGGAACTACAGGAACATCTTCAAACTGCCAGAATTTACCATCATAATCAAGCCTTTCGCTGCACCAGGCTTTTCGTAGGATATTTGTAAATTCCGCCACCATTGCTCTGCTGGTATTTTGGTCGAGATCAGCAGGAATACCCATAACCTGGCTGGAAGCTCCCCCGTACCGTCCCCCTAGGCATAAGTCCAGCCTGCCGCTGGTTACAATATCAGTAGTTGCAGCAGACGTCGCAAAATCCAGCGGATGGTGCAATGGAATTTGCGTGGCTAGAGTTCCAAAACGTATGTTTTGAGTGTGTTGCGCAGCGGCAGCGGCAACTATGAGTGGTTGTGACATTGGCCTAGTAGGATAGAAAGGAGATTCGGCAAGCCAGGCTTCCTCAAACCCCAATTCATCTCCTAACGTTATTTCCTGGATTGTTTCGATGTGTCGGCGTGCTACTGTAGAGCCTTCATATCCGGGTACTTGCCAAAAAAGTCCAAACTTCAAGATGGTTCCCCTTGATCTTTTTTCTGATAGCTGTAGGCATAGTAGCACTCACCGAGTAAATTGTGGGCGTTGATAGATCCAACAGATACGTGTACTGCCCTATCTGGAGTTTCGCTTTCTCTTGTGAAAATACTTCGGGCGATTGGACCCTGACCGACCATTCTGTCTGGCGCGTGGTTTGGAATCAACGGACTCCTCTAGTTCGAAAGGGACGTCAGAGGTTGGATCAGTTTTCTTGGTTTTACTTCCCTGAAACCCCATGAATTTTCTTCTTGTTCGGGGTTCTTCAGTTTTTAAGCCTGATTCACTCAATGAACTGAAACGATCACTGACAGGTTTCTTGGAAAAGCTTTGTTCTCTTCCTCTATTCTTATTATTCCTTGGAGAGAATTCTCTTGCTGTGGATCGGTTTCCCTCCTGCCTATCAGAATTTCTCGTTCTACCCATGGTCCTGGGAGATCGGTTGGTCCTGGGAGATCGGTTGGTCCTAGGAGATCGGTTAGTTCTGGGAGATCGATGGGTCCTGGTATCAGTCGGTCCTCCCACTATGTTTGGAGAAAAGCCGCCATAATCGAAACCGTCTAACTGGCGTCGTTCTATCTGACCTCCAAGGATTCTTTCCACTTTGCGTATTAGTAATTCAT
>CAYWYV010000045.1:7584-11245 GCA_964462705.1 uncultured Dehalococcoidia bacterium
CGTCGTTCTATCTGACCTCCAAGGATTCTTTCCACTTTGCGTATTAGTAATTCATCGTCTGGTACCGAAAGAGTAAATGCCTCTCCGTTGCTATGAGCCCTTCCGGTCCTTCCAATTCGATGAATGTATGTGTCAACTGTATTGGGCATGTCAAAGTTAATCACATGGGTAATTTCCGTAACATCAATTCCTCGAGAGGCGATGTCAGTTGCTACTAGCAGGTCGTATTCTCCCTTTCGAAAGCCGTCTATTGCTCTGCGGCGCTTATTTTGGGACATATTTCCTTGAAGAGGTGCGACGCTGTATTTTAATTTCTCTAGGTCTGCTGCAAGAAATCGAGCACGGCGCTTTGTTCGGGTAAACACTATTACCTGTCCGGTTGCCGTTTCACGAAGTAAATGAAGCAGCATATTCTTCTTTAATTTATCCGTAGTCGGATACAGCGTATGGCTTACGGTGTGAACAGGAGCTATTGTTCCTATTTGTACTGTCTCAGGATCTCTGAGAATACCCGAAGTCAATTCGCGAATGTCATCCGGCATGGTGGCTGCGAAAAATAGCGTCTGTTTCCTTTTCGGAAGATGTGTCAATATTCGTTTGATATCTGGTAGAAATCCCATATCACACATGGTGTCGGCTTCATCTAGTACGAGAGTTTCCACATGATTTAGATCGATTGTGCCTTCAGATACGTGATCCAACAGTCTGCCTGGACAAGCTACAGCGATATCTACTCCTCGTTTAAGCGATTTATCCTGCGGGCTTTTATTCACTCCACCGTAGAGGGCCAGACTTCTGAGGTTGGTTTTGTAACCTAAGTCGATAATCGTTTGATTTATTTGGTCTGCCAATTCCCGTGTTGGTGCCACCACCAATGCCTTTATAGGGCGACTGTCTTTGGTATCTGATTTTTCCAGACTGTTCAGTATTGGCAAGACAAATGCTGCTGTTTTACCGGTTCCTGTTTGAGCCATACCAAGTACGTCTCTTCCAGATATAGCTAGCGGTATGCATTGTTCTTGAATAGCCGTTGGTTCACTATACCCTGCTTTTTTGACACCATCGAGGATAGTGGGGCTAAGATTTAATTGATCGAATTGCAGCTTAAAACTCCTGATTGATTCCGTTATGGTTTTTCAAAACCTAACTTGATTAAGAAATAGATGGGAAAAAAGAATTGTCGCAAACGGGCTCGTATGTACGAGGTATTTCTAGGGAGAATTTTTTCGACCGCGGGGGCCTATCTTAATTTTCCAAGGTTATGTCAGCTAACATCCGATAAAATTATACATTCTATTTTTTCAAGATTCATTGTTTTTCTGCCTTTTTCCATTGAGAAGTGCTCCGATCAGTGAGTATCTGACAAAGTAACGGTAGGTCAAAAATCCGATAACGATTGTAAGACAGGAGGACACTAAAAATTTACCTTCTGCTGTCCAGTTGAATCCTGTATAGGTCAAGAGCAAATTAGAACGGCCAGCATGGGCCAGCCAGAAAGTGAGGAATGTCACAACTGGAAGATGCATTATGTATATCCAGTAGGAAGAATCCGCGAGCCACCTCTGCCACCTACTATTGCTTCCCGCCATTATGACCTCAAATGTACCTAATAAAGCTAAACTTAATAAAGCCGCAGAAAAGCCATAAAAAGAATTGTCTAGGAAGCTAAGAAGTTCTAATTGATCGACGTTTCCTGTAGATTTTAAACTGTCTGAAATACCAGATAAAATCAGATGTACGAAGTAAGCTATCGCCGAAGAAGTCCAAAGTAATATCATGGAACTTGTACGAGTTAGCATTTTTATCAGATCCTGTCGTTTCCACAAACCAAAACCGTAAAAGAAAAATAAAGCTGCGTACATCAAGTCCAATATGTTTATGGGCCAAATAGGTTTAGCTTCGTTTTCCCCACGTAGGACAAGTAATACTGCGGCTCCTAGTGCTAGGGCGATGGGAATGCGTGAGTATGTTACGACGCTCACGTAGTGAATTAGAGTAGGCCTGAGTGCTATTCTCATCAAGCCTGTTGCAAAACCAGCTACTGTGACGATAACTGCAGCCGCACCACTAATAATCAATGGAGTAATAGCTCTAAAGATGCCTATTCCCTCGAGTGGACCGGCTCCATAAGTGTAAATTAAAACACCAATAAAAATGCACCAAAACAAAAATATAAGTATCAGCGAAGATTTTACCGACCAAAAAAATCTAGCGACAGCAATCACGGAGTAGAGCAACAATAAGTAATATAGGAACCAAAGATGGGCTATAACACCTCCACTGGATTTTAAGTCCAGACCCTTGGCAGCAGTGTCTTGAAATGATTGAAGATCGAATGAACCAGTCCATCCATAAATCCAGAGTAAAGGAATTAACAGGGCTGTTATGGTGCCAAATATGAGCAAAGGCAACCCTACACGGGTAATCCTGTTTAAAATCAAGGATCGAAGTCCCCTGCGTTCCAAAAGTAGATGAGCGAAGAAGCCAGCCAGCAAAAAAAAGAGAGGCATTCTCCAGGCATGGATAAAGTCAAAAAGGAGTAGTAGAACGACTGACTGGTCGTCATCGGCAGGCCACATCCATTCTATATTCACTAATCTTGAAAAGTATGGAATGGACGCGTGAACTAGAATGCCGAGCAGCATTGCTATCCCTCTCAGCGCATCGAGGCCATGGTATCGTGGGTTTTTGTTTCCGACAGTTTCCAGGGACATTTTTACTGCCATAACAGCTTAGAATTTAACAGAAATGCTCGTCTTGTATTCTAATTTAATTATCCCCATAAGGAGAATAGAAAATCCGTTACACTGCGACGAGTAGTGTGTGTCATGTAGGAAAAAGAGTTTAAATGACCTGTGTCAATGTCTTAATAAAGGAGAATTTCCGTGCAATATCGTAGATTTGGCAACACTGACATTGATGTTTCAGTCCTTGGATTTGGATGTGGTGCAGTGGGTGGCCTGATGGTTCGAGGTCAACATGAAGAGATGATTCGCTCTGTTGAGCATGCTTTGGAGCATGGGGTTAACTATTTTGATACAGCGAGAATGTACGGGGATGGCCTCTCCGAAATTCATACAGGAGCTGTGCTTCGCGAGATCGGAGCCTCGGATGTGGTAGTTGGTACCAAGGTCAAGTTGTCACCAAGCGACTATATGGACATTCCGAATGCTATAGAGACTCAGATTGATAATAGTTTGAGCCGGCTTGGGCTTAATAATGTTGATATCGTGTATACCCATGACAGGATAGGTGCGAATTCTTCTCCTTCACAGGGGGTAGTTTCTGAGCGGGAATTAGAGCAGATCGTTGGTGTTTTCGATAGATTAGTAAGTGCTGGCAAAATAAGATATTGGGGCTTTAATGGGTTAGGGGAAACATCGGCTATAAAGAGTTGTGTAGAGCAGTTTCGTCCAAGTGGAATACATACTTGTTTTAATATGCTCAATGCTTCTTCGGTAGAAAATGCTCCCCCTGGTTTTTCCTATCAGGACTATGAAAATTTATCCGGGCTAGCCGCCAGTGTAGGCGCTGGGACTGTTGCCATCAGGGTTTTGGCCGCTGGAGCCCTGACCGGTACTTCAAAGAGGCATGAGATTGCTGCGCAATCTGTTGCTCCTATCGCTACAGGTCAAACACTTGATGAGGATTTTAATAGAGC
>CAYWYV010000046.1:0-11223 GCA_964462705.1 uncultured Dehalococcoidia bacterium
GAGGCCCAGTTAAATTCACTCCCTGCTCTATATCCCATATCATGGTGTCCTTGAGCTTATCTCGGTTGTCTCTCAGATGGTCGCCATGACTTATTTCTCTTCCCCAACCTCTCCATATGAGGAAAAGATCATCGGCGTCACTAAAATCAGGGTCCGCCTCGGTAACCCTGCAACCCAAATCATCAAAAACATGCCTCTGCGACTCCAACACCTCAGTAGTACGAGGATCAACTGGAAGACCTCCAAGTGAAGGACTCCACGCTATATTCACCCCTTTAAATTCTCTTTCAAGGGGCTCCAGAAACCTCTCACCTGCTTCCGTAATCGAAATCGGTACACGCGAATCCTCACCCGCAATGGCAGACAAAAGAAGAGCACAGTCATCTACATTTCTGGCCATAGGTCCCTGCACTGAAATAGGGCCCCACCCTGTTTTGGATGGGAAGGTTGGAACTCTGCCCGGTGAAGGCCTGAATCCAATCACATTGCAAAAATTAGCAGGATTTCTAAGCGATCCCCCAGTGTCACTCCCATCAGCTATTGGCAACATTCGAGTAGCCAATGCTACGGCCGCACCACCACTACTACCTCCACAGGTTTTGGACGTATCATACGGATTTAGGGTTTCCCCGAACACTTCATTAAACGTCTGCGAACCAGCCCCGAATTCAGGTGTGTTGGTTTTTCCAATGGTAATTGCACCAGCTTTCTGAATACGTTCCACAATCAAGGCACTGTAATCTGGGACAAAATCAGAATACAACGGGGACCCATAGGTAGTACGTATGCCCTTAGTTGGAACCAAGTCTTTATGGGCCACTGGAAGTCCTTCCAGTATTCCAAATTGATGGCCTTTAGCAATTGCTTTGTCTAGCTGTTTAGCACCCTCAATACCCAACTCAGGTAGCAAAGTAACTATCGCATTAACTTTTGGATTCACCCTAGAAATATGCTCTAGATGAGCCTCCATTAATTCTTTAGCAGAAATCTGCTTATCTCTTAACAAAGAAACCATTTCCACTGCTGTCTTATTTACAAGCTCGTCCACACGTTGTCTATTTGTCATATACCTAGGCCTTCACCAACTTAGTCTGCAGAGTTTGGAACCGACATTTTCTCAAAGGCTTCTTCCGACTTCTGCCAATCTGGTATGAGAAGTTTGGCCGGATTCTCCAGTAACACGATGCTAATAGCCCCACCAATACTGGCAACTATAGACACAACCAGGGCCCAGTTATAACTTTGAAACACGTCATAAATAGGTCCTCCTATCCATCCACCTAAAGCCATGCCAATACCTGCTCCTAACATTTGAAATCCATGGGCTCCACCCATTGGTGCATGCCCAAAATATTTTCTGTTAAGAATTGGAAACCCTCCCGTTTCTCCGCCATATCCGATACCAAAAGTAATAGCAAATAAATAAAATGCTATCTGTACGTCCCCCCAAAATAGGAATATTACGGGGGCGCCCTGCAAAATATAAAATATGGTCATAACGCTTCGTACACCATATCGTTCACAAAAAACCGGGGTAGTAAGTCTAGTTAATATACTGACCCCAGACATTAGAGTAAAAATCATCGAGGCTCTGACCAAGGTCATTCCACTATCGGTTGCCATTGGTATTATCCAGATAAGTATTACTGCATGCCCAACACAGCCCAAAAAATGAATTGAGCTTAGATTCCAGTAAGCAGCAGTTCGACGCATATGACCCTTGAATTCATCCAAAAGCTCTAGCGGCGGAGGTTTTTCGCTTAAAGGAGGATCCCCCTCGAGTGTCCCGTAGGCAAGGAGCGACTTATCAGCAGGTCTGTTCTTAAAAACAGATATCATAGCCAGCATTAGTATGGTCGAAACAATCCCTATGGATATGAAGGAACTTTGCCACCCGAATTCCTCCACCATGAGAGCGATTAGCGGGGTGGCTAAAGCTGGGCCCAAACCCCAAGAAGCCATTATCAATCCCATCGCTAATCCAAGATTTCTTCGAAACCAAATCATGGCGGCGGGAATCAAAGGCACAAGAAATATTGCCTGTGCAACACCTAGAATTACCCCATAAGTAACCCAGAAATGCCAGTATTCCTTCACGAATGCGGTTGTCAACATCCCAACAAAAAACAAACCAACGCCTGCGAGCATCGCCTTCTTGGCTCCGTATCTGTCACCCAAATTACCAGCCCAAGGAGATACCACCGCTGTCACTATGCTGCAAATAGCATATGTAGCACTTATATTCCCCTGAGTCCAATTAAATTGTTCCTCCAAAGGGTCAACAAAAGCCCCAAAAGACATTCTGATAGATGTCCCAACTATCTGCATTCCTGCAATGATAATAACTATCACCCAGGCGTAATGTTTATAAAAGGTCTTATCGCCATTGGATCGGCCCGCAGTTATTTGACTCAACACATTACCTTTCAAAGAACCTCAATGTAGTGGACATGCCCACAAGGCAGCCTGTTCCCATGGCTGTTTATTAATCGAACCAACAACATCATCAGATCTTCCTTCTAACTGCGAGGTGGCGGCAGCGGCGGAAATATAAACGAAAAGTGCCACACTAACAACCGCAACAAAAAGGAACTGGAGCGGTACTCCAAGGATCCGAGATCCTATTTTAAATCCTGAAATATTCCCACTCCTTGTCGTGCTTGGGACAATTATAGTCAGTCAAAGAAAAAATGTCTGCTCAAAAGTAGACCAATTAATAAAGATCTAGGTAGCTATAATGCCCAATTTCAATCCAGTAGTATGAAAACATTGTCTGCTTTTGATACCCTAGCGAAACTCTCGTGATATCGGGAGAGCAAATCATAACGTTTTAAGTAGTACAACAGGAACATAATCGCCTGAGGAGTGAAAAATAATGAGAGCAAATTCTATAAGGGAAAAATTGAATTCAGACACACCTACGCTTAGCACCCATATACATAGCGTTTGGCCTTCTGAAATAGAGGCTCTTGGTCATACAGGGATATATGACTATGTTGAATTCGTTGCTGAGTATGGACCATCCGATTTACATGATTTAGACAATATGGTGAGAGCAGCAGAACTTCACAATCTAGGATCTATGTTTAAGATCGATCAGAGCCTTATGCCGTTTCTAGCTCAGAGGGGAATAGGCGCCGGATTCGAAAGTATTTTATTCACAGACGTGAGAAGCATTGAGGAAGTAAGGGATTGTATTAAAGCAGCCCGAGCTGATCACCCGGATCAGGGCGGATTGTATGGAGTTGCAACTCGCAGAAACTCCTTCATGGGCTACGGAGGGTCACCTGAATACGTGGAGGCCCTGGGTGATGTTGTTTTGGCATTCATGATTGAGAAAAAAGGGGCTGTCGATAACCTCGAAGAAATTCTATCCGAACCAGGCGTCGAGATGACTCAGTGGGGAGGTGCAGATTATTCAATGAACATTGGAAAACCAAGACAGATGAGTGATCCGGAGGTTGCAGCCGCAAAAAAGAAAACATTCGAGGTTTCTCTCAAAATGGGTGTCCCACCACGTGCAGAAATTCAGTCGGCCGATGAAATGAAAGAATATCTGGACATGGGGGTCAGGCATTTCTCTTTAGGCACAGACATCACTATTCTCTATTCCTACTGGAAGAACGAAGGCGAAAAAGTTCTCAGGGCTATGGAAGGTGAATAGAAAACCACAGGGGCACAAAAAGTATGGATCTTGATCTTTGCGGAAAACGCGCGGTTATTACTGGTGGAAGTAGAGGAATAGGAAAATCGATTGCAATCGTTCTGGCATCGGAGGGAGCAGAAATCGCTATTTGCGGTCGTAACAAGGATGCATTGGAAGAAGCTGCCGCAGATATATTGAAAGAAACTGGTAAGTCCATACTTGCTGTCGTGGCAGACACGACAAAAACAGCATCAGTTGAATCCTTTATTGCGGCCGCAGCAGATCACCTTGGGGGAATAGACATATTGGTCAACAACGCGGCCGCCCCGGGTGGACTAGTGATGGGACCACTCAATACGGCAAACCCTGACGAATTACTTGCAGACATAGATACGAAAGTAGTTGGGTACATGAGAGTAGCCAAGGCGGCAGCCCCTCATTTAAAAAGGGATGGCTGGGGCAGGATAATCAATATCGGTGGTCTTGCCGCCCGTAGCGCAGGTGCCATAAGTGGAATGAGAAACGTAGCGCTAACCCACTTCACGAAAACATTGTCAAACGAGTTAGGGCCACAAGGAATCAATGTAAATATCATCCACCCAGGGGCTACTAGGACTGAAAGAACGGCCCCCATGAATCAAGCACAGGCCAAAGAAAAAAATATATCAGTCAAAGACGTGGAAGATGCTGCCAGTGCAGGAATAGACATAAGAAGGATAGTCGAATCAGAGGAGGTCGCTTTCCTTGCAGCTTTTCTTGCGTCACCAAAATCTTCAGCTATAACAGGAGAAGCAATCGCCGCAGGTGGTGGGGTTGGTTCGGCGGTTTTCCAATAGAAAATTAAATACCGAAGAGGAGAATTAATATGTACACGACGGATCAGTATGAAGGAATGATCGCTGAGACAATAACATTAAAAGGACATAATGGAGACGAAATTCACACATATTTCGCAAGGCCACAGGGACCAGGTCCGTTTCCTGCTGTAGTAGTTATACACCATCTACCGGGATGGGACGAAATCTACAGAGATTTTACCCGTAAGTTAGCACACCACGGCTACTTAGCTATTTCACCCGACCTCTACTGCAGAGACGCCCACGGAACCCCAGAAGATGTAGCATCAGCTATAAGGGCGGACGGAGGGGCACCCGATGACAGAGTCTTAGGTGATGTTCAGGCAGCCGCTGACTACGTACTATCTCTGCCGTCATCCAACGGTAAAGTAGGTGTTTGGGGAACATGCTCAGGAGGAAGACATGCGTTCCTAGCTGGCTGCAAACTGACTGTTTTTGATGCCGTAATTGAATGCTGGGGTGGAAACGTCATTATGTCTCAAGACCAGCTAACTGAAAAACAGCCCGTATCACCGAATGAGTACACAAACGATCTCAATGCGCCAATATTAGGTCTATTTGGAGACCTCGATCAAAGCCCCACAAAGGAACAGGTCGACCAACACGAATCAGAGCTGAAAGCGGCTGGGAAAGATTATGAATTTCACAGATATCCTGAAGCAGGACATGGTTTTTTCTACTATCACGCACCAATTTATCATCAGGCATCCGCAGTGGACGGATGGGAAAAAATGTTCGATTTTCTCGCTAGGAAACTTAACTGATATTTAACAAACTTCCCAGACAGAGAAAATATTTGGAGTACTAAACATGTGTACGATGATTTGTGAAAGAGCACCCATGGAAGGAAGTGCGAAAGGGAGAGATGGTTGGTTTCCTCTCAAGAACGCCAATGTCTCTTATGACCATCCATTCAGCGCTCCGTGGGAATATGCCGTCAATATAGACTTTGTAAACGAAGACAGAGGAGTAGGTGCAAGAGTAGCTGTTGAACTCAGTCCCGAATCTGCGAAATCCCTCGCCGATTCCATAATAAAGGCCTTAGAACGCGGAGAAGCAGACCCTCAAATTCAGATATCTGTACTCTAGTCCTCATAATCCACTGTACCCCTTTAATGATGGTGATTTTCAGGCTCTCTTCGTATCTTTAAGATTACGTGGCTTTTTCCGTTTTTGTTGCTTGTAGTACTTCAGGGTTTTCAGTGGTGCATACCTTTGGCATTTTGCTGCCATCAACAGTGGGCCTAGAAAGTATGTACCACGTACCCACAATAGCTAGAACCACTACGATGCCTTTAAACATATAGAAAAGTGCGTCATATTCAGTAAAAAACACTGATATCCCACTAAAGATCCAAATGCAGCTCACAGAAATCCACTTCGCTCTTTTTGGCATACCGCCAGTCTCTAAGAACCTCTTGACCGGTTTCCCAAAGATTCGGTGCTCAGTAACCCATCGGTACATTCTGTCGTTAGATCTTACAAAACAGGCAGCCGAAAGAATCAGAAAAATCGTGCCCGGAAGGCCAGGTAAAACATACCCGGCTATTCCAACACCCAGAAAAATGAATCCAGCAGCATATAGTAAGTAAAGCTTTATTCTATTAATCATCTGCTAATGTATATCTACTGAAAGTAATTTAATGTTTAAGTTACAAGTGCTAATCATACAGCGTTCATTTTATAAGTGTCGCGTTGAGTGTTGAGGTCCGCGAAGTTGTACTAGAGATTCAAAACCATCCATTAAACCAAAAGCAGGATCGATAATGTCAACATTTAGATTGGAAGAAAAGGTAGCGATTATTACAGGTGGTACATCTGGAATGGGGCGAGCTGCCGCAGAATTATTTTCCAAAGAAGGTGCAAAAGTCGCCATAGCTGGAAGACGAATAGAAAAAGGAGAAATGGTGGCGGATGGGATCCGTAAAAAGGGAGGATCTGCAATATTTGTCCAGACCGATGTTTCAAATACAGAAGACGTAAAAAAATTAATAGAAAAAACCATATCTGAATACGGAGCTATCGATGTGTTATTCAATAATGCAGGAATAAATAATTCAGGTGAAGGCGATCCGCACAACGAAGATGAGCTACTGTTCGATGAGATCATGGAAATCAATTTAAAAGGTGCATTCCTTTGCATTAAATATGTGGTGCCTCACATGATTAAGGGAGGAGGGGGATCGATAATCAATAACTCCTCTGTTCTTGACTCTAGAGCAAATTCCTCTTCATCAACGTCATACCATGTGTCAAAAGGTGGATTGGCAATGTTGACTAAAAAATCTGCCGTTTCCTATGCCAAATACAACATCAGAATCAACAGCGTGCAACCAGGCGCAATCGCGACCGAAATGGCAGGAATAGACTGGGACCAATTGCAGGACGAGTCATTAATAAATTCCAGGGAAAAGTTACAACCAATCCAACGAATGGGTCATCCCATAGATGTCGCATACGCAGCACTTTATTTTGCATCAGATGAGTCTAATTTTGTTACCGGTGCTAGCCTACTAGTAGATGGGGGAACAAGTGCAGTGTATGGCAATACCTAACATATCGAGGCAATACCAAGGAACACAGGGCAAAAATTTTGAGTCCTAATCGCCTGTAAATTATTGATTAATCTCTCTATAATCAAGCGGTTGTGTTTACGAATAACTCTACATTGGAACCGAGATACCAATAGTGAATTTGAGAAAAGATTCAGATGAAGAATCAGCTAATAGGACTGAAGATAGTACACATTCGAACGTAAAACTTAGACCATGGTCCGCTTTCGAATTTTCGGGATTTCGCATGATGTGGCTCTCTGGAGTTTCGTCATCAGTTACGATGCAAATGCGAAATATCGGATTTGGTGTATGGCTCTATGAGGAAACGGGATCGGGCGTAATGCTCGGCCTCCTCGGTATCGTCCAACTGATAGCCCAAATGCCAGCAACTCTTTTTGGTGGAGCTTTCGCAGATTCGATGGACCGAAGGAAGCTAATCACTTTTACCCAAAGCTTTAGTTTTATATTAATTGCTTTAGCGACCTTATTGCTTTTATCCGATCAATTGAGACCATGGCACATCTATACCATCGTCCTCATACTTGGATTGACTAGTACTCTCGGGGGGCCGGCACGATCTGCCATAACGGCCAATATAGTCCCCACATCACATTTAATGCACGCGGTCACCTCAAATACAGCCACCTATCAAATTAGTTCCATATTAAGTCCGTTAATGTTCACAGCAGCATACGAGTTCATCGGTATTTCTGCCGTGTTCATATTGGGTGTAATTACTTCCGTACCTGCGACTGTAATGCCATTATTTGTAAAACTGCGCTACAGCCTAATGGAAAAAGATGAAAAATCTAATGAAGCACCCATGATTCAAAGGTTATGGGAAGGGTTTACCTTCGTTAGAAACCACCCCATATTGCCGGGTTTATACATTATGGACATAGGCGTAACGGTAGTTAGCTACTACAGAGAAATTATGCCCCTGATAGTGGACAAACTTTTCAGACAAGGAGCCTGGGCTATAGGACCTTTGACAGCAGCAAACTCACTTGGCGGGGTAGCGGGAAGTTTTCTCGTATTGTTTATGGCCAACTTCAGAGCCAAAGGAATGTTGGTTCTATATGCCACAAGCACTTACGCCATCTTGCTGTTTGCGTTTGGATCACTACAATTTTTACCAGGTAATCCTATTATTGTCTTAGTGATAGGTGGTGCAATAATATCCGGATTGGGCATGACTGACGCCATCGGAATGACAACTCGGCAAACCACGGTCCAATTAACAACCCCGGATAATATGCGTGGAAGAGCTGTTAGTTTCCATTCATTCTGCGCAATGTCAGCCAACAATATAGGCACATTTGAAGTGGGATACATGTCATCAAGAATTGGTGCAGGTAACACTATGTTGCTTGGTGGTGTGGTTTCAGTACTGGTAGTAGTCGCCGTTTGGAGACTTATTTCAGGTCTCAGAAATTACAGGTACCCATAGTTGCTTCAATTTATAGAATCGCAAGAGCCGGGTGTGGACGAGGAGGATTCTGTCCGTCTACTATCTCATCCTGTCGGTTCTCAGATAGAGTCTCAAATCTTTCTGCGGCATCTAAAACCATCGGCAATAGAGTAGCTTCGCCACAACTGGGAGCAGTATGTATTGGCTGTGAAAGTTGCCACCAAAGAGCTTGTTCTATCTCTGGCTGTTCACGATGCGCGTCGTACCAGGTCCCAATGTCGGGAATTACTCCCTCCCATCCCCCACGGGCAAGCATTTTAATAGCCTGAACTCCAACATCCTTCTTATTACAAATTGCTATTAATTCTTTTGCATCAGACCTGTACTTGGAATTCTTATACATTGCGGCATTGACCGGAAACATAACAGTATCAAAATCATATCTGTCTAATGCCTCCATATGAGTTCGAGGTACCGTGGGCCCATGACCAGTTATACCAATCCATTTGGTTAGTCCCTGATCCTTCATCTCTATAAGAGTTTGAAGCGCCCCCCCGTCGGAAGTCACTACATCCAAAGTATCTTTGTCAATCACGGAATGAAGCTGAAAAAGATCAAAGGAATCTACATTCATTCTGTCCATTATATTTTCGACATTCCTCCAAGCGTCATCCCTCGTTCTCATAGGGGTCTTCGCACCAAGAAACATTTTGGAGCGAAGCTCAGGCATCCATGGAGCTACTCTTTCCATAGCATTCGCATAGCCGGGAGCTATATCTATGTGGTTAACGCCATGATCAAGAGAGAGTTGAATAACAGGATCGGCAGCGTCCTGATCGAGTTTACCTATTGAATAAGAGCCAAACGTTACAACACTGCTTAAATGATCAGTTCTTCCAAGTCTACGTTTTTCCATTTTCATGAGCTCCATCTGGATATAAAAAGTCGGGTTTAAACTAGTAACTATGCTAGTATAAACTTCACTTCTGAACCCAATCCTAATTGCCTCAAAATTATGCTTGCCTCCCGGTATCCCATCAGCAACGGAGCATTATTATTTGTCTGTTTCAATATCTGCAACTGAGCTTGCAAGTTATGCGCCTCGATACCCCTGTCTCAGATGCGCCTGGATAAAAATGCACGTAAAAGATCTTCCTTACCAATCATTTCCGACAATATTCAGCTCCATCGATTCTTTTACCAAAAAAGCCATCTCAGCATATTTTGACACCTATGAAACACTCCCTGACTGGCTCTCAGATCTTGGGGAAGTACAATCTTCGATAAAACCACCAGGCTGGAGGAAATTTTACAGAGTTGATGAAGAAACTGGTATCAGCGTAAGAGGAGAGGCCGACGCAATCTTTAAACTGAATGATGGGGCATATGTCATAGCAGATTATAAAACCTCCAAATATAATCCAGAACGGACTTATGCCTTGGAGGCTTACGAAGTCCAACTTAACGCATACGCCTGGATAGCGGAGTCTTCTGGATTATCTCCCGTAAACAAACTTGTCCTCATATTCATGGAACCCAACAGTAGTAGCGAATATGCAGAAAGCTCAGATTCCCTCTCATCTCAGGGTTTGGATCTGGGTTTTACTGCAAGAATAGTTTCTGTGCAAAGGCGTCCAGAGAAGCTAATACCACCATTGCTGGAAAAAGTCCGCCTCGTTTCTGAAATGAAGATGCCGCCCTCACCTAGAGGTCGATGTAGGGAGTGCCGGAACCTAGATAACCTAATAGTGAAAATCGCAACAGGAATCGATTAATGACCACTACTAATCACAACAACAAACCCTTTACTTGGCTGGGAGTGTTTGGACATCCCGATGATGAAACTTCGGCTAGCGCTGGGACCATGGTGAAGTGGATCGAAGCAGGAAACGAAGTCTACATAGTAACTGCCACAGGGGGAGAAGAAGGAACATTGGGTACTGGTGGACAGGTTATCGAACGAGAGAACCTTGGTTCTGTCCGAGAAGCTGAACTAAGAGAAAACTTAAGTATGTATGGGGCCAACCCCCCTTTCTTACTCAGGTATAGAGACCAAGACCTGGACAAAGAAGATCCACATATATTGTCCCTGAAGGTATTGGATATAATCCACCTAGTAGAGCCTGACATCATCGTTACATTTGGACCAAGTGGCATATCCAATCATCCAGATCATATCGCCATACATAAAGCCACCATTCTAGCTTTTGAGGCATACAGAGAAACCACTCAGACACGTGAAAAGCCGATTCTAATGTTTCCTTCGATCGCTCAGGATTTAGCTCAAGAATTCGGCCTTGAACTAAGCGATGAAGAAAAAAGGCTTGACATAATTGTCGACATAACAAGCTCCATAGATATGAAAGTAAAGGGTCTTAGAAACTACCAGAGCCAGGAGGACGCTCAAGAATTAGCTAGTAGGTTTTCAGAGCAGGAACAGCACAGGGAGAGTTTTGCAGTTAGTGAACTTACGACGGCTAATTGGGAGGAGTCCAGTTTGGTCCGATATCTAAATAACCTTTAAACGCTCACCCTTCACGGTGCTTATAAAGCTTGTTTCACCTACTTGGTAAAGCTTCGTTAGTACGAACTAGAACTAAAACAGAAGCTCCCATAGCAAATATGGCTGCAGTGATGAAAAAAGCCGTAGCATAGCTACCGGTCTGGTCAAAGCTTTGACCAGCTATGATGGGTCCGACGAATGCCGGAACTGCTATAGCAATAGAGACAAACCCCATTATCGTGCCAAAATGT
>CAYWYV010000047.1:0-10872 GCA_964462705.1 uncultured Dehalococcoidia bacterium
CTAACTTGGACAAACCAATATCCCGTATGCTTCCTTGATCTGTAATCACCATGTTTTTTGCGCTAATATCAGCGACAACAGACTCTACATATTCAAAAGCATCTTCTGAATTGGAGCATCTGTTCACTTGCAGCCCAGAGACTCAGCTCTAGCCAATAATGCTGAAGATAAATCTGGCCAGTGATCTGAGGCATATTTTAAAACTTCGGCTGCTTGGCTATTTACTCTAGCATCAGATAAATAGGAAGGTGCGTCTTGGAAATTAATAGATTCCTCCCCTACGGACTCCACAACTTTTCTTACTCTAGCTAGAAATTGATCTCTACCCATATTCATTCACCATCGGATCTATATTTGTCCCACAGTTGAGTGAATGTTTTATTCGGTAGATCAGGCGATTTTCGATGAGAAGACCAGGAGGGCGGCAAGGGTACTCTATTTCCCATAAAAACTTTCACCAGTTTACTTCCAATACCATGTAAAAGTTTCGATAATTTGGCATTGCCTAGAACATAACTAGCTATTCTGTATGTAATCCTGTCAATAATGCTTGAGGAAACCTCTTCAGGGTAATCTTTACCTTCAGACAACTCACTCCTCATATAAAGTAGCATTCTAGGTATATCTATTTTGACCGGGCATGCTTCTTTACATGCCCCACAGAGACTAGACGCAAAAGGTAAATCTTTTCCTTTGGACAGCCCCGTGAGCATTGGAGTGACCACTGCACCTATCGGGCCAGGGTATACCCATCCATAGGAGTGACCACCCACCTTTCGGTATACAGGGCACGCATTTAGACAGGCTCCGCAACGGAGACAGTAAAGTGCTTCTCGTAGCTCCTTATTGGCCAATATGTCGGAACGACCGTTATCCACAATAACCAAATGGAACTCTTCCGGTCCGTCAATATCTCCCTCTTTTTTGGGACCAGAAGTAGTTGTGACGTAGCTAGACATCCACTGCCCCGTTGCTGACCTTATCAAAAGTCTCAAGAAAAGCCCCAAGTCTGCCATAGAGGGTATAACCTTTTCCATTCCCACAACAGCTACATGTATTTTAGGAAGAGAAGTACACATTCTGCCGTTACCTTCGTTAGTAACGAGCGTTAGAGTACCTGTATCCGCCACCAAAAAATTTCCCCCTGTAATGCCCATGTCAGCTTCTATAAATTTTTGCCTGAGTTGCTTTCTTGCAACTTCGGTTAAGTCTTCAATGTCCAACCCAGAGTCTGTGCCTATTTTTTCGCTGAAAAGCTCAGCCACTTCTCCACTAGACTTATGTATAGCAGGAGCAATGATGTGATAAGGAGTTTCCTCAGCGAGTTGAACGATATACTCTCCAAGATCAGTCTCAACCGGCTCAATCCCCTCATCTTCCAGACTTTGATTCAGAGACATCTCCTCTGAAAGCATAGACTTACTCTTAACCACCGTTTTGACTCCCCGGGCCTTAGCTAAATTCAAAATGTAGTTGCTAGCATCAGTAGCTGTATCGGCAAAATGTACATTGCCACCATTTTCCACTACTTTGGATTCCAGCATCTCTAAATAGTGGTGAAGATTGTTCAACGTATGCTCTTTGATCAGGCGGGCTTGATCTTGCATTTGTTCCCAATTTTCTGTCACTGCTGTGACATCTAATCGTGCCTTATAAAAACCCGAATAGAGACCGGATAAATTTTTCTGAATCTTTAAGTCGTGAAGCGTCGAAGAGGATTTTTCTCTAAATTTTTCTGTTATTGGTTTCATCGCTCTTGAGATTCCGAAATCATTTCATCCAGCAATTCAGAGAGATGTTTAGCCTTTACGGGGAGACCCCGTTTTCTAATACCTCCATCAATGTTCATCAAACAACTCGAGTCACAAGATGTGACAATGTCGCCCCCAGATTTTTCGATTAAGTCCACTTTTTCATTCATCATAGCGGCTGATATTTCTGAGTATTTGATCGCGAATGTCCCTCCGAAACCACAACACACTTCAGATTGTTCTAAATTCACTAGGTTGATATTAGGAAGATTCCTAAGAATAGTTTGGGGACCGTCACCAACACCCAGATCTCTGTGAAGATGGCAGGATTCATGGTAAACAACATCAGGCAATTTTTTATCTGGAGTCTTACTAGCTACTTTTGAGAAAAAATCCCCATCAGTAACCAATTTATTTAGGTATTCAGAGAACTCAAAAATACGGCCAGCAAGATCTTCCGCTTCAGATTTCAAAGAATGTTCAGGTCCAATGAGCTCCCGATAATGGTTTCGGATCATACTGACACACGAGCCTGAAGGCACAACAATGTCCCCAGGAACCTCTTTGTAAGTTTCAATCAGTTTCTCTGCGAGCTTCCTCGCATCATTTCGAAACCCTGAATTAAAAAAAGGCTGCCCGCAACAAGACTGGTTCTGCTCCACACTTACCTTACAAGAAAAATGCTCCAATACTCGAGCAGTGCTTAAACCAACCTCCGGATAAATATGGTTTACCACGCAGGTTGCAAAAATACTCACGCTTGACTTTGGTGAACTAGACAACACAGTTATCCAAAATTCTGATTACCCAATCGGCAAATGCAAAAGTCCGACTAGAATATGATTCCTTTTACAGCGAATCCTAATATCCAAGCTAGCATCAGTGCGCTGCCACCGGAGAACAAGAATCCCTCGCTTTCTTCTCTAGCTGGCCCGCTAATTTTCACGACTGCCAGAAATGCTATAAGCAAGGCGGCAATTAGCCAGACTGAAATATTGTTTACTCCCAGCGCAACACCCGCTAAGAAGCCAGCAGCAGCCCAGAAAAAAGGAATTTTTAGGATCGTTATAACAAACATAAATTATCATCGAAGAATACACTTCGTTGTGTGCGTTTGCAATTAAAACCCGGGTACGACTATCCTTGGTCTTCTAGGACACCTAAAAGTATCTAAAACGTCTAAAAATAGCGATTGTGGAGGTCTTAACGAATGGTAACGGGATTTAATCATTCTGGTTTTGTTGTCCAGAACATCGACAAAATGGTAGCTTTCTACAGAGACGACTTAGGATTGCGTGTAGAAAGAGAGGTAGACAGTAAAGCACCTGAAACAGGTGATCATACTGGAATCCCAGGAGCGCATAGAACTCTTGTTTTCGTTGGCTCGGACGGAGAACATTCCCTCGAGCTAGTCCATTACATCCACCCGGAAAGTCCAGAAGGACACCTAAATCGCAACCAGCTAGGCGCAGCCCACGTATGCTTCAACGTTGATGACCTTGAAAAACTTCATAAGGATTTGGTTGCTAAAGGTATCACTTTCGTTACAGACCCAATATTCACGGATAATCCAGATGGTTCTCGGAGAGGAATCTGTTATTGCCAGGATCCTGAAGGAAACTGGTTAGAGTTCATCCAGCCAAAATAGAAATCAGCGGATTTCGTAAACTTGGATACGATGCCTATTGGACTCAACCACATACAACAAATCATTTTGGTCAATAACAACAGAAACCGGTCCCCAAAAAAATGACTCCGTTTGCGAAGATATATGATGCGGGCTATTGAGATGCTCCGGAATCTCTGGCAGAAGCTCTGAAATTTCCCTCTGCTCCATCTCATCCGGGTTGGATTCAAAAAATTCTACTGCCCACTGAGATAACGTAGCCTCACCCCTCAAGGTATATTTAAACGTCCCTTGGTCGTCAAAAACTTGGACCCTTTCATTTCCCCAGTCCCCTACATAAACATCCCCTCGACTGTCTATTGCCACTGAAGAAGGTCTAGATAATTCCCCTTCGCTGGAACCCGATGAGCCTATGATTTTCAAAAACTGTCCGTCACGGGAGAAAACTTGTATACGATCGTTTCTCCAATCAGCGACATACAGTCTCTCCAGAGCATCAAAAGCCATTCCCCAAGGGAGATTGAACTGGCCTTCATCAGTACCATGGGTGCCCCACTGTCCAATAAATTCTCCGTCCGGCGTGTATTGCTGTATGCGATGGTTTTTCTGATCGGCAATAAACACAACATTGTCCTGTGTAATTGCTATACCTGAGGGACCTTGGAATTCCCCTTGGTTCTCTCCCATCGTCCCCCAATGTGACAGGAACTGACCCTCAGAGGAGTAGATGGAAATACGGTTGTTGTGCTCGTCAGAAACCAACACCCTGGAATTTTTATCAAACTCTATTCCAACAGGCCACACCATCTGCCCGTCACCATCACCGAAGCCAAAGCCAAATTCGAAGAGGTAGTCCTCGTCAAGATTACAAACGCCAACTCTAATAGCAGAGCGCCTTGCTGGGTCACACCTGTTTAAAACAAAAAGGTTTCCTTCTTCTGAAACGGCCACATCATACGGATTGGCAAATCCTCTACCGTTGTAGCCATTATTGACGATACCAATTGTCTTCAGGTAGCGAGCGTTTGAAGTGGAAGTCGAGGACATGGGCAAAAACTCCGTTACTATTTATTTCGAGTTTATGCTAGCTGATATTCCCTGGTGGATGCGATCATGCTCAGAGTGTCAGCTACTTTTTGTCTCTCTGCTGACCCCGCATTTACCAGATTCACTTCTCCAAGGGCATCAGCAAACTCAACCAATCCTTCCCTGGTTCTATCTTCAACTCGGATCGGCCCTATAAGATCGAGACAGCCATCAACTAATGTCTCGGAATCTAAGGTTCCATTCCCACGTTGCGACAACTTCTCAATAATGTTGCTCACTCCCGGCTTATTGGGATCTCCAAACTCTTTCGTGGCGAAATTAACTCTTTCTACCAAAGACCCACTGTCGATCCATTCTGTTCCTTCATGCCACCCTTCCACTGTTGGAGGAGCAAGAAGACCCTGTCCCATGAACATGGCCTGCGCCCAAAGTCCATGCACGTCTAACGTAGGCTCGAAATAGCTCCCCGCCATCCGGGCAGTTCCAACAACAGACTCTACAGGACCTTTCACTCGGGCGTAGCGAGCTTTATCAGATTTAAAATACTCAGAGTTGAATAAAACACGTAACACTGAAGCAACTTCATAATTAGATTCGAAGTAAGCTTTGACCATATCTTCGATTACTGGTTCGCCATCGGAGTCAATCGAGTCGGCCGCAAAAAACTGAAACAGTCTTGTTACCAAAAATCGGGCTGTAGCATCTTGTTTTGCAATAATATCGACTATGTCATCACCATTGAAATCGCCTTGCTCGCCCAAAAATCTTTTACCGCCTGAATCATGGTCATCTTCTTTATATTGGTAATGCCAAGCGATTCTTCCATAGGGCCAGATAGAATCTTTACTCGCACGCATAGACATATACTCTTGATTCCTGAGAGTCCAACCCGTAAAAGCTCTAGCACATTCTTTAATGTCATCTTCTGAATAGTTGCCTATTCCCATGGAGAAGAGTTCCAACAGCTCCCGACCGTAATTCTCGTTTATGGCCCCATTGTGATTTTCGTTATTGTCTAGCCATATAATCATTGCCGGATCTCTAGACAAATCGACTAGAAGATCTCTAAAACTGCCCAGACCCGAAGATCTGAACATGTCAATTTGGTTCAGAAGAGCCCGCGCCTGATTCAACTTCGCATATCCAGTAGCAAAAAGCCCATGCCAGAACAGAGCTATTTTCTCTTCCAGAGGGTTTTGGGTGGTTATCATCCGATATATCCAGTATGCGCCAGCCCCATCCAATTGCCTAAGCTCATTTTGATCGACGTGATATCTGCGAATAATATCGTCGGGCATATTCCCCGGTTCCCCTGGAGATAGTAATTCCTCTACGGTGGCCTCGTAACCTAGCTCAACGCAGGAGTCCAATTCATCTCGAGTTGCCGAAAAACCGGCACGCCTCATTAAATGCGCAAAAAGTGCCAAGTCACTCATGTTTCAACACCCCATCTCCCTTGAGTATTACCGACCACAACTATCTCTTCGACTTCAACGAGACACAAAATCGAACTGTTCAAATGTTCCATTTACTATCGGTACAGCGTCTAACCCGAACCAATTCTCTATTATTGTCGAGTATGTCGAACGGAAGTCATTGTTGAAATGGAGATCTCCTTCCAACTGGTCCGCTTCCCTTATAGACGGATACTGTCCATACATACCACCCTTAACTTCACTACCTACAACGAACGCGACTCCACCTGAACCGTGATCAGTCCCAGAACCGTTATCTTTAATACGTCGACCAAATTCCGAGAATACGAGGACTACTACTTCATCTTCTCGACCGTGTTCTTTCAAATCATCGTAAAAGTCCCCAATTGCTCCAGAAACTTCCTGCCACAACTTGGCATGGGAGGTAAGTTCACCAGAGTGGGTGTCAAAACTACCATGTTGTGTGTAAAAAACTCGAGTGCCAAGGTCTGCAAACAAAACCTGTGCAGCGCTCCTCATACTTTGAGCAATAGGATTTGCTGCATATTCTATGGAGGAGGAATATTTCTCAGGAGCAGTGCGGAGTATGTCAGCACCTTTTAAGGCATTGGAGCCGGTCTGTCCTAAAAAGTCCAATACTGGGTCCTTTCCCTGAACTCCACCATACATATGGGCAAAAGCACGAAGAGCTAGACTCCTAGTCGCTTCATCCTCGATGTCGGTGAACAGTCCATAAGTCTCTAAATTCCCCACAGATGCTACAGGAACACCTCTTACTCCTAGGGCTCTCGGTAATCCTCTGCCAAAATTGACTCCCGTAAGAACATTTTCGCCATTGGGATCTATTTCACGAATAACACGGCCTAGCCAGCCCTCATTCCCTATCTCATCGGGCAAAGCAGTGTGCCAAATATCCATAGAACGGAAATGTGAGCGATTTGGATTGTCATATCCTATGCCATTTATGACTGCTACTTTACCTTCGTCGTAAAGCTGCTTGAGTGGCCCTAGATTCGGATTGAAACCGTAGGTGCCATCTACAGGAAGCACCGACTCCTGGTTGATATGAACCGTCTTCCGAAAGTCGTAGTATTCGTCATCGCCGTAAGGAACGATTGTATTTAAGTAATCATTTCCCCCGCTCAGCTGAACTACAACGAGAGATTTCTCGCGGGCTGTAACCATTATTAACCCTCCATAAACGTCTTATTAATAACTTATCACTTCAAAAATACATATATGACGTAATGATCATACATATCTACTGCACTATATTTCAAGAATCGTTAAGCTAAATTACTTATTTATTTCAAACTAGCTATCAAGCCAGTCGTCCATGATAGTTGAATTTTTTCTATAATCGTCTGTAGGCTGACATTATATTTAGATTAACCCAGACTATCCAGATCAACAGCAAGGAATTGACGGAGAAAAGATTCAAATATGGAAAAAACTCTTATATCAGAAACTCTTACATTCCGAAGTGAGACGGAAGCGACTGAACATTATATTACCAGTGGATGGACCGATGGATTACCGATAATACTACCCACAGAGAGTAATGTTCTCAAAGCTATCTCACACTCACATCGTGACCCATCTGAAATCATAGGGGTGGAACCAGTTAAGAACAGGACAATTACCCTAGAAAAAATTGCTATAAATGCCGTGATGGCAGGATGCAAACCAGCATACTTCCCTTCTGTTCTGGCTTCAATAGAGGCTGTATTAGAACCGGAATTTAACCTGCATGCCATTACCGCCAGCACGATGGGAGCGGCTGTTTTAGCTGTTATAAGCGGGCCTGAAGCTGAGAGCATTGGGGTTAATGGCATAACTAGCGTTTTTGGTCCAGGCCACCGTGCAAATGCGACAATTGGACGCGCAATTAGACTAACTCTCATCAACGCAACGGGTTCTAGATCAGGTGAAATAGACAAGGCAACTTTGGGGCATCCCGGAAAATATACTTGGTGCATAACAGAAAATATGGCCAGATCACCCTTCGAACCTTTAGGTGTCGAGAGAGGTTTCACCACAAATCAAAGCTCTGTAACAGTTTTTGCAGGTCTTTCCCCTATTCAGGTCAGCAATCATTCAGAAAAAAACCCAGAAAATATTTTGAAAAGTTTTTCTGACGCTTTGTTCGCAGCCGGCCCAAACCAAGGTGAAATAATCATCGTGTTCTGCCCTGAACATGCTAAGTATCTAGGAGCCGAAGGATGGACGAAGGGGCAAGTAAAAGATTATCTGTTTAATATGGCTGTTCGATCTAATGAAAAATGGGGACAGGGTTCTATAAATCCAGGCCCAAAACCATCAGGTCCAAAGATTACTCATTCCTCAATCGGGCCTGAGAGCTTCACTATAATGGTTGCTGGGGGTAATGCAGGAGCTTTTTCCTGTGTCATACCTATCTGGGGAGGCGGAAGTAACTCCCAATCCGTTTCTAAGCTGATAGGATAGGGAGGAGACCTTCTCAAGATAAACTGCAACCCAACCCAGTAATGATAACGATGGAGGAGACGATGGCTTCAGAAGTTGGAATAAAAGTTCTTAATCCCACCATAGAGCCCGATACCGAAAAAAGTCTCATGGCAATTCGCCCTGAGTCACTTGATGGAGTCACTATAGGATTGTTGGCGAACGGTAAACGAAATTCTTCTGAATTATTAAAACATGTTTATGACGTTCTTAAAGAAAATAGCGATATCAAACTAGGCATTGAGGAAAATAAAGGGAATGCTTCGCGACCTTGTCCTGACGACATTCTCTCAAACGTTATAAGCAGTTGTGACGTAATTATTACCGCTTCAGGGGATTGAGGGTCTTGCTCATCGTGCAGTGTGCACGACGGAATACAGTTTGAAAAACAAGGTGTCCCAGCAGCAGTTATCTGCACCGAACCGTTCATAACAAGTGGCGTTGCCATGGCCAAAATAGGGGGAATCCCTGATTATCCCTTCGCTGTTATGGATCATCCTCTTGGAAGCCTTGATCAGCAAACCTTGAAAGAAAAAGCTAGAGAAATCGCTCCGAGAATAATAGAAATACTGGTTAAGGGTATATAGAGATGGGAGAAAAGAATGCTGTCTAGGGCATGAAGTTCATGTAATTAAGGATGGAAAGCCCCAAATTTTGATCGCCCGTTATTGTAACTTTGTCGGCACTAACAGCTTCTTGTGAGGACATCCGCCCACAGCATAATAGTAAGTAGGTTTCGCAATGCATTTTTAATCCAACAGATGGGTTATCTAAGTCGTCTATCTCCCTAGCACGACCTGCGCAAGAACCAATAGAAATTGTCTCAGCATAATCTCCCTGGATAACAAATTGAGCCGTACAACCATTTTTAAGCTTGACTTTCTTCCCAAGAATGAACGGCAGAGTCTTATTCAATCGGCTGAAAACATGTGTTGCTGTAGACCCTGACAAATTCCCAGGTCTCCCAATCGCTCGCCTTATATCCTGTTCATGCACCCAACAATCCAAAATCCTTATGGAAATTAGTTCCCGTTCATTCACTGTTCTGCCGTCAGGGGCTTTTCTCTTTTTGGTGAGAGAATCAGATTGGTCTAGAATGTCTAACCTCTCAGATGTCAAAAATCTGTACTCTTCTATAAGTTCTTTAGTAGGAGTTAGCCGCCTTAACACGACATCAATTTGATTTTCGATACCAAGTTCATTTTTGGTATGGGTCAAATCTTCATTCGACAGAGTAATACTAGGGACGGAATAACCAAGTAAGCGCTGTTCGATACCAATAAGGTGGGCAAAGCAATCTTTTGCAGTCCACCCGGGGCAATCAGTAGGTAACAACCAATCTTCGCCTGATAAGGATGCCATCAACTCAGCAACAGAATCCCAAGTCTCCTTCATTAAGATAACAAGGTTGGTATCTTCAGTATTCATAAAACGATTCAGACTATCCCCAAGAAATAGTGTTAGGAAAGACCCATTGATAAGATGAGCTGGAATTCGTCTTCAGTGACTGGTTGAACTGAAAGTCTCGAATTTTTCACTAGAACCATATCTGAGAGAGCTGCCGTAGCTTTAATTTCTTTCAGTGAGACCACCCTCTCAAAAGTTTGATCAGCCTTTATGTCCACCATGTACCATAGTGGATCATCCTCTGTGCTTCGGGGATCAGGATGGTCAGAATCTGGGTCCCATGCAGTAAAATCGGGATACCCATCTCTGACAACCACGGCAGTTCCCACCGCTCCGGATGGCTTTGAATTAGAATGGTAAAAAATCACCCTGTCTCCCGATTTGATGCTATCTCTAAGTAGGTTACGCGCCTGATAATTGCGTACTCCATCCCATTCCGCTGTTGCATTCGTCTCTGATTTAAGGTCGTCGAACGAATAGTCTTTAGGTTCAGATTTCATAAGCCAAAACTTAGATTCCATATATCCACCTTTATCTGAGAGAATAACCTTGACCATAATTTATCGCAATATTTTAGTAAAAATAAACAATGAGCAGTAACGGCACATTGTATTAACGTCCTCTTGAACTCCGATCTGAGTTAATTTAAACAGTATTTCACCAAGACCAGATAAGACAAGACTTGATATAAGGAGAGCCTTTGAATCCCTTGGAACAGCCTATCCAACAAAAAAAAGAGTTCTTTTTCGCATGGCAAGAATGGCTAAAAGGGTCGTCTCTATCGGATATATCTAACTTTTTGAATCTTCAGCCGGATTTTGATGATATTCCTGTCGAAACATTAGAAATCTGGAAAGATTACTTTGAAAATATCTCAACACTGGATCAGGAAGAAGACAGAATATTTCGCTGGGACAAAATGGGCCAATATGGCATTCCATGGAGAGATGCAAATTTTCTATTGGGGATAAGCCAGGCCTATGAAAGACCCACTGGAAGACTAATGAAGTGGATCTGGAGACTATCGAAAATCAAAGACATTGGGCGATGGGATATGGAAAGACTTTTAAGTCTAGCTGAAAAATACACCAACCACGAAAGAGAAATTATGTTTATGCAA
>CAYWYV010000048.1:0-10848 GCA_964462705.1 uncultured Dehalococcoidia bacterium
ATAAATAACCCCGACCCACTCATTTAAAACTCATATAATCCTTCAGAAATCCCCCACACAATCATCATTTTTAATGGTCCTTGCCCAGTATTCCGAATTCCATGGTCAACGCCAGGAGGAACCATAACAGCGTCATTGATACTGACTGGAATAATCTCCTCTTCTATAGTCATTTCCCCAGTACCTTGTAGAAAATAATAGAATTCCTCTAAGGGACGATTATCACTGTGTACGTGATCACCTTCACTTACCCCTTCATCTAACTCCCATATTTCGATATCTACAGGTAGATGGCTCGCTGATCCGAAAAGATTTCTACGCTTTATTAATCCGTCTCCATCGTGAATACGTTCAACTTTATTTATGTCTGTTTCTTCTGTTTGTTTCCAGTACATATCAAATCCTTATTCCAATACTTTTTATCTTTTTGGATATTAACACCCAATCGAAATCATCAATTATTTACACTAACAACACAAAAAAACCATTCAGATGAGTATCAAACCATCCACAAAACAATCCAAGGCATTTTGTACGGACATAGATTTCTGATAAATTCGACTCAAGTGTCTATCAGGGAGATCCCCATCGGCTGCCGTCAAGTCCCAGGTGAATTTCCATCCGACCAAATTTGGGTAGCCGCAAATAGACAAGTTTGAAGGTTTGCCGTTTGGTAAATGTAGTAAGGAGAGGTGAAGTGATGAAGATGAACGATGCTACTAGTGCAATTCCAAGAAAAGGAGCCATGAGTGGCGTAAAAGTTTTGGACTGGACATCATATCAATTTGGTCCAGTGGCTTCCTCTATGATGGGTGACATGGGAGCTGACGTCGTGAAAATAGAATCCCTCGACGGCGATATAGGCAGGGCGGTCGCAAGGATGAGTTCCAGGCCAATAGGACTTGAAGGTGGAAGAAATGCATATTTTGAAACATGCAACAGAAACAAAAGAGGAATCGCTTTAGACCTGAAAACAGAACAAGGTATACAAATAGTCCATGAATTAGTTAAGTCCGCAGATGTTTTTGTGGAAAACTATCGAAAGGGGGTTCCAGAAAAACTCGGAGTAGATTATGAAACGTTAAAGAAGATTAATCCAAAACTCATATACGCTTCTGGATCTGGATACGGCCCAGACGGACCTGATGCCTCAAAACCTTCTCTAGATGGATGCGGACAAGCTAGGTCAGGACTGATGATGTCAGCGACCTTTGACGGACAGAATGAACCCTCATACGTAGCCGGAGCTGTATCGGATCAGATGGGTGGAATTATACTATGCCTAGGCATAGTTTCTGCTTTATTTGCCAGGGAGCAAACCGGGAAAGGTCAGAGGGTTGACGTATCCCATTTGAGCAGCAGTATGTGGTTACAAGGACTATCAGTGGGAATGGAACTACTCTCCAACTACCAATTTGGTTCTATGGACCGAAAGAATCCGCTGAACCCCTTGGTAAATGCCTATGAATGTGGAGACGGTCGATGGATCCAATTTATGAGCGCCCAGTTTGAAAGATATTGGGCTGATTTTGCGACTGCTTTAGATATAACACAATATATTGATCATCCATTCGTGGGTGAAATTAAAGGTATGACCGCTGGATCACCAGAACTAACAAGGATAATCGCCGAACGATTCAAAACTAAATCTTCTGATGAATGGGTATCTATTTTTAATGAATATGAAGATTTAATATTTGCAAAAGTTCAGTATGTAAGCGAGCTGAAAAATGACCCTCAGGTTATAGCGAACAATTACATATCCGAATTTGAGCATCCTACTCTGGGAACAACTAAGATGTGCAGTTTTCCAGTTACCTTCAGTGACACTCCAGCCAGCATATGGAAGGAAGCTCCAGAACTTGGACAGGACACTGAGTCTATATTGATAGAGGAACTAAACTACAACTGGGAAGATATAACTGAACTTCAGAATACAGGTTCAATTCTGTAACCCTCGCCGTTTAAAACATCTTCTACATCACTTTGTCGCTTTCTCAATGTCCTCCATCGTCAGTTCAATTCCAAATCCTGGGGAATCGTTTGGAATTATAAATCCATTGTGTGGTACTGATACGCCCGCTGACTGGGTACCAGATCTCTCGAAGTGATCAAGTCGCATTCCAGGGCTTGTCTGCATGAAATACTCACCGAGAGGAATATTCGGCATTGCATAGCATGCGTGTTGCCCATAAGACGTATTTGCACCTCCGTGAGGTATAACTGATATTCCGGCCGCCTCTGCTATATGACAAATTTTTACGACGGCAGTCATCCCCCCAACCCACTGTATATCTGGCTGAAGATAATCCACTGATCTGTCAGAAACTGCCGACAGGAAAGGAAGGGATGTGTACCAATGTTCACCCGTTGCAAGCGACTGCCAAGGGAGTCGCTTCCTTAATTCTTTAAACCCTTGGTAATCTTCCGGTATCAAGCAATCTTCTATCCACTTTAAGTTGTACGACCTCATTCGTTCTGCGAGCCTTACTGCAAATTCAAGATCAAAAGCCATCCAGCAATCAAGCATCAACTCGACGTGAGGACCGATCAAGTCCCTATTATTTGAAATAAGTTCTTCATTTTTGTCCAAAGCGTCTAAACCATCAGAGGGCCCATAAGGACATGCCAACTTCGTAGCCCCGAACCCAAGTTCCATATGCCAGTCAGTATCATTTCCTGTCGCATAGCAGGTAATTTTCTCTCTGGCAGGGCCACCAAGAAGTTCATAGACGGGCATGTCAGCTATTTTTGCCTTCAGGTCCCACAGCGCTAAATCCACAGCACTGATTGCATAACTTGCTATACCTGCCGCGCTGTAGGGGGATGACAACCTGAACATCATGTCCCAGATTTTTTCGATCGCCATACCATTTTCCCCGACTAGTAAAGGGGCAAAATGGTCGTTGATTAGGGAGTTGACAGGGCCACTGAAGGTAGTCATTCCGACTCCAAAATTTCCATCCTCTGCTGTAACGACACAGACAGATAACTCTTCCCATGGAGGTTTCCAGAGGTCCCTGTGTCTCTTGAACCTTGGATATCGCGACATAGGATTAGCCACTTCCGAGTCTATAAACCAACTCTCACGGGCTGCATTTTCTGACGATGTGGGGACAGGGAACTTTGCCCCATATGCCTTTATGCTTCTAATCTTCATTTTGAATTCCCCTTCAACCAATTTATTGGAGGAATAGTAGCAGCTAATTTCCCTTAGCACGGCCAAAAGACTGATAGGGTGTAAAGAACTGCAATAGTGCCTAAGAAAACTGGATAGTGCGCCCCTCAAATAACAACTAGAAAATGTTGTGATACGGTTCTCCCCCGGATGAAATATTTGTGAGGCGAAGGGTTGACTGGAATAATTACCGAAACTGAAAGACTCATAATTCGTGAGTGGTGTCTCAAAGATATTGAAGCACTTCACAAAGTAATGTCCGACGAAGAGGTGATGCGCTATGTATGGGACTATAGGCCAGCAACATTCGAACAAGTAGAACAGTTTGTCCGACACTGCATGGCTGAGAGTTCGACTCAGCAATGGACAACTTGGCCCATAATCTCAAAACGCGAAGATATACTAATCGGCTACTGTGGATTCCTTGTGAGATCCTATGGAGAGTACAAGGGAGAAACAGAAATGGGCTGGTTGATTGATCGCAATTACTGGGGTAATGGTCTGGCTACAGAGGCCGCACTGGCAGTTCTTACCCTCGGACTGGAAAAATGGTCTTTCAATAAAGTCATCGCTAGCGCCAGAGAAGAAAATACACAATCCGTAAAAATTATGGAAAAAATCGGAATGTCCCTTATAAATCCATCCCTCAATCCTAAAGGTAGACTGGTTCCCCACGCCATCATTTGTAACCCAACTAACAAAAATACTTAGCTCTTAACACATAAATAGCACAGCGAACTGAAATATTTGGGAGGCCAAGCATGTTTAGAAATCCAATTAAGAAAAAAATTAAAACTGGTCAAACAATATATGGAACCATGCTGCAAGAAATGGCGACACCTACCACTGCCCAGATCTTCAATAGAGCAGGGTTTGATTTCTTTATGATTGATTGTGAACATGGACCCTTTGACCAAGGTGTTGTCCGAGAAATACTTCGGGTAGCCAGACTTGAGCAAATTTGCCCACTTGTGCGAATACGAAATTTGGATTACAGCCTCGTGGCAGGAAATCTTGATGCAGGTGCAATGGGACTTATGTTACCGAGAGTTGAGTCTGTGGAAGATACTAAAGGCCTAGTTCAGTACATGAAGTATCCTCCCGTCGGAGTGAGGGGATTATCTTCAGATGCCCCACACTCTGATTACATATTTGGAGATTTAGCAGAATTCATATCAACACAGAATGAAGACACCATTGCCATCGCACAAATAGAAAGGAAAGTAGCTGTTGAGAATCTTGAGGAAATTTTGAGTACTCCTGGAATAGATATAGCACTTGTTGGTCCCGAGGATCTATCCCTGTCGTACGGGGTACCTGGACAGACAGATCATCCAGAAGTGGTTGAAGCAATTGAACATGTGATAAAAATATCCTCCAAACTAGGTGTCGCGCCGGGCATACACATGGGAAATATAGACGTGTTGTCAGAATGGGAATCCAAAGGCATGCGCGTAATCATGTGTAATTCTGACCTTGGATTTCTTCTTGAAGGAGCCGGAGGAAATCTCAAAGCGCTAAAGGCAAAAACGTCTCTTAATCGTTAAAGGAACATAATATATGTCAGAAGAAAAGTTAACTATTGATTGCCAGGTTCATTCTTATCTGCGCAACAGTGAAGAGAGACCATGGCTGGGATTTTTACAGGGTCCCGAAGAAGTCAGCGGAGAAGACATGGTTAAGGCCATGGATTCAGTTGGTGTAGACGGTGCGATACTTGTGTCACCAAATAGCTTATACGGCTATGACCCAAGCTATGCTCTTGAAGTGTATGCGGCATATCCGGATCGTTTTGCCCTTATAAAACCCTTCAACCCTGATTCGGAGCATGTGGCTGATGAAATCGCCGCCTGGGCAGAAACTCCAGGTGTTGTAGGCGCAAGATTATTTCTTCGTGCAGACACGTACAGCGAAGACAATCCAGGACTCGATAGAATTTGTGTCGCCGTATCCGATGCAAATATCCCGCTTAATGTAATGTGTGCGGGGAATTTACCCATGTTTCGCAATCTTGCCGCCCGAAACCCAAACACACGATTTGTGGTTGACCATGTAGGTCTGATCCAACCACACGTCCCGCCTGTTCCTGAAGAACCTTTTTCTGACTTGAACAATGTGATTTCCCTAGCTGCGTTCGACAATGTAGTTATTAAAATATCTGGGGCCTGTACCCTGTCCCATGAAAAATTCCCATACCCAGACATATGGGAACCGCTGGAAGAAATATTCAATGCTTACGGTTTAGAGAGATGTATGTGGGGTACGGACTGGACCAGGGCCGTAGATCTGCTTACCTATGAACAAGGCGTTGAGTCATTCAGGGTAACCGACTCACTATCTGAATCTGAGAGATCAATATTAATGGGAGAGAGTCTAACCAAAATTTACGGCTGGAAGCCATCAAACAAGTAACTCTGAAAAGGAGAAATCATGGCAGAACTGAGACAAAACAGAGCGAAGCAAAAACTAAAAAACAACGAGCCCGTCATAGCGGTTAACTCCAGTGATACCGATATGATTGACTTTCTGGGATCAACCGGTCTCGTAGACATGATATGGGTGGAAATGGAACATGGTCCTGTAACGTGGAACCAGTTGAGTGACATATCTAGGGTTTGTGATTTATGGGGCATGACCTCCCTGGCAAGGGTTCACAACAACGACCCATGGCTGGTAGGCAGGGCTTTGGACAGGGGAGTACAGGGTGTAGTAGTACCACATGTTGATAACAAAGCTGATGCTGAAAGACTTGTACGAGGAGGGAGATTCACCCCTATTGGCAAAAGGGGAATGGGAGGATCCCGACAAGGACTTGGAGTCTCTAACTATATCCAAAAGGCCAATGACGAGATACTTCTTATGGGTTTAATCGAAGACGTCGAGGCAATCGATAACCTAGATGACATATTAACGGTTGAAGGAATTGATTGCTTAATGGTGGTACCGGGGGATTTGTCTCAGAGCATGGGACCTGATTACTTAGGTCATCCAGACCACCCAGATGTCAAAGATCTTGTGGAGAAGACAATGAATAGAATCGTAGCCGCAGGATATGCGACTGGGTCGACTGCTAATGACAGCAATATCGGAAGATGGGTTGACGCAGGTGGACGCATGTTCCTTTGCACTTTTCAGAGTTACATACAGAGTGGCTTAAAAGGACTCAGAGATAAGGCTACTTGAGATATCTCGTTGACATCTAGTGACTAATAAAGCAACTAATTCTTAATAAAGTTTTTGTGTTTTAACTACTTTATAAATATTAATTGGAGACGTCCCTATTGGGTCATAATACTTACGACTTCGCGATAATAGGCTCCGGATCAGCCGGCGCCATAATCGCATCCAGGCTAACCGAGAATCCAGACATTACCGTACTTCTTATTGAATCCGGGCCTATGTATTCTGGATTTGCTGATCTGCCAGATTTTATCAAGGGTTTTGAACAGAGAAACGACTCGGCGGGCAACCCTGCCAAAGTAAATTCCTGGGCAGATATAGCGAAAAGTGGTGCTGGTCGCATGTTTGTTGCCAGGGCGACTGACCACCAGCAACCAATGTTGGTTCCGAGGGGGACAACTCTCGGCGGGTCCAGTTCAGTTAACGCACAGATTTTCCTACGAGGAGAACCAGACGACTATGACACATGGGCTACCTTTGGCAACGATAGATGGGGCTATAACGATTGCCTACCTTTCTTTAGGAAACTGGAAACCGACCTAGATTTTTCTGGAGATTTTCATGGAACAACAGGTCCCGTAAGGTGTAAAAGAGATCCTGAAGATGAATGGCAACCAAACCAGATGGCTTTTCATAAAAGCTGTCAATCGCTTGGATTCAGCTCGACCAAGGACCATAACGATCCCGATTCCACAGGGGTTGGTCCAGTACCATTCAACACAATAGATCGGGTCAGACAAAGTACATGGCTCACGTACCTAAAGCCCGTAATGAAAAGGGAAAACTTAACCGTCATTCCGAATGCGTTTGTCATGTCACTGAATTTCAACGGTACTAAAGCCGAAGGCGTCACAGTCAGCAATCAAGGTAAGACGTCAATTATAGAGGCTGATGAAATAATAGTTTCAGGAGGGGCAATAGGTTCTCCTCAATTGTTGATGATCTCTGGTATAGGGGACGCAAATCACCTTCAAAGCCACGGGATTAGAATTATTCAGGATCTTCCTGGAGTCGGTAAAAACCTACGTGACCATCCACAGGCACAGGTAGTGTGGAAAACAAAAGAAAACAGTTCACAAGATCCTGACCCATACAAACGGGTTCAAGTAGGACTTAGATACACAGCTTCAAATTCGGACTTACGTAATGACATGTTCCTACAACCAGTGAGCACCGCGAATCCAAGCGTTTACCTTGGACCTGAAGACTCCATAAACCATATAGCTATCACCGCGATGCTATACCTCGCAAAGGGACGGGGTAGTATTACCCTCAGATCAGCTGATCCTCTAATCCAACCATATCTAGATTACAATTTTTTGCAAGAAGAAGAGGACTTGAGGAGACTTAGGGAAGGGGTGGAGCTGTGCATTTCCGTTGTGGAAAGTGCAGAGTATAAAGACATAGTTGAAGAACGAGTCTTGCCCAGCGACAAAGATATGAGTTCAACAGAAAAATTCAATAAATGGCTTTTAAAAAACGTGAGAACGACTCACCATGTTTCTGGAACATGCAAAATGGGACCAGCTTCAGACTCTATGGCCGTGGTGAATCAATTTGGCAAAGTGCATGGAATAGAAAACCTCCGGGTAGCAGATGCTTCAATAATGCCCGACTGTGTCAGGGCAAATACAAATGCCGCCACCATGATGATAGGAGAGAGAATTTCTGACTTTATATGTAACAATCAATAAGTCTCATTATCATCTTTACGCATAGATTCATATGATGTAAATTCACATCATAACTACTAGGAGTAACTCTTGAAAATTGTAAAGTTTCAGACTTCAACCAAGGACCAGTGGGGAGTATTGGAAGGGGAAACCATTCGATCGATTGAAGGCGATCCATTTAATGGCATAGATATTAGCGATGAAACTCACTCACTGAGCGCCGTAACCTTGTTGGCGCCTATCTCTCCTCTGAATAAGATTCCTGCAATAGCGGCTAACTACGGTGCCAGGGATGATAGAGATGGACCTGGAATATTCATGAAGCAGCCCGGAACCTATCAAAGACATGAGGGAAACATAGTATTCCCGCGTAGCTGTAAGACAGTCATTCATGAGGCAGAGGTTGGAATAGTAATATCCAAGGTGGCACGGCATATCGACGAAAAAAATGCATTGGACTTCGTATTCGGTTACACATGCGTAAACGACGTGAGCGCGAGAGAAACGGTCGATATATCAAGTTATCCTGAACGCCCGGAAATAGGGGCGGGAATTACTATGCGATGGAAACATTACGACACATTCTGTCCCATAGGTCCCCACATTGAAACTGAAATAAACGATCCTGATAATCTCGACATCGAGTGCCTCGTAAACGGCAAACTATCAGCTTCTGGAAATACGAGAGATATGCTATTTAACATTCCAAAATTAGTCAGCTGGGTGTCAGAGGTGATGACACTTTACCCGGGAGATATCATCCCTTCCGGCTGTCCCGAAACAGCGGAAATCCATGTAGGTGACAGGGTCGAAGTAAAGGTCGAACAAATAGGTACATTATCCAACACAGTAATTGAAGACTACTAAATAAATCTACATATTTTCTATCAGTCGAAAAAGTTTTTGTCTTCAGATCCTAAATATTGCTGGGCAATTTCTACATCTAAAGTTATCCCTAAACCCGGCCTGTCCAATACGTCTACAAATCCGTCCCTAACGATTGTTTCGGGCTGACCCTGTAAGCCTGGTAACCCATGAACTATGTCATACCACCAGTCTGGACGACCAGTAGAATATTCAAAGGCAATAAAATTGTCTGGATATGTCGCCGCCGCTTGTATCTGAGCCGCCAAACCAATTAGACCGACCCCAATCCCATGTGGAGCAAAAAGTATTCCATGTAGATCAGCGTACTGGGCAATCCACTTCATCTCGGCTATCCCACCAACATCCAAAGGATCTGGACCAACTATATTGACCGCTTTCTGTTGTATGAGGTTTTTAAAATTTTCTCTCAAATATATCTGTTCTCCTGTATGAATGGGAGTGGTAGTATAAGGTGTGATTTGCAAGAAAAGATCGGGGTCTACAGAGGAAGAAAAGTCTCCTCTAACTGTATCTTCAAGCCACATGATGTTGTAGGGCTCCAAAGCCTGAGCTAGCTTCAAAGTGTCTGTCACCGTCATACCAGGTCCACAGTCAAGCGCAAGGCCAATTTCATCTCCCAACACTTCCTTCATAGCCACTACGCAATTCACAGTGTGATCGAAACCTTTTTCCGTTAGCAATCCACGGTTCGGATAAGAGGGAGAAGGATGCCTCCCAGGAATGCTAACTCCTTGGTTATCCCCATAATAATAATCAGACACATCTGCATCCATTTTCCCATGGAAAGAAATTGCTTGTTTTATTATTGTGAATCCTTGTGGTAAATCTTTCATGCGCGCAGACGATTCCGCATAGTCCTCTGGGTTTTTCGCTGGTAACGGCGTCCGAATCGCGCCGTTGTATACACGCACACGATCTCTCACTTTGCCTCCCAAAAGTTTGTACACCGGAACATTGGCTGCCTTTCCAGCTATATCCCACAATGCCACTTCAATACCACTTACTGAAGAACCCCACGGCTTGAAAGCCCCTAACCGGCGAATTTTAAGCATAGTCCTCTCGACATCTGTGGGGTCGGAACCAAGAATAAGATCTCTGTAGTGTTCAACATGCCAGCGAATATGAGCAGATCGCAGACGAGCGGCCGATCCATACCCATCAATGCCTTCATCTGTTTTGATTCTTATTACTGGTTGCCCACCAATAATGGCGCACCTTAAGTCTGTTATCTTCATGGTGTACGATCTCCCTTGTTATAGAACCCGGCAATAATACACTTTAAAGTTTTGAAGAATATCGCCAACATCAATACAACATCTTGGGGAGAAGCAATGGCATATACAAAACGTGAAAACATTACAAAACAAAAACTGTTAAATGGAGAAATAATAAAAGTCCCAGAGATAAACAGAGTATTTGATCCAACAGTTGTAGAGACCCTAGCATCAGTAGGATATGACTGCGTATGGGTAGACATGGAACATAGTCACGCAGACTTCAGGGATCTGGCCACTCTAGTTCTGGCATCTAGGACATGTAATCTCGACGTTTTTGTTCGCATACCGCACGGTCCATACAACCAGATTATAAAAACTCTTGAAATTGGGGCTTCTGGCCTAATTTGGCCTCACTGCAAAAGTGCATCAGAGGCAAAATCGTTTGTTGAAATGGCCAAGTACCACCCTTTAGGTATGAGAGGAATGGGCGGGGGAAGAGATTCAGAATTTGGGAAAGCACAAAAGCCAGACTATTTTGACTTCGCCAATGACAATGTTCTCCTAGGCGTAATGATAGAAGACAAAGAAGGGGTCGACGCCTGTGAGGAAATCGCCCAAGTTGATGGAATCGACTTGCTGTTCGTCGGACCAGGAGACTTGTCCCAAAGTTATGGAGTTCATCGTGAACCCGGGCATCCAATACTTCACCCAA